>DAOTVR010000401.1:0-3935 GCA_034436315.1 Anaerolineae bacterium
ACATAGTCGGCCACATCAAGCCGCTCGATGTGCAGGATAATGCCCTCTAGAGTCGCCAGGTGTTCCGGGACCCCGCTGCCCACCTCGCGTTGATCCACGCGAATGAGGATGGATTGGCCGCTTGGGATCATGCGCTCATTCCCTATATTGCAAACCTTCGTGACCCTCAAAGGATATTGTAATCCCGTGGGGGCTCGTTGTCCAAGGGGAGAAGGAGGTCGCTTTTGACTTGCGGCCTTGTAGTGGCTAAGATAGCCTTTCGTGTTACCTAAGCTATCTCGCGTGGGAGAGGGTGATCCATGGAGAAGATTCAGTTAGCGATCGTCGGCTGCGGAGGGATGGGAGGACGGCACCTTCTGGGGCTGAATGAGCTTCGCGCCTCGGGGATGTGTAACGTGGAACTGGTGGCCGCCTGCGATTTGCGTCTGGATAACGCCGAGTACCTCGCCGATCAGGCGGAGAAGCTCCTAGGAAAGCGCCCCCTGGTATTCAAGGATCTGGAAGCCATGGTCGCTGCCTTGCCCTATCTAGATGCAGTGGACATCACCACCGACTCGGGGTCTCACCATCGCGTTGCCCCCGCTGCCCTGGAACTGGGGTTGCACGTGCTCTGCGAGAAGCCCCTGGCGCTGACGATCCGCGGCTGTAATTTGATCATTGAAGCTTGGAAGCGCAGCGGCAAGGTGCTCAGCGTGGCCGAGAACTATCGCCGCGACCCCATGAATCGCTTGGTGAAAGCACTGTTGGATGAAGGCGTCGTCGGCCAACCTTATGCGCTGTTTGATATCAGCGCTGGCGGGGGCAACCAGATCATCATCCTGCCCTGGCGGCATTACAAACACGTGGGCGGGATTTTGGTTGATGCCGGCGTGCACAATGCGGATATCATGCAGTACTATCTGGGCCCCGTGGGCGAAGTCTACGGCAAAGGGAGGCTTTACGAGCCCATTCGCTATAAGCCTCAAGCGGGAGGCGGGGGTGTCTCGCCCTTTTATGCGCACTGGTACAGTGAGGTGCCCGAACAAATCCAAGCCACGGCCGAGGACGCGCTTATCTCGCTACTGACTTTTGAGAACGGCGTGCTGGGGCAGTGGACGATGTTCAACGCCGCCCATGGCGAGGGTTTCGGGCGACAAGTTATCTATGGCAGTAAGGGCTCGCTCAGGCCGGGTGGGTCGCGCAATGGCGTTGGGCCGACGCTGCATCTAGACGGCCTGGGCGAGGTGCAGGGTGAGGCCGTCTTGGACCTAGTGCCCGAGTTCCACCTGGACGCGATCACCACGCAGCTTTTCGGCGCCGAGCGCCTGGCATCGTATTCTATGGATTTCCCGGCGGCGGATCGCAAGCTTCTGGCGATTGAGTACCATGAATTCGCCGAATGCGTTCTCACCGGAAAGGCCCCTGAGGTGGATGCCTATGTGGGCCGCAAGGCGTTGGCCACCGTTTACGCGGCTCTGGAGTCCAGTGTCCTCAACCGGCCGGTAACCGTCGCCGAGGTGGAGGCGGAGCAGGTCTCGGCTTACCAACAGGAGATCAACGAGCACTTGAAGATCTAGGAGTTCAACGTTTGAAGTTCTCGTGTTTTGGCCTTTTGGCAGTCAGAATACCCTTCGCGAAAGGGATTACGTTGCATGGAGTATCGTCGTTTGGGCCGGACCGGCCTGCAAGTCTCGGTCCTGGGAGTGGGAGGCGGCTATCTTTCGGTGATTGAGCGCGGCTTGGGCATTCGCCTATATGAGCGCGCTTTTGAGCTGGGGATCAACTACTTTGATGGCCGCTACGGGGATAGCAACGTCAAGCTGAGCCCTACGCTGAAGCGCCATCGCGAGCGTTGTGTGGTGGCCACCAAGACCCGCGAGACGGGCGCGGCAGGGGTATTGCGTCGCGTGGATGAGGATTTGAGGGAATTACAAACCGATTATTTGGACGTTTTCCTGTTGCGTACCTACAGTCACCAGATGCTTCAGGAGCACCTTGCTCCAGGGGGGTCCTTTGAGGGGGCGATCAAGGCGCGGGATGTCGGCAAGGTCCGTTTCATCGGCATGGCAGCCCACGGCGATCTAAGCGTGCTCGCGGCCGGGATTGAAACCGGGTTAGTGGATGTGGTCATTTTCCCCCTGAACATCGTGCGCCGCGAGGCGTTGGAAGTCCTCATCCCTGTGGCCAAAAAGTGGGACGTAGGCTTGGTGGTGATGAAGCCCCTGTCCGTGGGCATGATCCCCGCGGAGATCGGGCTTCCCTGGCTGATGAACCAACCCATTCACACCATGGTGCCCGGGATGAGCTCCCTTGAACAGTTGGAGCGCGATGTGGCCATCGTTGAGCGTGACCCTGTGGCCCTGTCCCCTCAGGAAGAAGCCGAGGTGGAACGTTGGCGCCAAAAATTAGATAACCAGGTATGTCGCATCTGTGACGAGATTTGTCAGCCCTGTGAGGGAGGCTTGCCCATCTCCTGGATGATCCACCACGATGTCTGGTACAATCATTACCTGAACATGGGCCTGCAAGCCTTCCTGGATTATCCCTGGGCTCCGGGGGCCCGGAAGGGCCTGGAGCGACACTTTAGTGCGCGTCTGGCTGCGGTGCAAAAGTGCACCCGTTGCGGGTTGTGTGAGCAGCGCTGTCCCTATCATCTCAAGATCCTGGACAAAATAGACCAGTTTCTGGAGGATCACCCGCCACTTATCGCCGCCCTCAGGGAACGTGGCTGGGCCTCGGAGCCTGTTGATGAGGAGACTTTGTAAATGGCACGCATTGACATTCCGCTGATCGATTGCCACACGCACATCGGGCACCTCCCCGGCGCGCTGCATGATGCCTTCACCGCTGAGGACCTTTGTTATATCTTGGATCATGAGGGCGCAGCCTTTATGCTCGTCTCCTCCGCTTCCACGAGCACTATCAGCCAGACCTACGGCACCGATGAAGCCTTGGATATGGTAGCGCGTCACGGAGACCGCCTGGGAGGGATGCTCTGGATTAACCCCCGCGACCCCGCCTGGCGGAGCGACGCTGAGCGGGCCGCGCGCTACGGCTTTTATGGGATCAAGATCCATCCGGTTTTGGATCACTATGCGGTGGAGCGCGAGGCGTTGGACGAGGTCTTTCAATGCGCCCGCGAGCACCATTGGCCCATCCTCACCCACGCGGATGCGGATGGCACGCCGATGTCCGCAGCCTGTTACGAGCCACTGATTAGGGCTTATCCCGACGTCGTCCTGATCTTGGCGCATCTGCGCTTGGGGGCTATCCCTCTGGCCAAGCGCTATGAGAACGTTTACCTGGATACGACCTATGTGGATCCTCTGATGGTGGAGGTCGGCGTGGATGCCCTAGGAGCCGGCAAGATCCTTTTCGGCTCCGATGCGGCCGAGGGCTTTGAGGTGGGGCGTACGCCCGCCAGAGCGCGTCCTAGGCGCTCCTATGCGGAGCTGATCGCCGGTCTGCGTGCTCGGGGTATCCCTGAGGCGGCCTTGAGAAAAATCACCTATGAGAACGCGTGCGGGCTGTTCGGCCTTATGGGTAAATAAAGGCAGAATTTGCTGCAAAAGGGCATGATGAACCAAGGATGCCAAGACACGAGAATTTAGTGCCTTGGTGTCCTGGTGGTAATACTAATCAAGTGGAGGCTTTATGCGTATCGGATATAGCACGTGGGGGATGCCCCAAGTGCCTGTTGAGAAGGCTCTGGCGGAGATCGCCGATCTGGGGTATACAGGGGTTGAACTGGCCGTCACCCCTGGCTGGAGCACCGATCTCTACAGCTTAGACGTGGCCAAGCGCAAGCAGATTCGGCAGCTCCTCAAACAGTATGGCCTGGTGCTTACCGGCGTCGCCGGGCACACGTCTCTCTGTGCCGACGATCCTGAGGTCAATCGCAAGAACATGCAGCGCCTCAAGGACACCGTGGATCTGGCGGCGGAGTTGGAGCAGCC
>DAOTVR010000402.1:0-1541 GCA_034436315.1 Anaerolineae bacterium
AGTGGATCAGGTTGGGCACCATCAACCGCAGCACTAACAGGGGCTTATCTAGGATCACCTGCCCCTGAAGCGAGAACATGATCACCATCGTGGCCAAAAGGGCCACCGCGCTGATATGGCCCATCACCTCCAGGAAACGCTTCTCGAACCACTCTGTTCCCTTGGCCCGCGTCAGCCAGCGGCGCGAGAGCTGCCCGGCCAGAAGGGGCAGCCCCACAAAGAGCACCGAGCTCAGCAAGATGAGCATAAAGGGCACGGGCACCCCGCCGACCCCCAGGTAAAAGGTGCCCAATGGGCTATAGAGGATGAGCGTGGAGACGGCGTTGATCGCCGTAACCATGACGCCCTGCACGAGGTTCCCGCGCGCGAAATAGATCCAAAAGAGCACCATCGCCGTGCAGGGAGCCAGCCCCAACAGGATCAGTCCCGCGCGGTACTCTGGCTCGGGCACGAAAGTCCGCGCCAGCAGCCACATCAACGCCGGGGCGATGAGCCAGTTGGCCGTGAGGGTCACGATCGTGGGGCGCACGTTACGCGCCGCATGTTTGAGCTCCCCCAACCGGACGCGGGCCATTGGCGGGAACATGACAAAGAACATGGCGATCACCAGCGGCAGGGAGACGCCCTGCCAGTTCAGGCCCTCAAGGGCGGCGCCCACATTGGGCAGCGCCTTGCCGATGAGCAGCCCGCCCACGCCGGCGACGACGATCCAGAGGTAGATGTACTTTTCAAACCAACCTAAGGTGGGGTTATCCCGAAGCGTAGATTCATGTCCTGCGACCATGTGTAATTCGATCTCCTTCAATAGAATGTGATGATGGATGCGGTTAGGACGTATGGGGCTCGATCCGATAGGCACCTCCAAATAGTTCAATATATGTTGAATCATTCCCGCAAAAAAACGCCATCCCCATCGCTCCTTGCGGCCTTCAGCAAGCGGCCTTGCACTTTTGGGGGCCACAGGAGGGTTGGCGCGGCTGAATGCGCCGCGGGTCCAGGAGCTGTTGTATCTCGCGCCGCAGCCTCTGGAGCGTCACACGATTCACAGAGTAATAGATCCATCGCGCGTCCTCAGGATCGTGTTCGGCCTCAACCAGGCCAACCCGGCGTAAGACGCTGAGATGGAGCGAGATGAGGCTGAGCGACAAGCCCAGCCGCTCGGCGATCTCGCAATTGCACTGCACGCCCTCCATGAGCAGGTCAAAGACCGCCAGGCGCGTGGGATCACTGAGCGCCCTGAGGATTCTGGCCAGGTCCTTCCTGGCCAAGCGCGCCTCATCTAGGCTTAACGCCTCTTCCTTGAGACGAGAGTGATTCAACATGTATTGAATTATCTCCGCTTCATTCATCTTGTCAAATCTCGGGATCAGCCGCGAGGGGTGCGAAGATCGGAGCAGAAAGACAGAAAAACTGTGCTTGACAAACGGCGAAAGTGTGCTATTATATTCAACAAGTTGAATGTTTTGCCGGGCGGGTTATACAGTGGACGGATACGAGCAGCAAGCCGAGTTGATGAAGGCCCTGGCGCACCCCATCCGCCT
>DAOTVR010000403.1:0-2236 GCA_034436315.1 Anaerolineae bacterium
TGGTGGGAAGGGCCGGATGGCGCGCGGGTGCTCCTCTGGTCTGACCTGCATGGCAACGAGTGGCAGCCTTATGACCTCCAACAGGCCCTGAGTGAACTGCCGGGGATGCTGCGCGACCTGGAGCTCCAGGGTTACCCCTATGACATGGTGAGCTACACGCTCCGCGGAGGCCATCGCGATAACGCCCCGCCCACCTTGCGCTATGCGCACCTGGCGCGAGAGTGGAACCGCCGCTGGGCTTATCCCCGGCTGATCAATGCCACCAACGCCCTCTTCCTGCGAGCCTTTGAGCGGCGCTGGGGCAACACCCTGAAGACGTTGCGTGGGGACGTCCCCGGAACCGACTATTGCGCGGCGGCGACCTGCACCCCTAAGGAGACGGCCCTTAACCGCAACACCCACGATGGGCTACTCACGGCGGAGAAGCTGGCTGCCATCGCCTCTCTCCTCGCCGGATACGAGTATCCCCAAGCCATACTGGATGAAGCCTATCGCCAGGCCCTTTACTACGATGAACACTGTTGGGGCATGGCCCACCCTGGTGGCCCGGCGCAGGATGGCTCTTGGAGCGAGAAGGGCGGCTTTGCCTACAAGGCCGCCGCCCTGACCTACGACATCATCGTCAAGGCGAGCAACAGGCTCGCCGAGCGCGTCGCCTATCCGGAGGAGGGCTATTACCTCACGGTGTTTAACCCCCTGGCTCAGGAACGCAGCGAGATCGTGCGCGCCCCCCTGCACCCCTGGCAGCCTTGTAGCTCGCCCATGTTCTGGAAAGAGCCGGACGCAGAAACCCCCTGGCCGCTCTGGCTCTCTGGCGGGGCCGTGGGCAGGCGGCTCGTCGTCCCGCCATCCTCGTTTTTGGAACGGCCCTTTGAGCTTTGGGACGTGGCCACGGGCCGGCGCATGCCCTACCAGGTGGCCCGGCTGAGCGATCCCCAGGCGGCCCAACCGTGGGCAGCAGAGCGCGTTGCCCTGGGTAAGGTGGACCCAGGCCATCTCTATGACCTCGTCTTCCTGGCCGAGGGAATCCCGGCCATGGGCTACAAGACCTACCGGATCGTGCCCTGCAAAGAGTGGCCGGAGTTCGCCAGCGACTCCATGGCCAGTAACGAGGCCGTGGAGAATCGCTTTTTCAGGCTACGCTGGGACCCTCAAAGTGGCACCTTGCTCAGCTTGTGGGATAAAGAGCTGGACCGCGAGCTGATCGACCGCGCCGCCCGGCACGGCTTGGGGCAGATGATCGTCAGGTCGTCCGAGAGCGGCGAGGAGGAGACACTGCGCATCACGGGCATCTCCGTGAACGAGGCCGGCCCCGTTTACACCACGCTGAGCTTTAAGGGCGAGGCCTCCTGCTGTCCGCGCGTGAGCGGGGAGATCACCCTTTATCATGCCCTGAAACGCATAGATTTCGCCGCGCGCATCCTCCGAGATTCCACCCCCATGCGCGAGCTCTACTTCGCCTTCCCCTTCGCGGTTGAGGCTCCACGATTCCGCTTTGAGGCCCCCAACGCGGTCATTGAACCGCTTCGCGACCAATGGCCTGGCTCCAACACCGATTACTACGCCGTGCAGCATTGGGCCGACGTTTTCAACCGAGACTGGGGCATCGTCTGGGCGCCCTTGGATGCGCCGATGGTGGAGTTCGGCGGCCTTTGGCCCGGCTATGTCTCCGGCGCGCATCACGGGGTGAGGCCACCGGGCTATGGGCATCCCTTCCTGCGGCCCGGAGAGCTAAAGCGGGGGCACCTCTATTCCTTGGTGAGCTATAACAACTTCCGCACCAACTTCGTTAACATCCACCCGGGCGAGTTCCTGGTGCGTTACGCCTTCAGCGCCCATCAGGGCGATTGGCGGGAGGGAAGAGCCAGGGGATTCGGCTGGAGCGTGGCCAACCCGCCGGTTACAGTCTGGATGAAGGGCCCCCATCCGGGGGATTGGCCCCCCATGGCCTCATTCTGCCAGGTGCAGCCGGAGAGTGTTCTCCTGCTCACTTTCAAGAGGGCCGAGGATAGCCGAGGCCACATCCTCAGGCTGCTGGAGGCCGAGGGCAAGGAAGTTGAAGCAGTGGTGATCCTACCTCGCTTCTCCCTCCTTGAAGCTTATGAGACCAACCTCGTTGAGGAGGACCGCCATCCCCTGCCCTGTAGCGGGTGGGCTGTGAGAGTCACTTTGAGGCCGTTTTCTCTGGCGACCATTCGCTTGATCCCCAGTGATAGGGAGGAGGAAAGCACATGAG
>DAOTVR010000404.1:0-4449 GCA_034436315.1 Anaerolineae bacterium
TTCAAGGTGCCCACCGACGTAGAGTTCCGCAAAGAGCTCCCCAAGAGCATGGTGGGCAAGATCCTGCGGCGCATGTTGCGCGAGGAAGAGATAGCCAAGATGTCCGCGGCCAAATCGCAGGGCTGACGTGGGCTCCGGCGCCCGCCTAAGGGCAGCTTGTGAGCGGGCGAGCGTATAGGTCAATTATGCGGGTGGCACCTTCATCGCGGCATCGTCCCTGGGCCTTAGGGTAAGGCGAGGTAAGATGCCGCGATATATTTTGTCCCCTGAAGGGCCGGTAAAGGAGTTGGGCAAACTTGAGGGAAGCCTGTATACTATGGGAGATAGGCGCTCGGCGCCGGGATGGTCTCCTTGAGCGTCTGGCCGTTCAGCACGCGAGGCGAGCGGATAGGTTTTTAGGGTCTCTTCGCCACGGCCGAGCGTTTCTCGCGCTCGCTGCGGGCCAAGTCGGCCAGGTTGGTCTGGGCGAGGATATCTTCGGTTACTTGGGTCATGTGCTGCCAGACGTCGCGGATGGCGCATTGTTCGCTGAAAGCACATGCGCTGCTCAGCTCACCTTGAGCACAGGAGGTCACTGCCAGGGGGCCTTCTAGGGCGGTAAGGGCTTCGGCCAGGGAGATATGTTCGGGAGGGCGGGCCAGCATATGCCCCCCTTGAGGACCGCGTCGGCTGCGGATGAGGCTGGCCTTGCGCAGGGTGATCAGCAACTGATGGAGATAGTTCTCGGGGATGTCGCGGGCGGCGGCGATCTCTGTGCTCTGGATGTAGCCGTCGCCGAAACGCTGGGCCAGCTCCAATAAGGCCCGAAGGCCGTATTCACCCTTGGTTGAGATCTTCATGGTGTGCGCTTCACATCTGGTATCCGAGGGATCAAAGGGCGTAATCGCTTTTTCAGCTTCTTGAGCAATTTACTTATCATTATAGCATGGCAAACACCGAAGGTCAACTTGCGCTCGTTTTCGCGCCGCAGCGCGATGGCGTTCGCGCCGACAAATTAGCCTATTACTTGCTCAAGGCGGTCAATAAGGCGATACGCTACTATCGCATGTTGGCCGATGGCGATCGCGTGTTGGTCGCCGTCTCCGGCGGCAAGGACAGCCTGACGCTGTTGGATTTGCTGCATCGGCGGGCGCAGAGCGCCCCCGAACATTACCAACTCCTCGCCGGCACCGTGCGCACCGATTTTCATTGTGGGCAGACCGTCTCGGAGGCTTGGCTGCGAGCCTGGTGCGAGGCGCAGCACATCCCGTTGATATGCGAGGAGATCCATATCGCCGAGGAGCTTGCGCGCACGACGACGGTGAGTCGGTGTTTTCGGTGTGCTTGGTTGCGACGCAAGGCGCTTTTTCAGATGGCCGGTCGCTTGGGGTGTAATAAGCTGGCCTTCGGCCATCATGCAGACGATATCGCAGAGACGACGCTCATGAACCTCTTTTACAATGCGCGCATCCAACGCATGGCCCCCAAGATGTCTTTTTTCGGGGGACAGTTCGTGGTGATTCGTCCCCTGGCCTTTGTTGAGGAGCGGGATATCGTGCCCTTTGTCCAGGCCAGCGGTTTCCCCATCGCCGGCGAGCCTTGCCCCGAAGGCCTGCGTTCGCGCCGCAACGTGATCAAGCGGTTGTTGCGAGAGATAGAAAGCGATGTACATCACGTCAAGCGCCACATCTACCGCGCCGTTGAGCGCTACGAGATCAGCCTCCTGGAGGCTAGACGCCAAGGGACGTGCGATGCGGAGCTGACGGTTGATGTGACCGATCGTTGATCACACCGATCATCGTTCCAAAGGAGGTTTCTATGCCTGATCGGGAGACTCGCTGTGTCTATTTTGAGGCCGTTGGCCCCCAAAACACTCGGCGCACACTTGAATTGGCCAAGGAAAGGGCCGAGGAGCTGGGTATCCAGCACATTATCGTAGCCTCGGTCTCGGGCAGGACAGGGGTACAGGCCGCCGAGATCTTGAAGGGCTATCGGCTGGTGGTCGTTACCCATTCCACGGGGTTCGGCGCCCCTAACGAACAGGAGTTTTTGCCTGAGAACCGCGCGCTCATTGAGCAGGCCGGCGGGCAGATCCTCACCTGCACGCACGCCCTGGGCGGGTTCGCCCGTGCGGTGCGGCGCAAGTTGGGCACATATCAACTGGACGAGGTCGTCGCCTTTGTGCTGCGCAACTTTTGCGAGGGGATCAAGGTGGCTTGCGAGATCACCGTGATGGCGACAGATGCCGGTTTGGTCCCTGCGGGTCAGGAAGTGATCGCTATCGGCGGGACGGGCAGGGGTGCAGATACTGCGGCAGTCCTCCTCGCCGCTCACGCTCAGGATTTCTTCGACCTAAGGGTCCTGGAGATCATCTGCAAGCCCCGCCTTGCTGGCAGACGGTAGCTAACCCTCAGCCCTCATCCCCCTTGAGGGGGCAAGGCCCCTTCGCCGCGCAAGTAGAAGGCGGTCTCGCGGGTGTTCTCCTCAATGGCTAACACCACCTCAATGATCTCGCCGGCGGCGTAGAGGAACACAAAGTAGATCAGCGCGCCCAGAAGGGTGATGATCCCCATGGCCAGCCCGGGAAGCAACCCCGTCACCCGGCCGACGAAAGGCAGATCGCGCAGGAGGGGGCTTGGGCGGCCAACGTTCCCGACAAGGCTGCCGATGATCACCACGATGACGGCCAATAGGATCCCGCCGACAAGGGCTACCCAAGCAAGCACCTTGTAAAGCGAGGCGACCAACCTTAATGCCTTGAACCTTCTTCTCACGAGGCCTCCTTTCTTGCTGCTATTCGGCAACGATCATAGGATCATCGCGGTTACGTTTACACCATGCCATTATAGTGGAGCTTTTTGCGCGATTCAAGGAGGGTTTCCTACGCGCCTTGCCGGCCATCGTCACCCTTGCCTCCGCGAAGCTTAAAACGTCTCCGTCACTTTGCGCAAGCCACGGGGGCGGTCGGGATCCAGTCCCTTGAAGCGGGCGAGAGCGTAGCTGAACAACTGCCCGGGCACGATGGCGGTTATCGGCGATAGCCACTCCTCGGTGCTAAGCGGCAAGCGGAGCGGCGACTGAGCCAGGGAGAGGACCTCCTCGCGTTCGGAGACGACGATCAGTTCCGCCTGAAGTTGGCGCAGCTCCTCGGCCAGTTGGAATAGCTCCGGGTAACTTTGGCCCCCCGGTGCGATGAGAAACACGGGGAAGCCGGGGCTGATGGCTGCGATGGGGCCATGCCTAAAGTCGGCCGAGGAGTAGGGATTAGCCCCCACATAGGTCAGCTCTTTTAGCTTGAGGGCGAACTCGGAGGCCGTCGCATAGTTGTAACCGCGGCCGATAACCGCACAGTGTTCCATATAGCGGTAGCGCTCGGCGCGCTGAAACACCTGCTCTCGGCCGGCCAGGATCGCGGCCACCGTTTCCGGCAAGGCCTGCAGTTGCTTGAGCCGTTCCCCATCGGAGCCTAACGCGACCGCGAGCAAGGCCAAGGCCAGTAGCTCGGCCGTATAGGTTTTAGTGGCCGCGACGCTTTGCTCCTCGCCGGCGTGGCAGAGGATGATCCGCTCCACCGTGCGGGCCAGGCGAGAGTCCGGGGCATTGGTGATGGCCACGGTGGGCATGCCTTGGGCCCGCGCCTCCTCCATCACGGCGACGATGTCGGGTGACATGCCCGATTGGGAGATGGCTAGGGCCAGGGCGTTGCGCAAGCGCGGCGGCGTGCCGTAGATCGTGTAGAGCGAGGGCGCCGCCAGGGCGACGGGCAGGCGGTTGACGGCGCCGAACAGGTATTTCGCGTAGGTGGCCGCGTTGTCGGAGGTGCCCCTGCCGGCGATCAGCACCCAATGGATCTCGCGGCGGCCAAGATCCGCGGCGATCTCGCGGATAGAGGGGTATTCCAGATCCAGAAGTCGTTGCAAGACCTGAGGTTGTTCGTTTATCTCGCTCAGGAGCCGATCCATGTCCGGTCCTCCATCTATGGCTTACGCCTCGGTGGTTGCCCTGAGAACTTACAAGACCAGCATATCGGGCGGCCGATAGGCGCTTTCCAGCGGCCGCCAGGGCTTCCCGCAGAGCTCGCTCATCACCGCCCACTCCCCGGCGGTCAAGTTGCCGGCATGATGATACAGGAAGCGCTGCAGGCCGGCCTCCTGGGCCGCCAGGAGCACCCGCCGCAAATCCCCCGCCGACATGGGGTCGCCGTCGTGGGGGAAGCGCCCGGCGTCCACCCAGGGCACGATGCGCTGGGGATCGTCCACCACGGCCAGGGGGCGCCTGGTCTCTTGGGCGACGACCTCCTGGCAGAACTCGGCGGTGAGGGCGCTTTCCAGGTCGCTGCGGCTACACACGCCGGGCAGCGAGAGGCCAAAGAGGGCCTTGACCACGGCCAGGGCTTCGGCATCGCCCAAGCCGGGGTTCCAGCTCGTGAGCGTCTCCACATAACGATAGACCGTGCCCAGGAGCCCGTCA
>DAOTVR010000405.1:0-8603 GCA_034436315.1 Anaerolineae bacterium
ACCCAATTGATCGGGTTCAGGTAGGGGCGGGTTTGAAACCAGCCTCGGCTGTTCTCCGCGCCGCGGAAGCGGTGCGTGGATTTACTGATGAACTCGGGCAAGAGGTTGTGTTCGATGAGGCCCTTGCCAATCGTATAGACGAGGGTTTGGGTGCCGGGGAAGCAATAGTGAGTCAGCTCCTCTAGGCGCTCAACCACGAACCCGGCACGCTCCACTACCTCCCGGACCTCTTGAGGCTCGTAGAGCCGCTCGTGGTTAGCCCAGATGCCCGCAAACGGCCCACGGCGTATCGGCTGCCCCCAGAGGCCCTCGGCCAAGCGATTAATCGGATCATACCAGTAGGGATAGTGTCGGTGGGGCACCGTCACGGCCAGTATACCCCCCGGCTTCATCACCCGCCAGACCTCTCGCAGCGCCGCACCGTCGTCCTTGAGGTGTTCCAACACCTCGGACATCAACACTCGGTCAAAGCTCTCCGCAGCAAAGCTCAGGTGATGGATATCCCCCCGCAGGAGGGCGATACCCCGCCCGGCAAGGTGAGCTTGGGCGTAGCGCAGGGCCTTTTCCTCATAGTCCAAGCCATACAATCGCACCGGGAAAAGTTCGGAGAGGACCAACAGGTAAAAGCCCATCCCACAACCACAATCCAGGAGTGTCTGCCCAGGTTCAAGCTCTAGGTAAGAGAGCATGGTGCGCACGCGACGCTTATAGGCCACGTCTGACTCGTTGCGCAAGAGGGTATCCAGCCTGTTCGCTTGCTCCCGGTTCAGCGACGAGTACCGCATGGCTCGCCCAGCTCCTGGCCCTTCAGGCCCTCCTACACCATACTCTGCAAGAGGCGCTCATAGGCCGCGATGGACTTGTTGGGGTCAAAGATGGCGCGAATGCGCTCCTGGGGCACCAGGTATTTTTCGCGCTCTCGCAGAACTTGTAAAAGGCCGTCGGCCAAGGCCCGCTCGTTGCGCGGCTCGACCAACAGCCCTTGCTGTGTAACCCTCACCACTTCCCTCGCGCCGGGGATGTTGGTGGCCACGACGGGCGTCCCGCAAAGCATGGCCTCAATCTGCACGCTAGGGAAACAATCCGTGCGGCTTGGCAGGGCGAATACGTCACACATAGCGTAAAAGTTGGCCAGCTTCTGGGGGTCGGTGATCAAACCCAGCATGACCAAGTGCTCACGATTGGCCTCCACCAAATGTTGCCAACGCTCAAAGAAGCGCTCATAGGCCACCCGATGATCGCCAGCATAGACGAATTTCACGTTGGGCATGCATCCCAAGACCAACGGGATGGCCTTAAGGAGGTAGTCAAAGCCCTTCTCCTCCACAAAACGGCCGGCAAAGCCCACCAACTTGGCCTTATCCAACCCCAACTCATTGCGCCAGGAGGCCACTGCCTCCGGATTGGGCCGAGGGATCTCCACCGGGGGATAGATGGCCACAACCTTTCGCCGGTGAGGGCGAAGGTAATCCGATTGATCGGCATAGTCTTGGCTATGAATACTGATCACATCCGCGATCTCTGCCCCCCTATCTTGCATGAAGCCGACTGTCAGCTGCACGAAACGATCCCACAAGCCCGAGGGCATCACCAGATCGCCGTGATGGGTCATCAACATCTTTTTGCCCGCGCGATGGGCCAGCATGCCCACCAACCAGGTTTCCAACATCGGCGTGTGCACTTGAACCACATCGTACTCGCGCACCAGGCGATCGACCACCGGGATAAAGCTGGGCATCACCTGCCCACGGCTCAAGCGAAAGGCGGAGGGTAAACGCACGATGTGCACACCGCGATGCTCCTCTTCAAGGGGCAAATCGCGGCGAAAGCGGGAGGTCACTACGGTTACCTGATGCCCCCTGGCAGCCAAGCCCTCGGCGATGCGCCGAGCATAAGCCGTCAAGCCGGTCCAATGGGGATAATAATACGTCAGCACTGTGAGGATCTTCATCGCATCTCCGTGGCATTCAGGATTGCGAAACGTCCGCAGGAGAGGGGGAACCAGCGCCCTGCAGGGCCTCTTTGCGCAGGCCCTCGTAGCTCAGGCCCTCGGCGAGAAGCCCAACCAGGCCGAAGAGGATCAGGGTGACATTGGTGAAAGCGTGCAGGCCAAAAGCATAGCCAAAGGCCCGACTCTCTCCCACGCTATAGACGGCCAGGGCCTGCACAGCTGCCCACTCAAAGACCCCCATGGCCCCCGCCGTGGAAGGCACGACCATGCTCAAGCCCGTAGCGCATAGTACCAGGGCCGCAGCCAGGAAGGACAGCTCGGCCATCCTAAAGACGGCCATAAGCAAGTAATTGAAAGTGGCATAGCCCAACCACACCAAGGCCGAGCTGAGAAATATGCCGGGAAGCAGTCGGCGCACCCTCAAGACGCCAAAACCCTCCAGCAAATTACGCAGGGCCGTCTTGACCTTGGGATGCCCGATCAAGGGGATGCGCCCCACGAAGCGCCAGACCCATTCCACACCCTTATCGCCAAAACGCGAGAGGATCAAAAGCACGATCGTCCCCGCGATCGCTGCCACGCCAAAGACCAGCCCCCCCTTGGCCACCGCCTCGGGCAGGCGCACAAAGGGAATTAGGATCACCAGGAGCACGACGACCGACAAGACATCCAGCAGCCGCTCGATCAACAGGGTGGATAACGCCTGGCCGATCCCGCCGGGGATCACGCGCCCCACCAGGTAAGCGCGCACGATTTCTCCCGCTTTGGCGGGAAACACGTTGTTGAAAGCGTAACCGATGTTGACGATATGAAAGACCCGCAGTAGGGGAAGATGGCCATGGGGATACATAAGCAAGCGCCAGCGATAGGCGCGCACCCAGTTGATGAGGATGAGCAGGAAGAAAGCAGGGATCAGGTAAAGGTAGTTGGCCTGGCGGAACAGTTCCCATAGCTCGCGCCAAGAGATGCCGCGCATAGCCAGGTACAGGAAGACCAAACTGATCACCAGGCCGAGGATGAGGCGCAACCGCCTTTTCATGCTCCTCCGTGGAAACCAAGATATGCGCCAATGAGGGCAAAGACGGGCGCATTATAACATTGAAGGCCCAATCGGGCAAAGAAAACGAGGGCCAGGAGATATGCTCGCTGGCCCTCAAGGTTCGGCGCCGCAGCCTAACGACAGGCTACGAAGCTGATATCATCGGTGTACATGGCCGCGATGCCACCATAACCATTGTTAAAAGTCTCAAAGTGGATCGTGATCCGCTGCCCGCGGAACTGGAGCAACGTGGGGTATGAGGTTTCGTTGAGCTCCACATGCACCCAGTTCCTCCCATTGGTATAGGGCCAGGTGAGCCAGGTCAGGTAGTAATAACGCCCAGCCTGGTCAACGATCAGGGCATAGTCTTTATCGCTATCAGAGCCTGTGGCCTGGGTATAGTACCAGAAGCTCAAGGTCAGGTGCTCGGCCTCCGCCGGGACGTAAACGCTTTGTTTGGCGGAAGAGTAGCTATATACCGGACTGCCGCTCTCGATCCCGGTGCGCAGCGAACGCACGCCGCCATGCGCTCTCGTGGTGGAGTAGCCGGCGGTATAAGCAGTGGGCGGGAAGCTCCAGGAGGTCACCTCCGTCTCGCAACTGCCGTTGATGATCAGCTCGCGACATTCACCAGGAGCCAAGGTGGGCGTGGGCGTGACCGTCGGCGTGCGGGTGATGGTCGGCGTCCGCGTGACCGTCGGCGTGCGGGTAAGGGTCCCCACTGGCGTGTTGCTCGCCGTGGGAGTGATCGTCGGCGTCCCCGTATGTGTCGGCGTGTTGGTGATGGTCGGCGTCTCGGTTGGCGTAGGCGTCGGCGGCTGGACGACCAGGTTCTTTAGGGTCAGCGGCAAATACAGGAACGCCGGCGTATTAGTCACTGTGGGTGTGGGTGATGGCCCAGGCGTCCCCGTCTCCGTTGGCGTGGGCGAGGGCTCTATCGTTGCAGGAGTATGCGTTGGGGTGGCCGTCGCCTCTACTGTACCCGTCGGTGTGGCCGATGGCTCCGGCGTGGGCGTCTCCGTCGGCGGAGCGATCGTCGGCTCGGGCGTATCGGTCGCGGTCGGCTCCGGGGTTTCCGTCGGGGTCTCCGTCGGTATGGCAGTGGGTGCTGCTGTCACAGTATATGACCCCTCGTCCAGCGGCGTCTGGTAGATAATGGGGTTGGCAGTCTTATCAAGCAGCGATAAAACCGTGAAGGTGAGCGGCGAAGTGCCCATAGCGGTGGGGGTGAAAAAGATCGTGGCAATGATACCATCCCCTGAGAAATCCGAAGTGCCGAATATCTCGTAGACGATCTCGCCCGCCGTGTTATCGACTTGGTTCATGACCGGTGCGGTTCCGGATAAGACATCACCGGGCTGAATCTCAACGGTACCGGGCGAGCTGGGGTCAGCATCAACAACCTGAAGGATGGACGGATCGAAAGCGAGCTGCAGATCAATTGCGCTGAGGTCGGTCACGCCGCGAATGGTCACATTGACGACAAACGAGGACCCTAGAGGAACAGTCTGCGTTAAAGGATCGAAAGTAACTACCGGCAAAGACGAGGCTCGGAGCACATGTGAGCGCAGCACAGCGCAGAGGCCTAGGAGTACGAACAAGACGAGCACAGTGTGTAGGTGTGGCCGAAGCCGAAACTTGGATGCAGCTTGGTGACGACTGATCATTTCTGCCCTCTCTTCCTAAAGCTGTCAGAAGGATTGACCGTAAAGGCGGCGAACTACACAACCCACAAACAGGATATGCACAAAACGACAAACACATCCTGTGCTTCATCCTATCATGGATCGATGCACATGTCAACAGTCAAGACGTTAAAACAAGGGCTAAAGATACTGGATAATCCCGATGAAATGCGTTTCTTTGGCTTGTCACCGCAATTCGGCTATAATGGTAAGTTGGCCATCATGTCAGACGTTAGGTTTTTCATGGACGGGAGTTAGCATGGCGCACGAGTATATTTCCATTCGCGGCGCTCGCCAGAATAACCTCAAGAACATTGATCTTGACATCCCCCGTGACAAGTTGGTCGTGATCACCGGCCTATCCGGCTCGGGCAAGTCATCTTTGGCCTTTGATACCATCTATGCCGAGGGACAGCGACGCTATGTAGAATCCCTCTCGGCCTATGCGCGGCAATTTCTGGGCCAGATGGACAAGCCCGACGTGGACCACATAGATGGGCTATCGCCGGCCATCAGTATCGACCAAAAGAGCACCAGCCGCAGCCCGCGCTCTACTGTAGGCACGGTAACTGAGATCTATGACTACTTGCGCCTGCTCTATGCGCGTGTGGGCATCCCGCACTGCCCCATTTGCGGGCGTGAGATCAGCCGACAAACCGTGCAACAGATTGTAGACAGCATCTTGCAGCTGGGCGAGGGCAAGCGTATCATGATTCTGGCACCCATCATCCGAGATCGCAAGGGCGAGCACAGGCGGGTCATAGAGGATCTGCGCAAGGCCGGCTATGTGCGCGTGCGCATTGACGGCGAGATCAATGAGGTAGATGAGGATATCGTCCTAGATCGCTACAAGATGCACACCATTGAAGCCGTGGTGGATCGTTTCGTCGTACGCCATCGCTCTGACGGTGAGAGCGACTCGGATCGCAGCCGCCTCAGCGATTCGGTGGAGACGGCGCTCAAGTTAGGGGACGGGGTGGTGATCGTGAGCGTGGTCGGCGGCGAAGAGCAGCTCTTCTCCGAGAAGTACGCCTGCCCGCGCTGTGGTATCAGCCTGCCGGAGATAGAGCCACGCAGTTTTTCCTTCAATAGCCCTCACGGAGCTTGCCCGGCCTGCACCGGCCTGGGCACCAAACAAGAGCTGGATCCAGAGCGGATCGTGCCCGATCCCGAGCTCTCCCTAAACCAGGGGGCAATTGAGCCCTGGGCCAAAGCCTCAAAGGGAGATACTTACTTTTCGCATTTGCTCCAGGCCGTCGCCGAGCATTATGGCTTCTCCATGGATACCCCCTGGAAGGACCTGCGGCCTGAAGAGAAGCGTATCATCCTCTATGGCAGCGGCGGCGAGACGGTGGCAGTGCGCTATACCAACCAATACGGCAAGACGCGCATCCACGAGACGACCTTTGAGGGGGTGATCCCGAACCTGGAGCGTCGCTATCGCGAGACCACCTCGGAGAGCATGCGCGCAGCCATTGAGGAGTATATGAGCACGACCGCTTGTCCCGAATGTAAGGGCAAGCGACTGCGCCCCGAAAGCCTGGCCGTCACCGTCGGGGGCAAATCCATTTATGAGCTGACGCAGATGTCCGTCAGCCAGGCGATCGCCTTCATCCAGCAGGTTTTTGAGAACTTTTCCGAACGCGAAAAGCTCATCTCCAGACAGATCGTCAAGGAACTATTGGCCCGCTTGCGTTTCCTGGAGGATGTAGGGCTGCACTATCTGACCCTGGACCGCGGCGCGGCAACCCTCTCCGGCGGCGAGGCACAGCGCATTCGCCTGGCCACTCAGATCGGCTCACAACTGATGGGAGTGCTCTACATCCTGGACGAACCCTCCATCGGCTTGCACCAGCGCGACAACCAGCGGCTCATTGACACCCTGATCCGCCTGCGTGACCTGGGGAACACCGTATTAGTTGTAGAACACGACGAGGCCACCATTCGCGCCGCCGATCACATCATTGACCTCGGCCCCGGCGCCGGCGAGCACGGTGGTTATGTCGTGTGTCAGGGCACGTTGGAGGATATCATGGCCTGCCCCCAATCCCTGACCGGGCGTTATCTGAAAGGCGAGGCCGCAGTGCCCGTTCCCTCAAGAAGGCGCACAGGGAATGGCAAGTCGCTCGTCGTGGTGGGAGCAAGGGAGAACAACCTGAAAAACCTCACCGTGCGCTTGCCTCTGGGCTGCTTCATAGCCATCACAGGGGTATCCGGCTCGGGCAAAAGCACGCTACTGATGGAGATCATCCACAAAAAGCTAGCCCAAGTGTTGCACAAGGCCACGGCCCGCCCGGGAGAGCATGACGAGATCCTAGGGATCGCCAACCTAGACAAAGTGATTGATATCGACCAATCGCCGATTGGCCGCACGCCGCGCTCCAACCCGGCGACCTACGTGGACGTCTTTGGCCCCATCCGCCAGCTCTTTGCCTCTCTGCCCGAGGCCAGGATGCGGGGCTACCAGCCCGGGCGCTTCTCCTTTAACGTGAAGGGGGGACGCTGCGAGGCCTGCCAAGGCGCGGGGATCATCCAGATCGAGATGCAATTCCTGCCCGATGTCTATGTGCCCTGCGAGGTCTGCCACGGCAAACGTTACAACCGCGAGGCGCTGGAGATCCGCTACAAGGGGGCAAACATCGCCGACGTCTTGGATATGACCGTAGACGAGGCTTTGGCTTTCTTCCAGAATATCCCGGCCATCAAATCCAAGTTGGAGACGCTGCACGACGTGGGTTTGGGCTATATCCGCCTCGGACAACCGGCTACCACCCTCTCAGGCGGCGAGGCGCAGCGCGTCAAGCTGGCCAAGGAGCTCTCCCGCCGGGCCACGGGGCGCACGCTTTATATCCTGGATGAGCCAACCGTGGGCCTGCATATGGCCGATGTGGAGCGCCTGCTACAGGTCTTGGGCCGTCTAGTGGATGCGGGCAACACTGTGGTGGTCATCGAGCATAACCTGGACGTCATTAAGAGCGCCGATTGGATCATTGACTTAGGCCCCGAAGGGGGTGATGAGGGAGGCTGGATCGTTGCCGAGGGCACCCCCGAGGACGTGGCGGCCAACGAGCGGTCCTATACCGGGCAGTTCCTGCGTCAAGTATTGCCCGCGTTCAAGGGTGCCTCCTGTACGCCTCAGCCTGTTCCTTCCAGGGTTGCTTAAGGCACGTAGCCATCCGAATTTCCTATATGAACGGTCGTTTTAAGCCAAGACAATATTACCTATGGAACATCGGCTGCCAGATGAACCGCGCCGATGCCTATCGCCTGAGCGAGGAGTTGGAAAAGCGGGGCTACAAGCCCACGAGCCGGCCCGAGGCCGCCGATCTCATCGTGCTCAACACCTGTGTCGTGCGCCAAAGCGCCGAAGACAGGGTCGTGGGCCGCTTGAGCTCCTTGAGTTCTCTCAAGCGGCGCGGGCAAGAGAGAGCCCTTCTGGTCATGGGTTGCTTCGTGGATGACATACCGGCCCTGGAAGCGCGTTACCCCTATGTGGATGCCTTCTTCAAGCCCTCGGACATCGCCGGCTTGCTCCAGTTCGTTGAGCACTGGGAGGCCGAGCAAGGAGAATGCGCTTCACCGGGCCAGCTCCTCAAGCCGCCACAGGTCTCTGAGCTGGTGCCCATCAGTTACGGCTGTGACCACCGTTGCACGTATTGCATCGTCGCCCTCCGCCGGGGTAGGCAGCGCAGCCGGCCTATTGCCGAGATCGTAGCCGAGGTGAGCCGGTTAGTAGAGCGAGGCGCGCGAGAGATCACCCTCCTGGGGCAAAATGTGGACGCTTACGGCAGCGACCTTCCCGATCATCCCACCCTGGCCGACGTCCTCAGGGCCATCCATGATCTGGAGGGCCTCTGGCGCATCCGCTTTCTGACCTCGCACCCTAAGGATATGGCTCAGGAGATCATAGAGACGGCGGCGATGCTGC
>DAOTVR010000406.1:0-8726 GCA_034436315.1 Anaerolineae bacterium
TCCACAGCCTCAAAGAAGGCCAGGATATTCTCCCAGGGAACGTCCGGCTCCAGGATGTGCGTGGGCGCAAGCACCAACCCCCCGCCGGCGCCCACCGTCCGGATCCGCTCCCTGACCGTGGCCCGCACCTCGTCGGGCGTGCCAAAAGGCATGGTAGTCTGAGTGCCGATCGTCCCCCAGAAAGCCAGGCGGTCGCCATACTGGCGTTTGAGCTCCGCCGGATCCATGCATTCCGGCTGCACGGGGTTGAGGATGGTCACCCCGATCTCAATCAGCTCGGGGATGATCGCCCGGCAATCGCCAT
Organism: Anaerolineae bacterium; assembly: GCA_034436315.1. Taxonomy (GTDB): domain Bacteria; phylum Chloroflexota; class Anaerolineae; order UBA1429; family UBA1429; genus DAOTVR01. Next base: position 305 of record DAOTVR010000406.1, read on the forward strand.
CGGAATGGTAAAAGATGGGTATGCCCGGCCGCAGACGGCGCGCCTCGGCGATGATCGCTGCCAAACGCGGCTTGAACCACTTGCGCCACATCGCCGGGCTCATCATCAGCCCGCGTTGGGTGGAGACGTCATCCCCCAAGCTAAGGATATCCACCCCCGCCTGGACGAGTTGCCTGGCTTGCACCAGGCGCAACTCCATCATGCGATCCAAAAGGGCCGCGGCCATCTCGGGGCGCAGGGCCATATCGGTGAAGAGCGCCTCCATAGAGCGGATGGCCCAAGCCACCTCAAAAATGGTCACGCAAAGGATGCCGTTCACCGCCAAGTCGCGGGCATGGTAGCGGTGCGTTTCCTCGCTCAAGTGTATATAAGCTTCCGGACGCGAGGGATCAGGGAGGGGATAATCCAGGATATCGTTGAGCGACTCGGCTTCGGCCAAGGGATGGATGTCCTTACGAAAATGCCAAAGCGATCCCGGCAGCGAGGCCACGCCGAAATCGCTGATCTCCACTTCGTCCAGGGTATGGCCGGGGTAATAGCGAGCATAGATCTGCCAAAGTTCCTCTTTGCTCCGCCCCCTGTGGGCCACCGGACGCACGGGGACGAGGAAATACTCCAGAGGATCCTCGGCACCGGTCTTTTCCCGAAAGATCTCCATCAGGGCAGGGGTGAAGGCCCCCCAAGAGAGCTCATAGGGCACTCGATCAGGCTCCTGGCGGTTAACGGCGGCGAGAACGCATTGTCTGGGAGTCATCGTAGCCATATCATCCCTCCAATCCATATAGAAGCGAGCCACCTCGGGAAAAACCGAAGTGGCCCGCACCGATAAACAGCTAGAAAAGCGCAAGCCCTCTACTGCTGTGTAGGCGGTTTGCTGCTTCCGCTCTCTACCTCTCAGTAATATCGCTCCCAACGCCCGTCGCCATAGAGCACAAAGATGCCCAGCACATTGCTCCAGAGCATCAGCCCGCCGTTGAACTGCTGCACAGAGGCGTAAAAGCCGCGCTCCTCGGTGGTAGCCCAGCCGAGGCCGCTGCGCACGGCGGGATTCTCGCGCCAGACCTTGCCAAAGCCGCGCTTGGGCTGGTAATACCCCGGCGGAGGCACGATGGTGGGATCGGTCTCCGGCTCGCTAGAGGTCCAGGTATCGTTAAAGCTCTGCCAGGCGCCGTTATGATAGAGCACGTAAATGAGCTTGGTATCCTGTCGCCAGAACATGTAGCCGTTCTGGAAGACCTCCTCCGCTGCCCAGACCCCCTTCTCTACCTCGGTAGGGCAGCCCAACTTGGACCTCACCCCCGGGTAAGTGCTCCAGATGCGCCCGAAGCCCAGTATAGGCGTGATGGTGCAGCCGGAAGGCGGGGCCGGCGTAGGCACAGGAGACGGTGAGGGCGCAGCGCCGTCGCGCCTGACGAACTTGACCGCGTCAAAGCCCACATAGCGCGTAGCATACGGCTCGCCGGTGTTATCCCCTAGATAGACATACTCGCCCGAGCCGCCGGCGAAATAATAGGTGCCCAGACTGACCCACTGGTCGAAATAGCGGCCCTGATTGACCACCCGCGTATGGCGCACACCATTGTGATAGATGGAATAAGTCGCCGACTTGGTGCCAAAGTACTTGCTGGGGATGTAAACGTACACTTCCCAGTTCCCCGCCGTAGGCACATAGGGGAACCATTTGCCCCAATTGCTGACCTGGGTCCTGCTATTCCAGGTCCAGAAGAGGTGTTCGCGATAGCCATAGTTGCGACCATACCATCCACTGGCCGGCCCGCCGCGGATAAAGCCCGCATCGCGATCATCCACGATGATCTCTACGGCAGCCGCAGAGCCGCTTGGTGACCAGCTCACCTGGCACACCGCGATACCCGTATCCTCAAAGTACTCCACACGGATCTGGTGGGTGCCCGCGGCCAAGTAGATATAGCCCCGATAGGTTGTCGGCGATTGGGGGAACCACTTGTCAATGATGTTCACTCCATCCACCCAGAGGCGCACACCATCATCAACGGTCACGGAGAAGGTGTAATTGCCGCTGGAGGGGAAGTAGGCATCGCGAGTCCAGCGAGCGGAGAAGCCGTCCACATTAACCCCCGCCGCAGGCGAGCCATAGCCCCAGTTGTAGTTGATGGCCGCCTCATTGCGCACCACCACCGGGTCACCACCCAGCCAGGTATTGTTGTAATACTCGGCGCGCCAGTCGCCACCGGTCCCGCCCGTCTGCCAGGAGAGGCGAATCACGGCGTCGCCATAGTTCTCATAGTACTCCAAGCGCAAGCTGTGATAGCCCGCGCTCAGGCTCTTTACCGCGCTGAAGGTGGTCGCCGACTGGTCGCGCCATTGGTCGATGAGCAACTGATCATCAACCCAGAGGCGCGCGCCATCGTCCGTTGTGACCGAGAAGGTGTAATCACCGGCGGCAAAGTTGATGAAGGCCGTCCAGCGGACCGAGAAGTTGTCCGCGTTCACTCCCCCGCCTGGTGAGCCTGCACCCCAGTTAAAGTCAATGTTGGCCTCATAGCGGACAAGTACGGGAGAGCCGGAGAGGTTAACATTGTTGTAGTACTCGCCACGCCAAGGGCCCGATTGAGCCAAAGCGACAGGGGCCAGGACCGCCACACTAGTCAGGAGAAGCGAGACAATCAGCCCTAGTCTGAGGGCCCACCGCATGACGCGCCTAGAACGCGCCCTGAAGAGTGTCACTGTTCATTCCCCCTTTCTGCACTGATATGCGTGCCAACAACCGATCCTCGTCCTATAAAAGCACAACACTACCCTTAAAGCAACTCATAAGAGCCCTTACAGCCATTATAGCATGTTTAGATAGGCAATGCAATAGAAAGCGCGTTAAAGCCACCCGACTAGTCCCAAAATCGCCCGGCAAGAGCAACGGACATGCCCGTACCTCCACTAGCCTACGGCTAAAGGAAGCAGGAAAAAACGTTTTGCGCGCGTTGACCCCTCCTTGACACAACTCAACGAGTCCTCTTATAATCCCTTGAGCGCAAGGTTGTCAAGCTCGGCTTGGAAGTGAGGACATGGATTATCTCAGCTTTGATCTCCGGCTTAGCGAGTGGAACCCGCTATCCAAAACGGGGGTGGCTGAGGTGTTGTACTCCCCCGCAGGAGAAGGAGGACGCTGCCCTTTCCTCTTAGAGATAGACATCGCCGCCTGCGCGCAGCGCGCTTTTCGCACCTCGGCTACCGCCGCCGAGCTGGGCCGACAATTGGCCGAAGCAGCCCTCTCCCGCGAGAGTTTGACGCTATGGCATGAGAGCTACCAGATCGCCCGCGAGCGCGGTCGGGGATTGCGCTTGCGGTTGCATATTGATTCCTGGGAGCTATCGCGGCTGCCCTGGGAACTGCTCTACGATGCTCGTCGGGACGATTTTCTGGTATTTGATCCCATGGTCTCATTGGTGCGCTACCTGCGTCTCCATGCTGTGCCGCCATCCCCCCGACAAAGCCCAATATTGCGGATCATGGCCCTCGTAGCCTCTCCGAGCGATCAACTCCAGTTAGATAGCGCCCGCGAATTAGCCGTGCTGAAAAGCTCACTTCAAGAGCTGGAAGCGGGAGGCCAAGTCGAGATCATCGTCTACGAGCATATCACCCATGAGAAGCTTCAAGTTGCCCTCATGGAGCATCGGCCCGATGTCGTGCACTTTATCGGCCACGGCCAGTACAATCAAGAGCAGCATATGGGCTTACTGCTCCTAGAGGACGAAGAAGGGCGCTCCGACCCCCTGGAAGCTCCCGAAGCCGCGCGCTTGTTACGGCGCTACGGGGTCAGCCTGGTGGTGCTTAACGCCTGTGAGACGGCCTCAGGCGCCTGGGCCGGGTTGGCTCCCGCGCTGGTGCGAGCCGAGATCCCCGCAGTGGTGGCGATGCAATGGCCCGTGGAGGATCGCGCGGCGATCCGCTTCAGCCGCACGTTTTACAAGGCGCTTTCGATGGGCCAGACGATCGACGAATGCGTGGCCGAGGGGCGTGTCGGGGCCAGCGTGGGTAGCCCTGACCCCAACGATTGGGCCGCACCGGTGCTCTTCCTGCGTTCCCTGAGCGGCCGGTTGTGGAAGGACCAGGTCAGTAGGCCTCGCGGGGCCAAGACGGAGGAGGCAGCTCCTGGGCGGGAGGCACTCCGCGAGGCTGCAACCCGGGCACCGGAAGCGTCTCTAGCCGAAGAGAGCCTCTATTTCAAGACCCGAGGGCCCCTACTATCCGCTACGGATGCCGAATTATTGGTGGATCGCCCCGAGTTACGGCGGGCGCTCCGCTTGGCTCAACAACCCTCGGTGACCCAATACATCGCCTTCCTCTCCGCCAGGCAAACGGGCAAGACCACGCTGCTCTTCCGGCTCATGGAATTGCTGGGTGATTCTTATGCTTGCGCGCTCATAGATCTCTCGGTATTGCGCGCCCAGGATGCCCGTGCGTGTTTCCGCTATGTGGCCTTCCAACTGCTCAACGACTTTCACACCCTGCTGGACGAGGGCTCCCTTCCCGCCGAGAGGGTAGATATCCAGGGCCCGACCGACTTCCTAGAGTTCTTGCGCGAGTTGGCTGCGGCCTTGCCCGTGCCGCGCATCATCGTCCTCTTGGATGAAGTGGGCGCACTATCCCCGCAAGCCTCGGATAGCTTTTTCAACACCCTGCGCACCGTCTTCACCCAAGGGCGCGGGCTGCATAACGCTCTGTCCAAATACCTTTTTGTCTTCAGCGGAGCAGTGGACCTCTTTGCTTTGACCTTTGGGGCGAATTCGCCCCTAAACATCTGCGAAAAGCTCTACCTGCGCGATTTGGAGCTACCCGATGTAGCCAAGATCGTGGGGCAATTCAATAAACTGGGCGTAACCGTGCCCCCTGAGGCCCCTCAGAGGATTTACCAGCTCACCGGAGGACACCCCTACCTCACCATGCGCCTCTGCGCCCTCTTGGAGCGCGCCAAAGTCAAGGAGCTGAGCGCGGAGCACATTGAGCAGGCCGCCGAACAGATGCTGGAGGAAGACGATAACATCCGCCACGTGATCCAGGAGCTGGAGCGACGGCCCTTAGAACGCCGAAGGCTGTGCAGCATCCTCCTGGAGGGACGCAAGATGCCCTTCAGCCGTAACGATCCGGTATTAGCCTCCTTGGAGATGATCGGAGCCATCCGCCCCGTGCAACCTTGCGAGGTGCGCAATGCCCTCTATGAGCGCGCCCTCCGACAATACTTCACCCAGGCTCCGCCTGAGCGCGCCTCGTTGGCCACGCCCACCGAGGACCTTGAGGCCACCTATGCCCGCCTGTGGGCCCTGCGCGCTGAGGCCCTGGACCCTCGGGGCAACTATGATTGCGGTCGGCCCTGGGAGGCTTTTGCCGCCGCCTTCTTCTCCCTGGTACCGGCCTTTTCCGTCGTGCCCAACGTGCGCGCAGAGGCCGAGGGTCCCGGCGTTATCCTGGCTATCGCCCCCGAAGCGCAAGGGGGCAGCTATTGGGGCATCTACCAGCCGGCCATCTTGGTGACGTGTATGTCCCCCAGCCAGCTCTCGCCGGAGGATTTCGCCGCCGAGGCCCTGAGAAGGGCCGAGGCTCACAACGTCAAGCTCGTCCTGGTGATGGGTTCCGGCATGGCCGGCCTGGAAGCTGAGGAACGGGCGCGCTACTCCGGTTCGCGTGGCGAGGCTTGCATCGTGCTTCTAGACGATAGCGAGATCGTCCAGTTGCTTGAACAGCGTGGCGATCTGGACGCTTACCTGCGCAACCGCGTGTTAGAGGCTCGCCTGCGCAAGCTCTAGACGAAAGGACTCAACTATGGACATCCCTCGTCCTGAGTATCCCCGTCCGCAGATGGAACGTGAGGCTTGGCTTAACCTGAACGGCGTCTGGGAGTTTGAGTTTGACCCCGGCCTGAGCGGCATTGACCGCGGCTTGCCCCAGGCGGAGCGCTTGGCGCGAGAGATCCAAGTGCCTTTCTGTCCCGAAAGCACGCTTTCCGGGATCGGCGATGTGGATTTTCACCTGGGGGTTTGGTATCGCCGCCCGTTCGTCCTCCCCGAGACCTGGGAGGGCCGACGAGTGCTCTTGCACGTGGGCGCAGCGGATCATGACGCGTGGGTTTGGGTGAACGGGCAAAGTGCGGGAGGGCATCGCGGCGGCTACACCCCCTTCAGCCTAGACATCACCTCTCTCCTGGCCAGGGGAGAGAATAACCTGGTCATCCACGCCCGCGACGACACGCGCTCGCCCCTACAAGCCGGGGGCAAACAGTGCCCAGAGTATTACTCCCGAGGCTGCCACTATACGCGCACAACGGGCATCTGGCAAACGGTCTGGCTGGAGCCGGTGCCTCGGACGTACATCGGGGCTTTACGCATGACCCCCAATTTGGAGGGCGGCCAGGTGAGCGTTGAGGTGGAGGTGTGCGGGCGGCCCACGCGGGGCACCCTGGAAGCCCAGGCGCAGCTCGAGGGGCAAGTCGTGGGCAGGGCCCGGACGAGCTTCCTCGGCCAACGCGTCCGTTTGGTCCTCCGCCTTAGGGAGGCCCAGGCCTGGTCCCCTCAGGAGCCGACGCTCTATGACCTACAATTGGTCTTACGCACCGCCGAGGGCGACCGGGACGTGGTGAAAAGCTATTTCGGCCTGCGGACGCTTGCCTTGAGCGAGCGGGCCATCTTACTCAACGGCCGGCCGCTTTTCCAGCGGTTGGTGCTGGACCAGGGCTTTTACCCCGAGGGGATTTACACCGCCCCCACGGACGAGGCCCTGCGCAACGACATCCAAATTGCCCAGGGCCTGGGCTTTAACGGCGCACGCTTACACCAAAAGGTCTTTGAGCCGCGTTTCCTTTATTGGGCAGATCGCCTGGGCTATCTCGTGTGGGGCGAGTTCCCCAGTTGGGGCCTGGATTTGAGCCGGCCGGAGGCGCTAGGGGTCTTTTTGCCCCAATGGCTGGAGGCCCTCCAGCGCGACTATAACCATCCCTCCATCATCGGCTGGTGTCCCTTTAACGAGACGCAAAGCAACCAAGACCCCGAGACCCTGCGTACCGTTTACCGCGTCACCAAAGCCCTTGACCCGACGCGCCCGGTCATTGACACCAGCGGCTACGTGCACGTGGAGACCGATATTTACGATGTGCACAACTACGAGCAAAATCCCGAGGTCTTTGCGGCCGCCTTCGCCCCCTTCGCTAGCGGTGGGGAGCCGTTTCGTAACTTTCCCAAATTGGATGCCCCCTATAGGGGTCAGCCCTACTTCGTCAGCGAGTACGGCGGCATCTGGTGGAACCCCGATCAAAAGGACGACAAGGCCTGGGGTTATGGCGGCATAGAGGCCCGTCCCAAGTCGGTGGAGGAGTTCATCGCCCGCTACCGCGCCTTGACGGAGACGCTCCTTCGGCATCCGCGTATTTGCGCCTTTTGTTACACCCAGTTGTACGATATCGAGCAGGAGGTGAACGGCCTCTATACGTATGACCGCTGGCCCAAGTTCGACCCGGCGCGCATCCGCGAGATCAACGCCCAAAAGGCGGCCATTGAAGAGTAACGAGGAGGTGAGAGATGGCTTTGCTGAGTGAAAAGGATCGCCAATTCCTGGAGGGGCACCTGGCCAAGTCTCTGGTCGCGCCCGTCAAACTGCTCTATTTTACCCAGGCCTACGCCTGCCAGTTTTGCCGCGAGACGGAACAGATCCTGCGCGAGGTGGCCGAGCTTTCGCCCAAGATCACCCTGGAGGTTTACGATTTCGTGGCCGATAAGGAAGTGGCCCAAACGTACCATATCGACAAGATCCCTGCCACGGTGATCATGGGGGATGTGGATTATGGCATCCGCTTCTACGGCCTCCCCTCGGGATACGAATTCGCCTCGCTGATTGAGGATATCATCGCCGTATCGCGGAAGGAGCCCGGCCTCTCGGACAAAACCTTGGAGATCCTCAAAGATATCCAGAAGCCGGTGCATATCCAGGTCTTTGTCACGCCCACGTGCCCCTACTGCCCCAGCGCGGTGCGCTTGGCCCACAGCCTGGCCCTCGCCAGCGACAAGATCACTGCCGACATGGTAGAGGCCATTGAGTTCCCCCACTTGGCCAACAAATACCATGTGCAAGGGGTGCCGCGCAGCGTGATCAACGAGACGGTCCACATTGAGGGTGCCGCCCCCGAACCGCTCCTGGTAGCCAAAATCCAGGAGGCCCTGGGGATGATCAGCGCTGAGGATGTGGACAAGCTGCTGGCAGAGAGATAAGGAACCACGAAGGCACAAAGACACAAGGGTTTATCTTTCGTGGTAATTCCCTAGTGCCTTGGTGTCTTTGTGTCTTGTAGAGAGGCTATTGAAGGAGAGAAGGATGACCGGTGAGACGATGAAACTGAGTTGCTGCTGGCTTTATGCCATCAGCCGCTACGGGTATCCCGTGCCCGTAGCCGATATCCCCA
>DAOTVR010000407.1:0-4514 GCA_034436315.1 Anaerolineae bacterium
CCAGCCCTTCATTCCCTGGAACTGGGCAATGAGAACGACCTGACGACCGAAGCTTACAATGCCGGGTTCGCCTTGGCGGAGTACGTGCGCAGCATCTCTCCACGGCCGATCCTCATGTCCAACTCCTTCTGGGGTTGGTTCGTGGCCTCCTATTGGGCCGACCCGGCCCGGGGCCACCTGATGGACTATGCCGATAAGCACTGGTACGCCAACCCCTCAGGCGCGGGAAACGGTGAGCTGATCAGCACGATCGTCAACGATTCGGCGGCCAACGTACGCGAGTGCTGGGCCCGCTTCCAAGCATATAGGCAGCAGTTCAACTACCGTAAACCCATCGTTCGCGGCGAGACCGGCGTGGCCTCCTCTGGCACCCAGCCTCAGCATCCCGATATCGCCCGCGACACCCAGGGCGTCTACTACCACAAGAAGCTCTGGGCACACGTGGGAGCTATCGGTTATCAATACGATGGCGAATGGTATCCGCACCTCCTAGAGGTCAATCACCTGTGGGGCATGTACGCCGCCTACGAGCGCTTCATGGCCGGGGAGCCGGTCTCCAACGGGCGCTATCAGGAGATCGGGACGGACCTGAGCGCTGATCAGCAGATCGTGCTCACCACCACCGCGGGGCTCTTGCGCGCCTGGGGCGTGCGCGACGCCTCTGCTGGCAGGGTGCTCTTGTGGATTGACAACGCCAATCACACCTGGCGCAACGTCGTGGATGGCGCCGCCATCCCCCTGGCCAGTGGAGACCTGGCGATCCAGGGCTTGCCTCAAGGCGCTTATACCGCCGAGTGGTGGAATACGACCACGGGCACCGTGATCGGCTCCGAGTCGTATACGGTGGGGGAGGACGGTCGGTTGGTCTTGACGATCAGCAACCTGGCCACCGATGTGGCCCTCAAACTCGTACGCTCCGCGGACTCGCCAGCCACGCCCACGGCCATGCCGAGCAACACGCCGCTACCGACGAACACGCCCTATCCTACGGCGACGCCGATGCCCACGGCCATGCCGAGCAACACGCCGCTACCGACGAGCACGCCCTATCCTACGGCGACGCCATCGCCCACGCCCGAGGTGCTTGTGCCGCGGTTCCAAGAGCCAGCCCTCTGGCTGAAAGGGTTCGGTGCGGCGCCCGAGGCCGGCGGCTGGACGAGCCAGGACAAGTACCCCCGCTTCTCGGCGGATGTGAACGGTGATAGCCGGGCGGACGTGGTGGGCTTCGGCCAGGATGGGGTTTACGTCTCCCTCTCCACGGGGGGCGGGCTCAGCTCACCGAGGCGCTGGATCGCCGGTTACGGCTACTCTGGCGGCTGGACGAGCCAGGACAAGTACCCCCGGCTCCTGGCGGACGTGAACGGGGATGGCCGGGCGGACGTGGTGGGCTTTGGCAATGCCGGGGTTTATGTCTCCCTCTCCACGGGGGGCGGGTTCAGCTCACCGAGGCGCTGGATCGCCGGTTACGGTTACTCTAGTGGCTGGACGAGCCAGGACAAGTACCCCCGGCTCCTGGCGGACGTGAACGGGGATGGCCGGGCGGACGTGGTGGGCTTTGCCAACGCCGGGGTTTATGTCTCCCTCTCTACGGGGGGCGGGTTCAGCTCACCGAGGCGCTGGATCGCCGGTTACGGTTACTCTAGTGGCTGGACGAGCCAGGACAGGTACCCCCGGCTCCTGGCGGACGTGAACGGGGATGGCCGGGCGGACGTGGTAGGCTTTTTCGCGGGCAACATCTATCTATCCCCCTCCACGGGGAGCGGTTTCGTGCCCCCAGTGCTGGGGCAGAGCTACGTGTACCCGGCGGGCGAATGGTCCACTCAGAGCCAGGCTCCGCGCGCCCTGGCGGACGTGAGTGGTGAGCGCCGGGCCGACATCGTGGGCTTCCTGTCTCAGGGGGTGTACGTGGCGCTGGCCAAGTAGCCCCGGTAGGGTTACAGGTGGCTATTTCTTCTGCAGAGGGGGCCACCCCTCTGCTTTTTCTTTCCCTCGTGGGGCAATCCATGCGCCCGAAATATTTACGCAAAATTTACGCATCAGAGACCTCCTATTAACCTTCATATGCTATACTGTTTTTGCATGTAAATGCTCTCGGCAGTGCCGGCGCTCAACGTATCCTGTTCACCTTGAGAGCACTTGGGCCGAGAGCGAGGAGATGCCTGTGGAACATTGGTATGTCCTATTCAGCAAGCCGCGCAAAGAGTTTCAGGTCTGCGAGCAACTGCTCCAAAGGGGATTACAGGCCTATCTGCCCCTGATGCCCAAGATGCCGGGCGCGTTGCGACGGGGACAACAACCGCTCTTTCCGCGGTATTTGTTCGCGCGCCTTGATCTGGGCCGCGTTTTGCCCGATACCGTCCGTTGGACCCCCGGGCTGGTCGGGTTCGTGACCTTCGGCGACGAGCCCGCTTTCGTGGACGATGCGGTGATCGCCCATATCGAGCGCCGTCTGACGCAGATGCGGGAGCAGACGCTTTCGCCTTTTCAGCCTGGCCAGCAGGTCACCTTGCGGCCGGGCCATCCTTTGGCCGCGTTGGACGCGGTGTTTGAGAGGCCTCTTTCGGGGGGGAAGAGGGCTCAAATCCTGGTCAATCTGTTGGGCCGACTCACGCGTTGTGAGGTTGAGATGAATTGCCTGGAGGCGGTGAGCTGGCCTTGATCTACCGCCGGCGGTGATGGCCAGCAGGCCGAGGTGGCGCGCCTTGCGGTGACCCTAGGCCCACCTTCTGAAGATCTCCCCCTTGGTAGCGAACGGATCGGATCTATTCCGTGCGATCCCCGAGATGCGCGGAACGGCGGAGCCTGCCAGAGGGTCGACAATTGAGAGACGAGTTTTTCATACTAATGAAACTGTAACCTGTTGTTAACCTTGTTGTAACTTGGGTGTGCTATACTGAGTTTGCAACAGAATCGCAACGTAGCTCTCTGAGCGCAAAGCTTTAGCTCGTTTTGCTCTCGGTGAATTGCCCGGGGGGAGGAAGCTGTGGGCAGATCCGTGGAGCGCCTCACCTTATCTACACCGTTGGCCGGCTCTTTCCCTATCTCAACGGGGGCTCGGTCTCGTTTCCGCTTGGGAGGGTTGCACCTTTCCGAGCGTAAGCTGCTGCTGGTCGCCGGCGACCTGGTCTTCCTTGGCCTGGCGCTCCTCGCCGCGCTGCTACTAAGGGGGCTGTTCCTCTTCGGGGAGATGCACGGGCAGCCCGTGCTGCGCTGGTACTGGTGGCTGGTATTGTGGGCCTTGTGGCTTCCGCTGGCGATCATCGTGCGCTGTTACGACCTGCGCTACGCCGCGCGCCCCTTGGAGAGCGCCGCCAAGGCCATGATCCTCGCCGGAGGGGCCAGCGCCCTTTACCTGGTGGTGCCCGTCGTCTCGGCTCCGCTCACCCGTTCTCGGCTGGCCTGGTTCCTCTTCGCTCTCTTCGCCATGGTGGGAGAGGGCCTTTGGCGGCTGGCCTATGCCAAGTTGATCCGCCAACCCAACCTCTCCCGCCGCGCCTTGGTCATCGGGGCGGGAGAGGCCGGCCGCACCCTGGTGGAGACGATAGATGCTCTGGGCTCTGCGGCCGGCGTGGAGGTGCTCGGCTTCGTCGACGAGGGAGCCGCCCCGCAGGAGCAGGAGGTGGCCGATCGGCCCATCCTGGGCACCTGGGAGCGGCTGCCGAGCCTGATCCAGCAAATGCAGGTGGATGAGCTCGTGGTAGCCGTTGAATCCCCGCAGATCGCCGAGCCTCTGCTGAATATCTTGGAGCGCTGCTGGGGACAGGGCATCGCCATCCGGCCGGTGCAGCTCTATTTTGAGGAGATCACCGGCGCGGTCATGGTGCAGCACATCGGCACGAACCTCTTTGTCTTGATGAACGGCCAGGACGCCTGTTACCAGCGCCTGTGGGGCGCCGTGCGCCGCGTGATAGATATATTCGTAGGGCTCGTGGGCCTGGCCCTGCTGGGCCCGCTCACCCCGCTCATCGCCCTGGCCATCTATCTGGATTCGCCCGGCCCGATCTTGTATCGCCAGCGGCGCGTGGGGCGCGGCGGGCGCACCTTCTGGTTGGCCAAGTTCCGCTCCATGGTCCCCAATGCGGAGAGCAACGGGGCCGTCTGGGCGAAGGCGGACGACGGGCGCATCACCCGCATCGGGCGCTGGCTGCGCAAGACGCACTTGGATGAGCTGCCCCAGGTGTGGAACTTGCTCACGGGCACGATGACCCTCATCGGGCCGCGGCCCGAGCGCCCCGAGTTCGTGCGCCAGTTGGATAGGCTTTTGCCCTACTACGCCATACGTCATTCCGTCAAGCCGGGCCTCACGGGGTGGGCCCAGGTGCGCTATCGCTACGGCAATAGCGTGGATGACGCCCTGATGAAGCTACAGTACGACCTTTACTATGTGAAGCACCGTGGGCCTCTCTTGGATATGCTCATCTTGCTGGAAACCATACGCGTCGTCTTGACCCTGCAGGGGATTTAGCCCTTGCGCCGGCGCTGGATTTATGTTAGTATAGCAAAGGGGAAATGTG
>DAOTVR010000408.1:0-5909 GCA_034436315.1 Anaerolineae bacterium
ATGGGCGGTGGTGCACACATCGGCCCCTTCCGCAGCATGGGCATGGCGTGTGGCGGCATAGCTACGCGCAGCGACGGCTTGGGCACGCAGGGCCTCTCTTGGCCAGGAGGGGGGCACCTCGTGGGGCACGACCCCCTTGAGGTACTCGTCCATCTCCATGACCACCACTGTGCCATCGGGCATGAGCACGCGAATGGTCTGAGGCACGCTCACGGCGGTTGAAAGGGCAAACCCGCGCGCTTGGAACTCGGCCACCTCCTCCGCCGAAAGCTCCTGGGGGGGATGCATCAGCTTCTCCTCAATGATCGCCTGCTCCTCTGGGCTGGGATCGGCGGGGATCATCTCAAAATCAAGTGCCCCTGCCCAAGGGCTATCCAGGCGTTGGCGCGTATGGGTCATGCCGATATAGCCCGGAGCCTGGGCGCGCACGTCATAAGTGCCCCAAGGGAGCGAGAGCTCGTAGGTTCCATCGGCTCCGGAAAGGGTCGTATAGCCTCCCGCGCTGATCGTTGCCCCGGCGATGGGCAACCCCGTAACTAGGCTGGTCACCCGGCCGGCGAAAGCGCCGAAGGCGGGCTTTCGTTCGCGCTCGGCGAAGGGCATCCCAGAGCCCGCCTCAGGCCCGGCCCGAAGCGGGCTACCAACAGGCACGAAAAGGAGGACGATCGCCAGGCTCAACTGTAGGATAACTAGGGCCAACTTCCGCTTCATCTCAGGGCGTTCACCAGCTTATGATCCCCCAGAGGCCAGACGGTGTGCCCAACGCGTCGGCTCGGGGAGGCGATAGCCCCTCGTACAGCGCAGGACAAGGTCTATCGCAATATCTAGACGCATCCGGTGCCCTACGGATACGAACACCGGCTGGACGCCGCTGCGAGTGCGCAGGACGGCTCCGACTGTCTCGCCCCGATCCCGGAGCCAGGTGTAGCTCCCCCGAGCCGGCGCCGGCTCCTCATAGGAGCCGCAGAGGCGCGATTTGGCACAGCCGATGGTGGGATGATCTAACAGAATGCCGACGTGGGTGGCGATCCCCATGCGCCTGGGGTGGGCGTAGCCTTGCCCGTCAAAGAGCAACACGTCGGGCACCGACTCCAGCCGAGCCAGGGCCTCCAAGATGGCCGGGGCCTCGCGGAAGGAGAGCAGGCCGGGCACGTAAGGAAAGGTGACGGGCCGTTCGATCACCACCCGCTCCAGGATGCTCAACTCGGGAAGGACCATCACTACCACCGCAGCGCGCGCGAGCTCCCCCTTGACGCCCACATCAACGCCCGCCACAGTGCGGTAAGTATTGGCTCCGGTGTCCAAGCTGATCCTCTTGGCCAGCTCCCACTGAAGCTCTATGGCCTCTTGGGGGGAAATGTCCCAAGGGTGACAATAACGGGGAGTGAGCACAGATGATCTCCTGATGTGCCGAAGCTAAGTCTCCAGCACCGAGTTGTCGCCGCCAAAGGGATTGGGAACATAACGATCGGCATTCCAGTCGTTTTGCCAATCCGTGCCGTTGACCAGATAGCGGAACTGATAGGTCTTCCCCGCCTCAAGCACCAGCTCAATATGCCAGGAGCCATCATCGCGCGAACGAGTCAGCGGATGGGACTGGCGATTCCAGCCGTTAAAGTCACCCACGAGATGGACGGTCTCCGCCCAGATAACGGCGGGAAGCTGGAAATGCACAATCACCGTGCCCGGCGTAGGTCCAGGACGCTTGGTAATCATGGCAACCCCCTTTGACGACGGTGTCTATAGGCGGCTCAACTTCGACCCGGACGATCCATAAAGGACAAATGAGCTTCACTGCTATAATCATTATAGCTGCGAAGCGGTCGAGATGCAAAGCTCATCGGCATTTGCTTTTAGCCCAAACAAGGATATGATGAAGCCAATTTGCCGCGGCCTCTCAGACAGGCCGGCGGTTTCTTCGGAGGGTTCATGTCACAGGCGAAACTGGGTATCGGCATCCTTTCCTTCGCTCACGGCCACGTGAACGCCTACGCGCAACGCATCCTGACCTTTGACGATGCGCGCTTAGTGGCCTGTTGGGATGATGACCAGGCTCGCGGGCGGCGCAACGCCGAGGCCTTCGGCATCCCCTATTCGCCCTATCTGGAGGACACGCTCTCGCGCAAGGATGTGGATTGCGTCATCGTGGCCAGTGAGACCAACAAGCACCCCGACCTGTGCGTGGCCGCTTTGGAGGCCGGCAAGGCCGTGCTCCTGCAAAAGCCGATGGCCCTCACCCTAGCCGGTTGCGATCGCATCATTCGCGCAGTAGAGCACACGGGTCAGTGGTTTAGCCTGGCCTTTCAGATGCGCTGTGACCCGCAGAACATCAAGATGCGCGAGCTGGTACGCTCCGGCGCGGTGGGCCGGGTAGGGATGATCCGTCGGCGACACTGCATCGGCTTGCTTTTTAACAAATCCTTCGTCGAAGGCCCCACCCGTTGGCACATCTCTGCCGAAGCCAATAAAGGGATGTTTTTTGATGATGCCACCCATGCCCTGGACTGGCTGGTGTGGATGTTGGGCCAATCCCCCGTTTCGGTCATGGCCGAGATAGACAACGTGCTCACCCACGTGGCCCCCGATGATACCGGCGTGGCCCTATTCCGCTATGCCGATGGCCTCTTCGCCGAGGTGTTCAATTCCAGCGTGACCTTGGCCGGAGAAAACACCACAGAGATCTATGGGGATAAGGGAGTCATCATTCAGAACCACGGCGATGGCCCTTCCTGCGCCATCAAGCCGCCCCACCCCATCGGCGTCAAGCTGTATCAAGTGGACAAAGCAGAGCTGGGTTGGCAGGATTTAGGGTTACCCATCCCCGAAAGCCACGGCGAGCGCATCGCCGGCGTGGCCCGGCCCTTCATTGAGGCCCTCAAGGCCGGAGTGCCGCTGTGCACGGCTCAGGAAGGCCGCCTTTCGGTGGAGATGTGCCTGGCCGCCTACCGCTCGGCGGAGACGGGACAACGGGTGTACTTCCCCTTTACGGAATAAACGCCCGCAAGGGCTGATATTCTCATCAAAACCTGGAGGTCCTATGAGCTATCCTGTCATCTGCAGTCACAAAACCTGCCCGCCGCCAAGCTGGGCGCTATGGGAGCGTTTCCTCATCGACAAGATGAACGAGGCCGCACCCGTCTTTCAAGAGCGCTACACGCGTAGGGACGGCACCTTCGTCTGGCGTGACCGCTGGCCCGGCTTTGACGGCTCCGATGACGGCTATGAGAGTTACCATAACTGGCCGCTCTTCTATGCCCTAGGAGGCAGCGCGGATATCCACGAGCGTAGCCGCTATCTGTGGGAGGCCGTCACTCAGCAGTTCACCGCCTATGGTCAAATCTACCGTGAGTTCGACGCCAACTACGATTGGATGCACCACGGCGAGAGCTCTATCTACTTTTACTACTTCGGCCTTGCCGACCCTAACCGGCCCCGAGACCGTGCGCGAGCATTGCGTTTCGCCAGCTTCTACATGGGTGACGACCCCGAGGCCCAAAACTGGGACGCCGAGAAACGCATGATCCGCTCACCCATCAACGGCAGCCGAGGTCCACGCTTTGAAAACGCTTGGGAAGACTGGGAGACGCACCGTGAGGTCCTCGCACATTATCCCGTGCCCTTTGAGGACCTCCCCGGCATTGAGGGGCCCATCGCCGATTGGCGGGATGATCGCGTCTATGCCGTGATCCTTAAAGCGCTTAACGAGCGCCAGATGCGTTGCGATGTACCGTTGAACCTCACCTGCACCAGCTTGATCACCAATGCCTACCTTTACACCGGCGAGGAACGCTACCGGCGCTGGGTGTTGGATTACCTGGAAGCCTGGGCAGAGCGCATCGCCGCCAATGGAGGTATTTGCCCGGATAACGTGGGCCCCAACGGTATCATCGGGGAAACGATGGGCGGCAAGTGGTGGGGAGGGTACTATGGCTGGCGCTGGCCTCATGGCTTCATGACCATCATCCAGCCCTTGACCATCGCCGCGATGAACGCGGTGCTCCTGACGGGAGACATGAGTTATCTGGATATCCCTCGCGGGCAATTGGATCGCATCATCGCCCTGGGATACGTAAAAGATAATGTCTTGCTGGTGCCCAACCGACATATGGACAAGGGTTGGGCCGACTTCCGGCCACTGCGTCCGGAGTACCCTATTCAGATCTGGTACATGTCGCAAGACGAGAAAGATCATGCGCGCCTGGAGCGGTTCCCCGAGCGCCTAAGCACCTGGCATGAGGTTCACCCTGGGCGCGGTAAGGGAGATGACATTCACATCGCCCCCTGGTGTCGTTATATTGAGGGAGCTAATCCCGACTACCCCATCAAGATATTGGAGGTTCAGTGGGCTGAGGTAGCACGGCGCATGGACAAGATGCTGCACGACGATGCCGACCCGCAGAAAATCGACGTGCACCACTGGCAAGATATCAATCCCGTGCATACCGAGGCCCTGGTGCAGCTCACCTGCGGTGGGCCGCAGATCATCTATCATGGTGGGCTGTTGCACGTGCGCCTGCGCTACTTTGACCTGGACGCCCGACGCCCCGGCCTTCCGCCCGATGTCGGCGCGTTGGTGGAAACGCTGGATGCCCAGAGCGTCACGGTGAACCTGGTGAACGCCAACCCCCTGCGCCCCCGACGGCTGATCATCCAGGCCGGCGCCTTTGGCGAGCACTCTTTCACCGAGGCGACCGATCTGCTGGCCCCGGAGGATCAGCGGCATCCTCTGGTGGTGAACGGCAAGCATCTGGCAGTGCACCTGGCTCCGGGCGGCGCGGTGCGCTTGGTCCTGGGCATGAAGCGCTACTGCAACAAGCCGAGCTACGAACAGCCAGCGCTATAGGCCAAGGACAGATCCCGCCGCCATCTCATCACGGGGGGATTGCGATGGCCTTTATAGAAGGGTTGCATCCTGTCTTGCAAGCTCTCTTGGCGACGGTCTTTACCTGGCTGGTGACGGCCCTGGGGGCTATGCCCGTTTTCTTCACCAAGGCAGTGGGCCGCAAGCTGCTGGATACCATGTTAGGCCTGGCTGCCGGGGTGATGGTGGCAGCCAGCTTCTGGTCGCTCCTAGCCCCGGCCATTGAGATGTCGGGGGGCTCGTGGGTTCCGGCTGCAGTGGGCTTCTTGCTAGGAGGAGCCGTCCTCCGGGGGATAGATCGGCTCCTGCCACATATACACCCCGCCTTGGCCTCCGGCGAGGCGGAGGGGTTGAGTACCTCCTGGAAGCGCAGCATCCTGCTCGTCCTGGCCGTAACGCTGCACAATATCCCCGAAGGGCTGGCCGTGGGGGTAGCCTTTGGGGCTGCGGCCTCTGGCTTAGGAGGCGCCACGCTGACCGGAGCCATAGCCATGGCCCTGGGCATCGGGCTGCAGAACTTTCCCGAGGGGATGGCCGTGGCCATGCCCTTGCGGCATGAGGGCCTTTCGCGCTTCAGGGCCTTCACCTACGGCCAGTTATCTGGCCTCGTCGAGCCCATCGCGGGAGTGCTGGGAGCCTGGGCCGTCCTCTCCGTCCAGGCCATATTGCCCTACGCCCTGGCCTTTGCTGCCGGAGCGATGATCTTTGTGGTCGTTGAGGAGCTGATCCCCGAGGCGCAGGCGGAGAACGCGCACTTGGCCACCATGGGCACTATGCTGGGCTTTGCGATCATGATGACCCTGGACGTAGCCTTGGGTTAAGTTCAGTCGCGTGCGGGCTTTTTCTTGCGTCGCGTGCTGGGCAAGGTCAGCGTAAGTAACAGGCCGAGGAGGGCAAAAGCCACTCCCAAGGCGAAAGCCGCCGAATACGAGACGGCGCTGACCACCCAGCCGCCCAGCGTGGGGGCCAACATGGTGACGGCCCCTAGGGTATTGAGCAAGCCGATATAGAACGGTCGGCGCGCCTCATCCGCGTACTCCAGGATCCA
>DAOTVR010000409.1:0-2977 GCA_034436315.1 Anaerolineae bacterium
CCCGGTGTGCAAAAAGTTTCGCACGGGCATATCCCCTAAGCGATGATGTAGCGCCCGATCCACATCGCGCCGTGTCAGGATGCCCACCAGCTTCTCTCCATCTACGACGGGGAAGCCTTCGTGGCCATAGCGACGCATCAGTTGGGCTGCGTCGCGGATAGAGATGTTGGGGTCCAGCGTATGCACGTTCGTAGACATGATCTCGCGCACCAGCGTCGGCGGCTCGATCTTTTGCTCCAGGGCCTGGAGCAATTTGTCGCGAACGTCGGCCAGCTCAAGGCCTTTGACGAGGGCTGCAGCGGCCTTGCTGTGGCCGCCACCGCCGAATTCACGCAAGAGCTCGGCGACATTAATGGTGTTGACGGTGCTGCGGGCGATGACCTGGATGCTCTGCTCGTGTTGGGCGAGCATGAAACAGGCGTCTGGTTCGTACATGTCCATGATCTGATGGATCAGGGAGGAGAGCTCATCCACATAGCTTTCCAGGGTGACCGCCGAGATACAGATGGTGTGCCCACGGATGGTATATAAGGTGCTCCCATTGATAAGCCTGTTGAGCGCCTCTCGCTGTCCGTTGGAGAGGGGCCGATTGAGGAACTCGCCCACCAAGGCGAGATCCGCCCCCTGCTCCAAGAGCCAGGAAGCTGCCCTGGCATCGCGGACCGTCGTGGTCAGATAGGAAAGGGAACCGGTGTCCTCATAGATGCCCATCAAGAGCAGGCTGGCTCCCACCTTGCTGAGCGAGATATGCCGCTTTTGAAGCTTTTCCACGAGCAAGGTGGTCGTGGCTCCCACCGGCTCGCCCTCAAAGGTGGTCTGTTCCGGCAAGGGCTTTTCGGGGAGATGGTGATCTATGATGTGGATACGCGTGCGCGCATCCATCCCCCGCAACGGGGCGATGGCCTGGGTATCCACCAGGAGCACGTCCGAGATGTGCCGATGGGGGACCTCGGAGCGTTCTACAAAGCGCAGCTCGTCCTTGTAGAGGGCGATGAAATCGCGCAGGTTGCGGTTCAGTTTCTGGGGCAAGACCGCCTGATAGTCGGGATGGAGAAGCGTGGCGGCATACATGGAGGCCAGAGCATCCATGTCGGCGCGCTCGTGCGTGGTGATGATCTTCATCTCGCCCCTCTCCTTGCAACCCCAGCTTGACCTTTATTATAACCGCGGAGGGCCGATTGACAAACCCTCCTCGCCCCCCTATAATCCGCCCATAATGGTTTGGCCCTTCGGCTTTCGTCCACCGGCGGTGAGAGCAGAGGGTTTCCTTTTATCCCTTCACGAGGGAGCTTATGGCTTTCTTTCGGCGCTCTGGCCGCGTGAATTGGCAACTTAGGCTCGCGATATTGGCCCTGGCCTTTATCTTTTTGTGTGTCTTGTTGGGCAAGGCGGTTTCCGGCGGGTTGGCAGCACAGCGTTCCCTGGTGCAAAGGGCTCCCCATAGCTTCCCCAACACCGATGTGAACCCCTACGGGGCTAACTTTTTCCTCCATCGTGAGGTGGAGCCTTGGAAGCGCGACAAGACCCTTCAAATGGCCGCCGAGGCGGGCATCGGCTGGGTGAAGCAGCAATTCCCTTGGGAAGAGATAGAACCGGTGCGCAAGGGAGAGTTCTTGGAGCCGACCACCAAGACCAGCAGTTGGGCCAAGTACGACGAGATCGTCGCCGCCTGCGAGAATTACGGCCTCAAGATCGTCGCCCGCCTGGATCGCCCGCCGGCCTGGACGCGCCAAGACAATTCCTATGCTGAAGCTCCCCCCGATAACTTTGAGGACTATGGCGATTTCGTTTACGCCTTTGTCAAACACTATCAGGGGCGCATCCAGTACATCCAAATCTGGAATGAGCCCAACATCTTCCCGGAATGGGGCAATCGCCCGGTGGATCCGGCCCAATATGTGAGGTTGCTCAAGATAGCCTATCGGCGGGCCAAAGAGGCCGACCCCAACGTGTACGTGCTTTCCGCTCCCTTGGCCATGACGCTAGGGCAACCCCACCCTGAAAAGGGTAAATGGATCGCCATGAACGATCTCGCCTTCTTGGAGGAGATGTATAAGGCCGGCGTGCGAGGGTATTTTGACATCTACTCCGCCAATGCCTTCGGCATGGGCCGGCCCCCGGAGGATCCTCCGGACCCCAACGTGCTCAACTTCCAGCGCGTTCTCCTGCAACGCCAGATCATGGAGCGCTACGGCGATGGCGACAAGGCGGTGTGGTTTGATGAGTATGGCTGGAACGCCGCGCCCGAGTCCTTCCCCCCTGAGCGCTTGATCTGGCAGCGCGTCAGTGAGAAGGAGCAGGCCGAGTACACTGTGCGCGGCATTGAACTGGCCCGTCGCGAGTGGCCTTGGGCCGGTGTATTCATGATCTGGTATGCCCGGCAGGTGGGGAACATCCCCATGGATCGCGCCGACTATTACTTTCGGATGATCGACGTGGACTTTACCCCGCGTCCGCTTTATCTGGCCGTCAAGGAAGCGGCCCAAAAGCAGGGAGTAGCCGGCCTTGGCCTTTATCAGGAGACGAACCCTGCCGTCAAGCCTCGGGGGAAATGGCGCACCGTAATTGAAAATAGCGCCTCAGGGCGTTCTTTCATTCGCTCGGACGTGGAGGGCGATAGCATCCGTTTCACTTTCAAGGGGACCGCCCTGGACCTGATCACGCGCCGCTCCAGCGGGGCGGGCAGGTTCTTGGTGACCCTGGATGGGCGCTCTGTGCCCGGCCTGAAGGCCGATGAGCAGGGGCGAAGCTACGTGGACCTCTATAGCCCCTTCGTGCAGATGCAGGCGCGCATTCCCCTGGTGCGGGGCGCCGACCCCACGGAGCATACCCTGCAGCTCATCGTGGACAAGAAGCATCACCCCGAGGCGACGGGGAGCGAGTGTGTGCTGGACGCCTTTGAGGTCTTGCCGGCAAAGGAGCCCGCTTTCCCCTTCGCGGTGGTCACCGTCCTCGTCGTGGCGATGGGCCTGGATGG
>DAOTVR010000410.1:0-22546 GCA_034436315.1 Anaerolineae bacterium
TGGCCGACTTCCTCATCGCCTTGGTAAGCCGTTACAAAGGGCGCATTCGGGCCTACGAAGTGTGGAATGAGCCCAACTTGGCCCGTGAGTGGGGCGGCAAAATCCCCGATCCTGGCGCACTCGTCAAACTGCTCAAGGTAGCCTATAAGGCGATCAAGTCCGCTGATCCCAATGCCCTGGTTATCAGCCCCGGCCTTTCACCTACCGGGACTTGGAACGATAGTTCTCGCCCCGATGACTGGTACCTGGAAAGCATGTACATCGCCATGGGCGGCAAAAGCGACGGGCACTTTGACGTGCTTGGCGCCCATGCCCCGGGCTACAAAAGCCCCCCAGAGAAGGACCCTGCCGAGGTGGCCGCCAATAAGGATCTTGGCGGACATCGGGCATTCTGCTTCCGCCGCGTTGAAGACCTGCGCGCCATCATGGTTAAGTACGGCGACGCCGATAAACAGGTGGCCATATTAGAGTTCGGTTGGACCAGTGACCCCCGACCTGACTCTCCTTACCACTGGCACAGCGTCAGTGAGGAGGTCAAGGCCGATTACCTGGTGCGCGCTTACCGCTACGCCAAGGAGCACTGGGCGCCCTGGATCGGCCTGATGAGCGCGATCTACATCTGTGACCCGGATTGGACCGAGCAGGACGAGCAATACTGGTGGGCCATCACCTATCCCAGCTACCCGGAGTTCAAACCGCGTCCGGCTTATCTCGCCCTCAAGGCCATGCCCAAATAGCTTGCCTTGAGGGAACGGCAACACAGATTTCAGTCCCTGGCCGTTTTGCGCTAAGATGTCCTTGCAGCTTTCGCGTATACCTCAAGCAGGACAGGGCTTTATATGGAGAACTCGGAGAGATGCTATGCAAGCCGAAAAGGGTTTTGGCCACTCCGTAGAGGACCTTAACATTGAGATAGAGGGCCTGAAGCGCGATCTTTTGCGCATCAGTATGCCCATCGCCTTGCTTCTCGCCTGGCTATCCATCCCTTACTACCTCCTCACCAGACGAGATGTCGAGGTAAACCTCAGTCCAGCCTTGATCCTCATTGTCAGCACGTTCTTTGTGGACAGATTGCGCCATAACCATTACAAAATAGCCTGCTGGCTATTCCTGCTAAGCCTTGATCTAGCCCTGTGGACGGCCATGCGCGCCAATCCTTCCCTCATAACGATGGCCGCCGGGGTACTCATCATCTTCCTGGCCAACGCCCTATTGGACACCCGCACGGCAGCGCTCATCCTGTTGTCTACCTGGGCCATCTGCGCGGTCACTTTACACGGAAGCTTGAATAGCTCAAGCTCAACCTTTTTAGCTCTGAGCGATATGTTGGTCATATACGGCCTTGTGTTGGGCGTCGCCTGGCTCACTCTCCGACCCCTGCGGACCTCCATCGCCTGGGCTCTGTCGGGCTGGGCGCGTGCCCGCGATGCGCTTGCCGAGACCCGAAACCGTCGGGCCGAGCTCTACCGCGCCCTCCGCGCTCTGGAAGAGGCCACCTATCGCATCGAGCGCATGAACAACGAGCTGATCATCGCCCGGCACGAGGCAGAGGTAGCCCGCGCCCTCAAGGCCCGTTTCGTGGCCACGGTAAGCCACGAGCTACGTGGTCCCCTGAACCTGATCTTGGGCTTCAGCAAGTTGATGGCCCTATCGCCGGAGAGATACGGCGTCGCGTTGCCCAGCGTCTATCGCGCCGATGTGGTCACGATCTATCGTAACAGTCAGCATTTGGCCGCCTTGGTGGACGATATCCTTGACCTCTCCCAGATCGAGGCCGAGCGCCTGCCTTTGATGAAGGACCGTATTGACCTGGAAGAAGATGTCGTTAAGGAGGCCATTCACATCGTGCAGCCCCTCGCCGAGCGCAAGGGGCTTTACTTGCGCCAGGAGCTGGCCGGCGACTTGCCGGCCGTCTTGGCCGATCCGGTGCGCTTGCGCCAGGTGTTGTTGAACCTGCTCACGAACGCCATTCGCTTTACCGAACGCGGCGGGATCACTGTGTCCACCGCGCGCAGAAACGGTGACCTTCTGGTGACCGTGCGCGATACGGGGCGAGGCATCGCTCCCGAGGAACTGCCCAAGCTCTTCCGCGAGTTCCACCAAGCCCATCTGACAGAGACGCGCGAGGCGGGCGGAAGTGGATTGGGCTTATCCATCAGCAAATACCTGGTTGAGCTTCATGGGGGCGAGATCTGGGCCGAGAGCCAACCCGGCCAAGGGACAACCATCTCATTCACCGTACCTCTCCCCGGCACCGAGCCTCTGGTACCCGCCACGGTGAAGACGGGCGAAGGCCAACGTCATCTTAAATCGCGGGAAAGCTGCTTGATCGTTCATGATGATCCCAATATCGTCAGGGTGCTGGCGCGACATATTGACGGCTACCGCGTGGTGGGCGTGCCCCACGCCCAGGAGGTGGCAAACCTTGTGGACGAGCTACATCCCAAGGCGATCATCACCACACCAGAGCTTGTAACCAGCATTGAAGAGCAACTATCATACAGCCCGTTTGATGTGCCTATCATCACCTGTCCTTTACCGCAAGTCAGCAAACAAGGCCCTGTAGAAGGCGCGCTCAGCTATCTCATCAAGCCGATCACCCCTGAGATGGTCAACACGGTCATGAAACAAGTGGAGCGCGAGGGAGAAACCACCATACTCCTCGTGGACGATGACCCCGACGCAGTCCGTCTGTTGGAGATCATGCTTACGACGATCCCCCGTCCCTACAGGATCCTCAAAGCATACGACGGGCTGAAGGCCCTGGAGCTGATGCAGTCAGTTGTACCCGACGTGGTTTTCCTGGATTTGGTCATGCCGGGCATGGACGGCGAAGAGGTAGTGGCCCATATGCGCGCCGACGAAAGATTACGAGAGGTATCGCTGGTCATCGTCTCGGCACGTGACTGGGCCGAGACAACGACGGCGCTGGAGACACCGATCAGTGTGCGCTGTCGCCGACCGGTGGAAATCGCTCGTGGGGCCAAGTGCTTCCAAGCTATCTTGGACACGCTCAGTGCGCATTACTTACCCGAGCCAGCGCTCGTCGTACCGTCTTGAGCAGAGCTTCCGCCTCAATGGGTTTCTGCAAGACCTCCTCGGCACCAAGTACCAGTGCCAAACCGGGCTGGCTGAGGACGGAACAGATCACCACCGGGATATCGGCCGTCTCCGGCATGGTCTTTAAGCGCTGTAATAATTTCCAGCCATCCAACCGTGGCATCAGGACATCAAGCAAAATGAGGTCAGGCCGCGCCGCGGCAAGCTGAGCTTCCATCTCTTCCGCACTGCGCGCCATGCGCACCACATAGCTGCCAGCCTCAAGATGACGCCGATAAAGGTTGATCGTATCCGCATCGTCGTCAATGATGAGTATTACCCTTGCCTTGGCGCAAGGGAATGTAAAACAGAGCGTTGCAACGCCCCGCTCGTCTCTCTCAAACCATAGCCGGCCATCGTAAACCTCCAGAAGGCCCCGGCTGACGACCAGCCCGTTCACGCGATCCAAGTCCCGCCGGGGCGCTTTGGACTCATCCAAGCCCCCCAATCTCCAGATCGTCTGCGTATCATCAACCGACACAACCAAGGCCAGGCTATCGTCCTTGGCCAGCCTCAAGGCCTCCGTGAGCACGTTCAGGAAGATCTGATGCACCATGGCCGGGTCGCCATAAGATAGCGGAAGGGACGGAGGAACCTCAAAACACAAACGAATGCCTTGACGCTTGGCCAGAGGTAAGACGATCTCGCGGGCGCTCTCCAATAACTCTAACAAGTTGATGGGCTGGCGCGGTGCCTCGCGCGCCAGCTTCACCGCCTCCTCCTTAGCTTGCTCAGCGGGAGACAATAGGCCCTCCTCCGCTGGCAAGGGCTCGGCCTTTGAGGCAACCCGTTCATATCGCTCCCACAAGAGGCTAGCGACGGCTTCCACGGCCTCCGCCAGACGGCGATAGAAGGACCTTTGGCTCAAGCCCAACTCTTGACAGGTTTCCGCCTGGCCAAAGGCCTGAATGTAATGTAGCCAGAGCAAACGATAACTCAGCCACTCGGGCCGATCAGGGGGAATGGAAGCCTCTGGACGCAGCGCTTCAATCGTCTCCCAAAGGAGCTCGCGCAGCGCCTCGCCGGCGCTCTTATCTACAGTGCGCGACAAGCCCATTAAATTGACGAGAGGGTGCATCTGCAGGTGAATCGGGTCATAAAGATGGCTCAAAGCATCCCTCACCTGCCGCACGAAGACGTCCTTGCGTACCAAATAGCCTCCCACTCTGATGCATAAAAAGTTGTAATATTATTTTTCAAAAGCAGGCAAATTTGAGGCATCTGGATCGTTCATTTTGTCCTTCAAATCATATATAATAGATGGCTAGAAGGTGGGATTTCTATCTTCCGAGGTATGTGCCGCTATCCTAGCTGCATCGCGCTTTCCCCAGTCCATAGCCTC
The DNA here is from genome assembly GCA_034436315.1 of Anaerolineae bacterium. Taxonomy (GTDB): domain Bacteria; phylum Chloroflexota; class Anaerolineae; order UBA1429; family UBA1429; genus DAOTVR01. The sequence goes on from DAOTVR010000410.1 coordinate 4,442, forward strand.
ACTATCATTGTAGCATGAGAGTGCGGCTTTTCCAAGGGATAGGAGTCTCAGCATCGTTTGTTTGCTGCCCCTATTGTTTTTCGTAGTAAGGGATTCTGTAGGAAAATGGGCAATCCACCGCCGAGGCGTAGAGAGCGCAGAGACAAACGGGATAAATAAAAGCCTCTGCGTCCTTGGCGTCTCTGCGGTGAATCCTACGTTTTCTACAAGATCGTAAGGGGCAGCATATGAAAGAAAGGAGGTACAGCCAAAGCTTTTTCGCCTGCCGATCAAGTGTTCCGGTATCCAATAGCAGCGATCACCTACAGTGATCCCAAGAGAAATCCTAAGGGAGGAAGAACGTATGAAGTCCCAAATGACGCGTCGTGAAGTGCTTCGCCTCATCGGTCTCGGCTCTGTGGGCCTTGCGCTGGCCGCTTGCCAGCCGCAGGTCGTTAAGGAGACGGTCGTCGTCGAGAAAGAGAAAGTAGTTGAGAAGCCGGTAGAGAAAATCGTCGAGAAGACGGTCGAGGTGGAGAAGAAGGTTGAGGTGACCAAGGTCGTGGAGAAGGTCATCACTCAGGCCCCTGCTCCCAAAGGTCCGGTGACGATCAACGTCATCGTCTCGCTGAACCCCACGGGCGGCAAGAGCTATTGGGATGCTGCCGTGGCCCTCTACGAGCAGACCTACCCGGGCCGCAAAGTCCAGTATGACCTACCCAGCGACTGGGATACCCTGCGCAAGAACATCGGTATCGCCATCGCCACCGGTGAGCCGCTGGATGGCTTTAGCTGCCAAGAGGGCGATGCGGGCCGCTTTTGGAAGCAAGGCGCAGCCGGGCCACTGGATGACCTGCGCGATGCGGACAAGCGCTGGTCGATGGAGAAGTGGTCCAAGGCTTGCCATATGCAGATCACCTACGAGTACACCTACAACAAGCACTTGATCGCCATCCCCCAGTACACCGCGCCGATGTTCTGGATCTATAACAAGGCCAAGTTTGAGGAATACGGCCTGAAACCGCCAGACAACTGGGACGAGTTCCGTCAAGTGGCCAAGGAGTTCCAGGCTAAGGGCCACAAGTACCCCTTCTGGATCTGCGCCCCCGGTGGCTGGTGTGGGCACTACCAACTCTGGGGCTTTGGTGCCCCCGGCGTGACCAACGATGCCGGCGATAAGCAGATGTTGGACTCGCCGGAAGTGTTGGCCTGCATTGAGAACTGGTGGAACCTCTATCATGTGGACAAGATCTGCAACCTGGATTGGGAGCTCAAGCAGGCCCCCAATACTATCGCCGAAGGCGAGAATGGCAATCTCTTCATGTGGGAAGAAGGCCCCTGGGCCATGAGGGGCTCTTATAAGGAGAACGCCAAGCTCTTTCCCATCATCGGCGTGTACCCGCGCGCCGCAGGACCCAAGGGACGTATCGGCAACGTGGGTGGCTCTTGCTCCATGCTCTCCTCTCGTACCAAGTACCCCGTGGAGACCTGGGACTTTTTCATGACCGGCAACGACGAGGAGCTGCTGGCCAACGAGTGGCTCATTCCTTACCTGGATACCGTGCCGCCCATCGGAGCCTATGAGAAACCGCAGGTGCGTCAGAAAGCCCCCATTATGGCCGATATGAAGGCCATCATGGAATCCGAGGGTCGCACCGTGTGGAACGTGCCCTGGTATTGGGATGTGGTCGCCATCCACGATGGCATGCTCAAGGAGATGATCAAGGCCACCTCTTGGCAAGAAGCCAAGTCCGTTGTTCCCGACTTTGCCAAGCAGGCCCAAAAGGCCATCGAAGAGGGCATCGCCAAGTTCGGTGAAAAGTAAACCTCACGCGAGGGGTCGGAGCCGAGCTCCGACCCCTCCGAATATATCCGGTTGCGGGCTTGGTCACCTGATCGTTCGCTTCCCCGCTCGTTCTCGGCGGCTAAGTGGATCTTTCTCCACAATAAATCATCCGAGTGGTTCGGACGCCCGATGGGGCACTCGGAAAGGATGGATGCGATGACTTACCTCGCAAAGACGGCGCGCGTTACGGCCCGAGAGGGCCTAAGAGCCCAAAGGCAGCTTATCAGCCGGAGCACTCTCGTAGCCCTCTTGTTCCTGTTGCCCAGCCTGATCGGTTTCGGCATCTATGTTGCCTGGCCGCTCATCTTTGGCGTCTACGCCGGCTTTACCGATTACCGCGGACTCTCGGCACCCAAGTGGGTTGGTCTGGAGAATTATATCAAGCTCTTTACCAAGGACGACACCTTTTGGCGCTCTTTGAGGGTATCGTTGCTTTTCGTTTTCATCCTTACGCCGGCCAACATGCTCTTGGGATTGCTCGTTGCCTTGGGTCTTAACCGCCCCCTTCCCCTCCGTTCTCTCGCCCGTACCGCTTATTACATGCCCAGTCTGGTCTCAGGAGTGGGAACGACTCTCGTTTGGCGCGTGCTCCTGGACTATGAGTACGGCATCGTGAACCAAGTCATCAGAAGCCTCGGGGGCGAGCCGGTGGGTTGGCTCAATGTGGACATGCTGATGAACATGTTCTGGTCCGTCACCTTCATGTCTGTCTGGAGGGGTTTTGGCTCCACGATGTTGATCTATTTGGCCGGCCTTCAATCGGCACCGCAACAGCTCTACGACGCTGCCAAAGTGGATGGCGCAAACCGCTTCCAGCGTTTTCTGACCGTGACTGTACCCGCTATCCAACCGATGACCTTTTTCTTGCTGATCGGGCAGGTGATGGCCAACATGAACACTTTCACCCCCATCTACGTGTTGGCCAGTTCGACGATTGACAGCACGTATGCGAGGATGAAGCTGATCACCATACCGATTTACGTGTACCAGACGGTCTATTTCTATCTCTTCTTCGGTTACGGGACGGCCATCGGTTGGGTGGTGTTCGCGCTTCTGTTCGCCTTTACCTTCATGCAGTTCCGTCGCGTCTATATGCCCAGCGCACAGCGTAAAGCCGCCAAGTATGCCGGAGCGGAGGTGCTCTAATGGCCACAAACGTCGCTATTCGGGGAAGAGTAAGGCCCCAGCTGAGCCCGTTCGCGCGCTTTACCCGCTACTTCCTCAAGCCGGATTTGGAGGGAGAGCCGCGTATTCTCCGCTGGTTCATCGTCCTGGTCGTGCTTGCGGGGGCTGCCTTCATGGCCCTCCCCTTGTGGTGGAATATCCGCACGGCGTTCTTGGATCCCAGCGACTACTTCCACATGCCCTTGTACTGGTTCCCACCGAAGCCGACATTGGAGAACTTTCGCCGCGCGCTGCAGACCCCCAATCTGGCTAGGGGCTATCTCAACACCTTGATCCTGGCGGCGATCAGGACGGTCAACGCCCTCTTCGTCAACCTCACCGCCGCTTACGCCTTTTCCCGTCTGCGCTGGCGAGGCCGAGACGTGGTGTTCATGATTTACCTGGCCACCATGCTTGTGCCCGGCGACACGGCCGGCATCCAACAGTTTATCATCCTGCGCAGGATGGGTTTCTATAACAACTGGCTCGGGCTAGGCACGCCTTTCCAGATGAGCGTTTGGTACATCTTCCTCCTGCGCCAGTTCCTCCTAGACATCCCTAGAGATATCGAGGAATCTGCCCGAATTGAAGGTTGTAGCGAATTCCAGACCATGCGCTATATCATCTTGCCCCTGGCCAAGCCGGTTCTCGCCGTGGTCGTGCTCAGCGTCGTTCAGGGCGCCTGGAGTGACTTCTTCTGGCCCCTGATCATGACCAAGAAGGAAGAGATGCGCACAGCGGCTGTGGCCATCACCCGCCTGGGCAATGTGCCGGCGACGGTGACCATGGCAGCGACGTTTCTGTTGGACGCGCCCATCGTGCTCATCGCCCAATTTGCTCAGCGGTATATCGTGGAAACCTTTTCCCGTAGCCTCTCGGTGGAATAACACGCCGAAATCCTGCATCGGCTCGCCAATATTGCTTACATTGAGGAGGGCGGCAGAATGTCGCTTAAAGTTCGGGTTCAAGGCGAAGCTCACTTCCCCGATGTCTGTGCTAACTGCATGAAACCGGCCACCAAGCGAATTACCATCAAGGCCCAACGAGCGCTCTCGCGGCATCGTGAGTCCAGAGAGGTAGAGGTGGGCTATTGCGATGACTGCTATAAACTCTATAAAGGCGAGACCCCTTTCCATGAGCGGGTAGAAGCAGCCGTGCGCCGCATGCCCTATCTCCGTCTGGCGCAGTTTATCAGCGGCGTCGTGGGTTTCATCTCCGGCATCACCGGCGCAGTAACCGGCCTGGAGGTCCTGGCCAAGAATCGCCCGGCGTGGCCTTGGTGGACGGCCGGGGCCTGTGCGGTCATCCTCGTGGCGAGCACTTACCTTTATGGGCGCGCGCAGGCTATCAGCGAGGCACCGTTACCTGAGGAAGAGGCCATAGCCAGGCGTTCCGTGCGCATCTTGAACTTTGCCGGCGACATCACCGACTTCTATTTTGAACACGATGACTATGCCGAAAGCTTCCGTAGGCTGAATCCTTCCAGCACCCTCATCGTGGCCGAATGATCTATCCAAGAGGCCCGCTGTGCCCATGGGGAGCCTGGGCGCAGCGCTCTTCTTTCCCTTAAAGGCTAGGAGCGAACATGTTTCTAAGAGAGATGAACCCGGCCCAGCTTCGCCAAGCTGTGGAGATGAATTGGCCTCTGCTTATCCCCGCCGGATGCATAGAATACCACGGCCCACACATGGCCCTGGGAGCAGACACCCTGATCGCGGAGGAGATCTGTAAACGCCTCGCTAACCGTATGCCCGTGGTCATCGCTCCTTCTTTTGACTACGGGGCTACGGGATATGCCCTTAGCGGGCCTGAGATGGGCACTCTGGATATTGACAATTTAGCGTTTGAGTCTTATATTAAAAGTGTCCTGCGAGCCTTCTGCGAGATGGGCTTTCAGCGTATTGCGATTTGCATTCACCACCAGGGGACAGAAGGCCCCTTGGCTCTTGCTTTCCGCAAAGCCGCTGCGGAACTGATGTTTGAGTTGCCCCGAGAGGCAAAGGGCAGGGGATGGTGGGGCCAAGAATATCTCCCTGCTGATCGCGATTTCCGTTTCAACCGCATTCGGGTATTACCTACTCACCTGCCCTCAACTCGGCTCGAACCCCACGAGCTCGGCGGGGGACATGCGGGGCGCTTTGAAACCTCGCTCCTGCTCGGAGCACGGCCGGATTGCGTGGATATGGATAAGCTCAAGGCTACAGAGCTTCCTTGGTTCTGTACAGAGTACCCCTCTATTGAGGCCACGCGGGAGCTCGGTGAGCGCGCTCTAGAGGCCATGGTGACTGCCTGGGAAACCGAGCTGCGCACCTGGTCTTAGAGGGGAAAAACCTGCTCAAGGATTTGACGTAAACAAAAACTTGTGCTATAATAAAACTGAAAATAGGAATCTCCTGGATTCCACCTCGGTAACGACGCGCCCAGTTTGTGGGCGCTGAAGCTTCTGTACTTCTTTTGTACCCCAACGACATGGTCATCCAACCCTTTGGCCGCAATCGTTTTCCCTTACTACCCCATGCGTAGCGGGCTAGGTAAGGCTTTGCTCTCGTGCCATATACCTGGGAGTTATAAAACATGAACATTGCCGAACTTGAGACGCTGACCCTAAGCGAGTTGCGCGACATCGCGCGCACCAAAGGGATCGCGGGCTACAGCCGCCTCAAGAAACAGGAACTGATCCTCAGACTGCTGCGAGCGCAAGCCGAGGAACAAGGCCTGATCTTTGGTGGCGGCGTGCTGGAGATCATGGAGGACTCCATCGGTTTCCTCCGCAGCGATCATCTGTTGCCGGGGCCGGAGGATGTGTATGTCTCGCCATCACAGATACGACGCTTCGGGTTGCGCACTGGCGACATGGTGATCGGCCAAGTGAGGCCGCCCAAGGACTCGGAGAAGTATTACTCGCTCCTACGTGTTGAGGCGATCAACGGCCTCGACCCCGAGCAGGCCAAGCAGCGTCCTGTCTTTGAGAAACTGACGCCCATCTTTCCCTACCAGCAGTTTCGACTGGAAACCACGCCAGATATCTACGCAACCCGGCTGATCGACATGCTCGTGCCCATCGGCCGCGGACAGCGGGGGCTCATTGTCTCTCCGCCCAAAGCCGGCAAGACTACCATCCTCAAACAGATCGCCAATGGCATTAGCGCCAACCACCGTGACGTGCACCTGATGGTCGCGCTGATCGGTGAACGCCCCGAAGAGGTTACCGACATGGACCGTTCCGTCGAGGCCGAGGTCGTGAGTTCCACTTTTGACGACCCGGTCCAGAATCACGTCCGTGTCGCAGAGATGGCCCTGGAGCGCGCGAAACGCCTGTGTGAGATCGGGCGCGATGTGGTCATCCTACTAGATAGCATCACCCGTCTCACGCGAGCCTATAACCTCGTAGTACCCCAAAGCGGCCGGACGCTCACCGGCGGCATCGATCCGGCCGCTCTGCATCCACCCAAGCGCTTTTTTGGCGCTGCCCGTAAGCTTGAGGAAGGCGGCAGCCTGACCATCATCGCTACCTGCCTGATCGATACGGGAAGCCGAATGGACGACGTCATCTACGAGGAGTTTAAGGGCACGGGCAATATGGAGCTGCATCTGAACCGCCGCCTCGCCGATCGGCGTATCTTCCCCGCAATTGAGATCCAGCGCTCGGGTACTCGCCGTGAAGAGCTGCTATTGGCCCCCGAAGTGCTGAATCGCGTCTGGACGTTGCGACGCATGATCGATACGATCGGCGGCCTCGAATCGGTGGAGCTGATCTTGGAACGCCTCGGCAAGACGCGCTCCAACGCCGAGTTCCTCGCTACCCTAAATAAGGACATCTAAATCATGGCGAGCGCCGAGGACACATCAAATGTCTTCGAGCCCTTTTCAGTTCGCGGTAGCCCGTTTCCCTTGTCCGTGGTGCGTTCCTTTCTCCTCGCGCTACGAGACCTGCCGACGCTCTCGCGTTACTTCGGCCATTTGACCTTGCTCGCGCTCTTGCTGCTGGTTATCTGGGACGTTATCCCCTCTGACCTCCAAGGCCCTATCCTCCCGACCGAGCTGCTTGCCCTGCAGCCCGCTTCCGAGGCCACGGGGATCTCCGATGAGTTGGCCTACTATGACTATCCTGCCAGCTCCGGAAACACCCGCTATCTCGAGCCCGGCGCCGTGCCCTTTACGACCCGCGCCATGCACAGCATCCTCCCTATCGCCGTGCCCCAACGGACGGTGCGCACTACTGTGCTGACCTACCGCGTTCAGGAGAACGACACTCTCCTGGGCATCGCGCAAAAGTTCGGCCTCAAAGGCACCAGCCTGCTATGGGCCAATGACGCCCTGGCCGATAACCCCGATCTACTCCATGTGGGACAGAGGTTGAACATCCTTCCCGTTGACGGGGCGCTGCACACCGTGGTCAAAGGAGATACGATAGAAAGCATCGCGGCCTACTACAAAGTGAAGCCAGAAGTTATCACGAGTTACCCGGGTAACGAGCTGAGCCCGCCTTATGCCCTGCAACCGGGACAGAAGCTGATCATCCCCGGCGGAACCAAGCCCTATATCCCCAAGCGCGTCACGGTCTATGAAGGGCCGATACCCAAAGATGCCAAGAAGGGCAGCGGGTCGTTCGCCTGGCCGATGAGCGGTTTTATCAGCCAGAAATTCTGGCAAGGCCATCAGGCCATTGATATCGCCGCTCCCCAAGGCACGCCCATCGTCGCCGCCGACTCGGGCTTTGTGGCCGTCGTGCGCTTTAGCAACGTGAGTTATGGTAATACGGTCATCATCGACCACGGCAACGGCTTCCAGACGCTCTATGCCCATTTCAGTGTGATCTATGTGGAGGTGGGCCAATCCGTAGGCAAAGGGGAGCTACTCGGCCTGTGCGGTAGAACGGGCAAAGCGACCGGCCCGCACTTGCACTTTGAGATCATCAAAGACGGCATCCGTCGTAACCCGCTGGCCTATTTGCCATAGACGTTCCTGTTCCCCTAGATACGCCTCAGAGAAGAACCCTTTTGCCGGGCGCCTCGCACGAGAAAGGCTCAAGAACGCACGTTGTCGGCGGCCTCAGTCGGAAGGAGACCCTGTTCCGGGGCTGCGTGCAAAGGACACAGCTCCCTCGGGGGCACGTTGATTCCCCTTTGTTGCGCCCATTCATCCCACGCCGGGCCATAGTCCTCAAACACCTTTTCCTCTACAGCCTCAGGCGGGCAGAAAGGGCCGGCCAGCTTGCCCGAAGCGCTGCATATCTTCAAGCGCCGGTGTACCGTACAATCGCGTTGAGGGGTGTTCTCCTTGAGAAATAGCTCCTTCCTCCCAGGTGGGCAGGCCTCGGTGCGCTTTAGGCCGGATACCGGACATACCTCCACTTCCACTAATCCCTCGGGTTTTTTGAAATCCTCTTGAGGTCCGGGGCCAAGTGCCCGTTCCATAAAGTCGTGCCAGATGAGTGCCGCGCCACGAGATCCCGAGATGCGCTTCATGGGTCTGTTATCGTTATTCCCCACCCACACGCCGGTGACCAGCCGGGGCGTATAGCCCACTGTCCAGCTATCCCGATAATCGTCGGTCGTGCCTGTCTTGACAGCCGCGGGAAAGGGGAGAGCCAACGGACTATCCGGGCCAAACGCGGGGCTGCGAGCCGCATTATCCGCCAGGATATCGGTGAGCACATAGGCATGGCGGGGGTCTATCACCTGCGGGCTTTGAGGAACGCCTTGACTCATAATGATGTTCCCGGCCTGGTCCTCAATACGCAGGATACTGCGCGGATTCACACGATGCCCGCCGTTGGCCAGCGCCGCGTAAGCGCCAACCAACTCCAGCATGGTCACTTCGCCGCCACCTAGGGTCAAAGAGAGGCCATAGTCATCCCGATTCAAGGAAGTTACACCCAAGCGGCGCATAACCTCCAAAAGGGCTGGTAAGCCGATTTGGTATAACGTGGAGACCGCGGGGATATTTCGCGAACAGGCCAAGGCGGTGCGCAATGAGATCGGTCCCCATTCTTTGCCATCGTAGTTCGTCGGCCTATAAGGCGGATTTTGGCCGTTGGGGAATTCCTGACGTACGTCCATGAGCATCGTGGCCGCCGTCCAGCCACGCTCCATGGCGGCAAGGTAAGTGAAGGGTTTTATCGTCGAGCCGGGCTGACGAGGCATCCGGCACACGTTCACCTGACCGCCAATGGATCGGTCGTTAAAATCCACACTTCCCACCATAGCTAGGATATCGCCAGTCTGTGGATCCATGGCCAGCAAAGCCGCATTGCTGGCATTTTGCTCCCGCAATTGAGCGACCTTCTCCCGAACGATCTCCTCGGCCAGGTGCTGTAGCTCCAGGTCAAGTGTCGTGTAAACGCGCAACCCGGCCTTATAGAGCACCTCCGGCCCATAGAGCGCCTCCAATTGTTCGCATACATACGTGATCATGTGGGGCGCTTCCATCGTGATGGTGTGGTGTACCACCCCTAGCGGCTGAGCGATAGCGTCCTCGTACTCTGCCTCTGTGAGATATCCTCTTGCGCGCATCAAACCCAAGACCACATTCCGCCGTTCAAGGGCGCTTTGAGGATCGGCATAGGGATCGTAGAGCGCCGGCGATTGCAGCATGCCAACCAGGAGCGCTGCCTCCGCTACATTGACCTCGGTGATGGGCTTCCCGAAATAGGTCTCGGCGGCCGCGGCAATGCCGTAGGCCATGTGGCCAAAATAGACCTCATTCAAGTAAACCTCAAGTATCTCGGTCTTTTTATAGCGCCGGGTGAGCTCCGCAGCCAAGATGGCTTCTTTGATCTTTCGCGATAGGCTGCGGTCACTACTCAAAAAGAGGTTCTTGGCAAGCTGTTGGGTGATTCCGCTTCCCCCCGAAACCACCTCTCCGGCGCGCAGGTTCTGATAAAGGGCGCGAACGAGGGCAAAAGGGTTAAAACCAGGATTGGAGAAGAAGGTCGCGTCCTCTGTGGCCACAGTCGCCGCGATGACCACCTGGGGAATTTGCTCGTAGGGGACGATGGTCCGCCGCCCCGCATCCGGGTTGAACACTTCAAACAGCAAGCGCCCGTTGCGATCATAGATCTTTGTGCTCTTGAACGGATTGATCCGCTGATAGAGCTCCTGCGGCGAGGGGAGCGCACGAGCATAGTAGGCATATACGCCGATCAGGGCGACTAGCGTCAAGAACACCAAGAACAGAGTCGCCAGCACGCCCGTCACAACGCCTTGCACGACCATCTGTAGTGCGCTTGGGCCTTCGGCTAGCGGGTCAAGGGCGTCGCCCTCGGGCAATGGCTCCCAAGGAGAGACGATCTCGGTACGCATGAGCGTTCACCTGTAACAGAGATACGAGAACCATCTGACTTTGTGCTGTAAGACGCGGCAAGCGGTCGGAGGGTTCCATTGATTGTCGGAGCAAGTACATGTACAATGTTTATATGTCCACTCGGACGGGGCGATCCATCTCACCCTGCCTCGTTTAGAAATCCACGATATCATCGTCGTGGAGTAGCATGCACACTAGCCGATGGGAAGGAGAAAAGCCATGGTAGAAGAGATGAAGGGGCGGAGCCGAGAGTGCCTAGACCGCGGGTGGCTCTTTCATAAAGGGGATGTGTCCATCCCATACTCCGTGAAGGCCGGCATGACCGGTGGACTGACCGATTGTTGGGGCATCCAAGAAGGCGAATGGCCAGATATCGCCTATAAAGAACATCTAAAGGATGGCGCCCTAGACCCCAGTCAGTGGACCCCGGTGGACCTCCGTCACGACTGGTGCGTGGAAGGGGATTACGACAGGACTGCCGAGCCTTATCATGGTTTCCTACCCGTAGGGATCGGCTGTTACCGTAAGGTTTTTGAATTGCCCGCCTCTGATCTGGGGAAGAAGATTTATGTCCAGTTTGACGGCGTGATGCGCAATAGCACCGTATGGGTGAACGGCCATCTTATCGGCACCCATCCCAGCGGTTACACTAGCTTCTTCTACGATCTCACCGATGTGCTGCGCTATGGCGATGAGGGCAAGAACGTTATCTTTGTCCGCGTGGATGCGCGCGATCACGAGGGTTGGTGGTATGAGGGCTGCGGGATTTATCGCCATGTCTGGCTGCTCAAGACCGATCCCCTGCATGTGGAGCACTGGGGCACCTACATCACGACGCCGCGCATCACGGACCAGTCAGCCGAAGTGTGCATACGCACAACCGTGCGAAACGAATACGCCGGCGACAAGCCTTGTGAGTTAGTCTCCAAAGTCATAGATGCCGCCGGCCACGTTGTCGCCGTAGTTTCCGCTCAGGCGGTGATCATTGCCGGCGAAGAGCACGAGTTCAAGCAGACGGCCATCGTTCCCCAGCCCAAGCTGTGGTCGCCGGATACGCCTTATCTCTACCAGGTATTCACCGAAGTCCGCAGCGAGGGTGAGTTGTTAGATACCTACGAGACGCCTTTTGGCATCCGCAGCATCGAGTTCACCGCCGACAGGGGCTTCTTCCTCAATGGCAAACCCCTCGTCATCAAAGGCACTTGCAACCATCAGGATTTCGCCGGCCTCGGCGTGGCGTTGCCCGACCGGGTCATAGAGTACAAGATCAGGCTCCTCAAGGAGATGGGCGCTAACGCCTACCGCTCTGCGCATCACCCGCCCACTCCAGAGCTTCTGGACATCTGTGATCGCTTGGGGATGCTGGTAATGGACGAGAATCGCAAGCTGGATAGCTCTCCTGAAGGCATAGCCAACCTCAAAAGTATGCTCTACCGCGATCGCAACCACCCCTGTATCATCCTCTGGAGCATGGAAAATGAAGAGGTGCTTGAGGGTAAGCCGATGGGTACGCGTATCCTGACAACTCTAGCCAGGATCACGCGCGCCATTGACCCCACGCGGCCGGTCATCGCAGCCATGAACCAGGGTTGGAACGAGGGCGGATATAGCGATGCCCTGGACGTGGTCGGTTATAACTACGGCCAGCGTCGCGCCCAAGATGTCACCGACCACTTTAGATACCCCCAGCGCAAGATCATCGGTAGTGAGAGCGCCAGCTGCACCACGACCCGTGGTATCTACGAGGTGGATGAGGAGAAAGGCTACGTCCCCGCCTATGGGACGGTCCTCCCCTCGTGGGGCTGTACGCCCGAACAAGCCTGGCGCGATGTCGTTGAAAACCCCTTTTTGACGGGGCTCTTCATCTGGACCGGCTTTGACTACCGGGGCGAGCCGACGCCTTACAAATGGCCCTGTATCAACTCTCACTTCGGGGTCATGGATACTTGCGGCTTCCCCAAGGATTGGTATTACTATCTCAAAGCGGCTTGGACCGATGAGCCTCTGGTGCACATCTTCCCCCATTGGACCTGGCCGGGAAAAGAAGGACAGGAGATAGAAATCTGGGCCTTTAGCAACTGTGAGGCCGTGGAACTTTTCTTGAATGGGCATAGCCTCGGCGAAAAACGGATGATTCCCAACGGCCATCTCGTCTGGAAAGTGAAATACGTTCCGGGTGAGCTGGTGGCTCGGGCCTATCGTAATGGGCAACAGGTCGCAACGAAAGTAGTGGCCACAACCAACCCCCCGGCCCGGATTAGCCTAGAGCCAGACCGGATCGAGATCCTTGCAGATGGCCGCGATGTCTCCATCATTAGGGTCTCCATCAAGGACGACCAAGATCGTGTAGTCCCTATAGCCGACAATGAAGTGCGCTTTACCCTGGAGGGGCCGGGCAAACTCATCGGCGTGGGCAATGGCGACCCCAGCAGTCATGAGCCAGATAAAGGGACTAGGAGGCGGGCCTTCAATGGGTATTGTCTGGCCATCGTTCAGGCAGGGGAAGAACCGGGTAAGATAACCTTGAGAGCCACGTCTCCGGGCTTGTTACCGGCGATGACCGTCATCCAGATACAGCGCTAGAAAGAAAACAAGCCTTATCAAGAGCGCGGGGAATCGTCTTAAACTCCGATTCCCCGCGCCCAGCTTTCGTACGCTTTAGTTCACAAATTCGCGTGTCGCGACTAACTCTCGGCGCTCAATTGAGGCCACGGCACTCTTGATCAAGGCGATAGAGTTGCGCGTCTCTTGTGGTGGGCAACGCAACGGCTCTCTTCCGGTAAGCACGCAATCCAGAAAATAGCGGATCTCATTGTAGTAGGCATCGTGCTCGCCCAAGTCGGGCATTTCGGGTTGAGCGAGCCCTTCGCGATAGATGAGCAGCGTTGGGGTTCGGCTGCTATCGTAGCTCAGGAAAGCCCTCTCAAAGCGTGCCTCGTAACGAGCGACGAAGGGGATGGGCACGCTTGTCCAATGCGTGGTCGCCGAGACCAATAAACCGCTCCCGTAATCCAGGTTGGTGAGCACATAGTCGTAACCCAGGTCCTTGCTTACGCTCATACCCCCTTGAGCATAGATCCGCTGGGGTAGCCCCAAGAGATACTGACAGTAATCTATGTCGTGAACGTGCAAGTCCAAGATGGCGCCACCGCTGTGCCCCGCTTGGCACATCCACCCACAGCCACCCCTTGGCGTCTGCCCCTGCCGCGTCAGTTGCAAGGAGAGCAACCTTCCTGCCTCGCCACTTTGGTACATGCGCGTCAACACCTCGTACTCCGGCCAGAAGCGGATGCATTGCGCGATCATCAGCACCTTGCCGGCCCTGCGCCCGGCCTCCACCATCGTGTCACAATCGGTCAAGGTCAAGGCCATGGGTTTCTCGCATAGTACGTGCAGCCCCGCCTCAAGGGCAGCGACCGCTGCGTCGCAATGCAGGTCGGTGGGCAGGCAAATATCCACCAGATCCACTATCCCGCTACCGGCCAAATCCCGATAATCCCGGAACCAATACACCTGCTCGATGGGCGCTTGGAGCAAGGGCTCCAAAGTCTTGTCCCGCCTTAGTTCCTCGCAGCGCACATCGGCGAACGCGACCACCCGCGTATCCGGCATTTGCGCATAGTAACGGAGTCGCCCCCTACCCATGCCCCCTAAGCCAACGATACCTACCCGAAGCATTTCCAAGCCCCTCGGAAGAATTTTAAAAAAACCGCTGCCAATTTTACCCCGATTGTTAGCGCCTGCCAACAAAAAATCCGAGGCCAAACTTGACTTGCCCCCGCGATTAGAGTAAGTTAGCTTTGCTCCTTTTGGACAATCGGGAGCATGCGGCAAAGTGGCGATCAAGTCTATCCGATGGAGGTGTAGAGATGACCAAGAAGGTTGTTACGTTCGGTGAGATCATGATGCGCCTCTCGCCACCTGGGTTCTTGCGTCTACAACAAGCTCGCTCCTTTGACGTGATCTATGGTGGCGGAGAGGCCAACGTGGCCGTCTCCTTGGCCAACTATGGGGTGCCTGTTGATTACGTCACGCGCCTGCCCAAGAACGAACTCGGCGAGGCCTGCATGCGTTTCTTGCGCGAGCACGGCGTCGGTGTAGACAAGATCGTCTGGGGAGGCGACCGCCTGGGGATCTATTTCCTGGAGAACGGCGCGTCGGTGCGAGGTAGTAAGGTGGTCTATGATCGGGCCGGCTCGGCCATTGCCACCATTGAACGTGGGATGATTGATTGGAAGAAGGTCTTCTCCGATGCGCATTGGTTCCATTGGACGGGCATCACCCCCGCGATCTCCAAAGGGGCGGCGGATGTCTGTCTGGAGGCCGTCCAAGTTGCCCGGGAGATGGGTTTGACCGTCTCTTGCGACATGAACTTCCGCAAGAACCTTTGGAAGTGGGGTAAAAAGGCCAGCGAGGTGATGCCGGATCTAGTCAAGTACTGTGACATCGCTATCGGCAACGAGGAGGATGCCGCCCAGGTCTTTGGCATCCACGCTCCTGAGACTGACGTGACCTCAGGCAAAGTGGAGGCAGAGAAGTACCGTTTCGTCTGTGAGGAGCTGGCCAAGCGTTTCCCTAACCTAAAGCAGATTGCCATCACCCTGCGCGGTTCCCTCTCCGCCAGCCATAACACCTGGTCGGGGGTGTTGTGGGTTGAGGGCAAGTTCTATACGGCTCCCACTTTCGATATCGACCACATCGTCGACCGCGTGGGTGCGGGCGATGCCTTCATGGGGGGGCTGATCTACGGCCTGCTCAAATACGGTGAGGACAAACAGTCGGCGTTGAACTTTGCTGTGGCTGCCTCTTGTCTGAAGCACACCATCTTTGGCGATTTCAACCTGGTGACCATCGCCGAGGTAGAGAAGCTGATGGGCGGCGATGTCTCAGGTCGCGTAGCGCGCTAAGGCTCTCAGCCACCAGCTTCCGGCTATTTTAGCCCGGCTGCCTTGATGATAAGGCTGAACTGACTGCCGATGGCTGAAAGCTGATCACTTCAGGAGGGAAAATTACCATGGCACGATTCTCTAGGCTTCAGGTCTGGAACAAGATGGAGGAGGTGGGCTTGGTGCCCCTCTTCTACCATGGCGATGTGGAGATCGCCAAGAAAATCGTCGAGGCTCTCTCCGCTGGCGGCGCCAAGGTGATTGAATTCACCAATCGCGGTGATCGCGCCTTTGAGGTCTTCCGCGAGTTGATCGTACAACTTGAAAAATCCGATCCTTCAATCATCTTGGGTGTCGGCTCCGTGCTTGACCCCGCCACGGCAGGCTTGTACATCAACCTTGGCGCGAACTTTGTCGTGGGCTCGGTATTGAACCCTGAGGTCGCCAAGCTTTGCAATCGCCGCAAAGTCGCCTACTTCCCTGGCTGCGCCTCGGCCTCCGAGATATCTCTGGCCGAAGAGCTCGGCGTAGAGATCTGTAAAGTATTCCCCGGCAGCCAGCTCGGTGGCCCCGGCTTCGTCAAGGCCATCAAAGGCCCCTGCCCTTGGACCAAGATCATGCCCACCGGTGGCGTGGAGGCCAAATACGAGAACCTCAAGGCCTGGTTTGACGCCGGCGTAAGTTGTGTGGGCATGGGTTCGGATTTGGTGCGCAAAGACCTCGTTGATGCCCAGGACTGGGCGGGGCTAACGGCGCTCACCGCTCAATGTCTGGCCTGGGTACGCAAGGCTAGAGGACAAGCTATCTATACCGGCATTGAGCATGTGGGCCTCTACCCCACCTCCAAAGCAAGCGCTGCGGAGATCGCCGCCTGGTATGAGAGGGTCTTTGGCTTCAAATCCAAGGAGGGCACCAGCTCCTACTTCCTCAGCGGCAAAGGCCCAGGGCGCATTGAGGTCATGAAAGCCGAGCCGGATAGGCCTTGCCATGTTGCTGTCCTGGTCAGTGACTTTGAGGCTGCGGTGGAGGATTTGAAGGCCAAGGGGATTGAGCTGTTAGAGCCCAATATCAAGCCCACGGTCAAGGCCGTATACCTGAAGGAGCCGGACCCGGCGGGCAACACCGTGCATCTGCTCTGGCTGGCCTAGCCCAGTAGGCGTTCAAAGGCGTCCTCGTCGAGGGCGGCAAGGTTCTCTACGACGAGGTCGGCGCGAGATAGCTTCTCGGCAGGATGGGTTGTGGTCACTGCAATGCAGCGCATTCCTGCGCGTAGGGCCGCCTCTACGCCGACGATGCCATCTTCGATGACCAGGCTTTGCCGGGGACTGGCCCCAACTGCTGCCGCCGCATGAAGGAAAAGGGCCGGGTCGGGCTTGCTTCGTGGCAGAAACGCGCCGGAGAGCAAGGCGTCAAAGTAATCGCCGAGCTTGAGCGTCGCAAGCAAGGCGACGATGTTGGCCATTGGTCCCGACGAAGCGACGACTTGCCGATAGCCCCGTGCCCGGCCTCGCTCCAGCCAATCCAAGACCCCCGGCAAGGTCTGCACGTGATCACGTATCAGCTCGCGGAAGAGCTCTTCTTTGCGTTTGGCAAGGGCATTCAGCTCTGCATCTGCTACCCCTTCCCCGAGCCAGAGCTTGAGGATCGGCAGGTTGGACATGCCGAAAGTCTCCAGAAATTGTTCGCGCGTAACCTCTCGGCCAAGCTCAGCGAAGAGCGCTTTCCAGGCCAGGAAGTGCGCCTCGCCCGTATCGGCCACGACGCCGTCCATATCCCAGATGATGGCTTTGACCAACATAGCCTCCAGCGCTGCGAAGATGGTTTTGTATTGTACTCACCCTCAGACATATCTCCAAGGAACTGCCCGATGAATCAACACCCACATGCCGGTAGTCTGCACGAGCGGCTCAAGCGATCTTGCACCCTGCATCACCTTCTTGAGGTATACCGTAGCTCACTGGATGACAAACCCCATGACGTGCCCATCTGGGAGCATTGGCTTGCCCAGAGCGGAGAGCTCCCTCCTGACTTTGACCACCTGCCCAGCATCGCCGGCTTGCCCGATGTCTTGCGTCTTGCTGACGGAACACGCGTCTCCAGCCCTGAGGAGTGGCCCAAGAGGAGGGCCGAGATCTTGGAGCTCCTGCGCTACTACCAGCTTGGCGCCTGGCCCCCACAACCGGGGGGCTTGCGGGCAGTTGAGCTCGCCAGCATCCCAGACGAAGCCCTGGTCTGTACGCGGGTGCAGCTCGCTTTATTCTTTGCTCCAACCCACGAGGCCATCGCGCGAATCGGCGATTGGCCCGATGTAGATACCTTTCGCTTCGGCTACCTTCAGGCCGAACTGTGGATTCCGCCCGGCGATGGCCCGTTTCCCGTCTTGATTGTCCCGGGTTACGAGCGCATGGCACCGTCCAAGCCTCTGGCAGAATTGGCCCTCGCCAGAGGCTATCTCGTATGTGGCTTTGACCTAGCCCAGGCTTTCGCCTGCCGCGCTGTCTACCCCGATTACGATTGTAACCAACTGGTCTGGTGGGCCTGGGCGGCCAGTCGCTGCGTAGACTATTTGTGCTCGCTAGACAAGGTGGACCCTGCCAAGATCGCCGTCGGCGGGCACTCGCGGCTGGGCAAGATGAGCGTCATCTGCGCCGCCTTGGATGAGCGTATCTCAGCAGCCATCGCCAGTCATACCGGATCAGGCTCAGGGATGACCGAGCCTTGGAGATATATGGGCGAAAAGTACGGCGGAGAGACCCTAGAGGCCAGCACACGCCTCTTCCCTTATTGGAATCACCCCAGAATGCGCTTTTTCGCCGGCAGAGAGAACAAGTTGCCCTTTGATGCGCACTTCTTGCTCGCCCTCATCGCCCCTCGCGCGCTCTTGATCACCGAAGGGGATCGGGATCCTGTCGGCGAGCCTTGGGG
>DAOTVR010000411.1:0-3134 GCA_034436315.1 Anaerolineae bacterium
CAAGCGCGTATCTGGCCCCCATTTCAGCTAGGAGCGGAACGATGTCCTGTATTTCCTCGTCGCGCAAGATGACTTCCCGCGAGCGCGTGCGCGCGGCCCTCGCGCACCGACAGCCGGACCGCGTGCCTTTCTCTTGGGGCTTTGGGCCGACGCCGGAAATGACCGCCGTGCTCGCAGAGCATCTCGCTCAACGTGCCGTGGACTGGTCCGCTTTGCGCGAGCTGACCGAGGACGTGCTGGTCATCAACCCGCCGTACATCGGCCCGCAGCTGCCGCCTCAGGTGGATATTTGGGGCATCCGACGCAAGCCCCAGCCCTATGGCCTCGGTAGCTACGATGAGATCGCCTTTTACCCTCTGGCCGAGGCCTCCTCGCCGGCAGACGTGGAAGCTTACCCTTGGCCGGATCCCGAAGCCTACGATTACGCTCGCCTGCGCGAACAGGTCCTCGCTGCCGATCCGCAGGGCCTCAAGGCCAAAAAGCTCTCCCACAGCGTATGTGGCAACGTCTTGGAGATCTATTGCTGGATGACCGGCCTGGAAAAGGCCCTCACCAACATCCTCCTCCATCCCGAGGTGGTGCACGCGGCCCTGGAAAGGATCACCCGCTTCTTTGAACACAAACTGCGACGCTCCCTGGCGCAGGTCGCCGACCTGGTGGATGTCCTGTATTTTGCCGATGACCTGGGCACGCAACGGGGCCTGCTCATCTCGCCCCGGGCCTATCGTGAGGTGGTCAAGCCCTACCATCGGCGCCTTTTTCGCCTGGCCAAGGTGCTTGCCCCACATGCGGCGGTGATGATGCATAGCGACGGCGCCGTGTTTGATATCCTGCCAGAGCTGATGGACGCGGGGTTGGAGGTGCTTGAGGCGGTGCAGGTAGACGCCGAGGGCATGGCCCCCCAACGCCTCAAAGCAGCCTATGGCCGACGGCTCTGCTTCTACGGGGGAATCAGCGTGCAGAGCCTATTGCCGCATGGAAGCGTAGAGACGGTGATGAGCGAGTGCCGGCGCCTGGTGGAGGTCCTGGGCCGGGGTGGAGGCTATATCGCCGCGCCTACGCACGCCATCCAGGTGGGCACGCCGCCGGAGAACGTCCTGGCCATGCTGCGCGCCGTCCTGGGCGAGGAGGATTACGAGGCGGCGCTAGAGGGGGCACGCCGAAAGGCGTAGGATTTGATCTTCAGGGCTATCCACTTCGGCAGTGGTTAAAGATGAGACGCATGTGAGGAGTCTTATGAACCAGAGGCGCATCGCTATAGACTGGGAAGTTGCCCCCGGCGAGGGACACATTGAGGTCATCCGAGGGCAAATCATCGGCGGAGAGGTACTCAGGGGCGAGGGGACCTTCGCCCAAGGGCGTTTCGCCTCTCAAGGAGGCGGGCCTTTTCGCTTGAGCCTCGTCATCGAGGGCGAGCATCTGGGCGAGGGGGCTTATGCCACGCGGGTCAGCGTGTGCAGCGCCGCGAACCCCTTCACCTTCTTCCTGCGCGATATGCGCCGGGATTACCCCATCCTCATCCCCGCCTACGGCGTCGCCGTGACCGAGGCCGAGGACGAGCGCTCCTACGGCGAGATCCTTCGTCAGAGCCGCGAGGAGGGGCTGCTCACTGCCTTGGAATGCATAGAGCTGGAGCCCGAGGCGAGCTATGAGGACGCTGCCGCGCATACGCGGAGCTTGCATTGCCCGACTTGGCTGGGCCTTGGACGGGATATGCGCATCTTTGAGCTGGGCCTGCGCACGCCGGAGACGATCTACGATTCCGTCCAGCCCCGCTTTCATGGTCAGCAGGTGGCTCTGAAGGAGACCGAGGATCAACCTTGCCGCTACTACTTCCTTCTCGGTCGGGGATGGGGATGTGAGGAACGGATCAGCAGGCGCCTGGACCAAGGAGTGTTGCCCATCCTCCATCAGGAGATCGTGGACGGCGACATCACCTATTATTGTACCGCCTTCGTCACCCTGGAACAGAGCGGCCTTGCGCAAGGAAACGTGCGCGGCACGCACTTCCTGGTCGCCGATGCCCACAGCCTTGGGCACATGTTCACCGAGGCCCAGGAACGCCTGGTACAGTCGCTTTTGCCGGAGGAGATGAACCAGCCCGAGGAAACGGTGCTCTGCTACCGCGTCCAGGCGGTGAACAGGGCACGAGTTCCCCGTTACGCCTTCTTCAAGGCCCCCTGGCCGGCCCGAGCGCAGTGGTGGAGCAGGGTACCCTACGCCTTTGAGGGCACAAGCGGACAGGGAGTTTACCCCTCTGGGGGCGTCTTTTGTGTCTCCCGGCTGAATGGCCGCCCGATGCCCCAGGAGGAGGTCTCCGTGCTGATCGGCCCCGGCGAGGTGGCCGAGTTCGAGTTCTTCCTTCCTCACCGGCCCATCCCCCAGGAGCGTGCCCTGCGCCTGGGTAAGCTGGATTTCGCCGCGCGCCTTGACGAGTGCCGGCGCTTTTGGGAGGGTAAGCTCCATACGGCGGCCGGCGTGGAGCTACCGGAGCCGCGCATTCAGGAGATGGTCCAAGCCGGCCTTTTGCACCTGGACTTGGTGGCCTACGGCCATGAGCCTGACGGCCCGCTCGCCCCGACCATTGGCGTTTACAGCCCCATCGGCTCGGAAAGCTCGCCCATCATCCAGTTCACCGACTTTATGGGGCGGCACGACGTGGCCCGGCGGATGCTAGATTACTTCCTGGAAAAGCAGCATGAGGACGGCTTCATGCAGAATTTCGGCGGCTACATGCTGGAGACCGGCTGCGTGCTTTGGAATTTGGGGGAACACTACCGCTTGACGCGCGACGAGACCTGGGTGGAGCGGATCGCCCCCAAGGTGCTCAAGGCCTGTGAATATATCCTCAAATGGCGCGAGCGTAACAAGCGCGAGGAACTGCGTGGCCGGGGCTACGGGATGATGGAGGGCAAGGTCGCCGACCCGGAGGACGAGGAACGCATCTATATGCTCAACGGTTACGCCTACCTGGGGCTGAGCCGCGCGGCAGAGATGCTCGCCTCGTGCGACCCGGCCCAGTCCGAACGGCTCAAGGCAGAGGCCGAGGCGCTGAAGGAGGACATCCGCACCGCCTTTTTCGAGTCCCTAGCTCAAGGACCGGTGGTGCCCTTGGGCGATGGCACCTGGAGCCC
>DAOTVR010000412.1:0-2536 GCA_034436315.1 Anaerolineae bacterium
TCGAACTCATACAGCTTGTCCAAGGTTTCCTCGTCCACCTTGAGCGCATCAAAAAGCCCGCCATAGCCGTAGCTGGCACCCTTAAGGCGATCGATAAGCAGTTGCAGTTTGGTCGCGGCGCGCTCTAGGGTGATAATGGACGCCAGACGGCCCTTGGAGGTCAGGGCATACTGGATCTCGCCCAATCGCCTCAATTGCTCCTCATATTGCCGAGCCACATACAAGCGTAATAGCTTGTCGGCCTCGCGGCGCTGTTCCTTTTTCTTGTAACCCGCGTAACCCGGAACCCGCGAGACGAGTTCTTCAAACTTGTTCTGGGCCGATTGAATCCTCTCCGTAAGGTCACCGACCATCCGACCTGCCTCCTTTTCCGGCTAAGCTCCGAAACGCTAGACACTATACGCACCAACTCGGAGAGCGTTGCACAACACCATTCTACCCCCTTTACCGCCATTTGCAAAGGCCATGTTGCCACG
Source organism: Anaerolineae bacterium (assembly GCA_034436315.1). GTDB lineage: Bacteria > Chloroflexota > Anaerolineae > UBA1429 > UBA1429 > DAOTVR01. The sequence goes on from DAOTVR010000412.1 coordinate 477, forward strand.
ATGGACGGCTCGTTTGCGTGGCAAGACAAGACGGAGTAGAATAGCGCTCCATACATCATCCCATCTCGGAGTAGCGACCATGCATACTGGGCGAAACCTATCCGCAGCTCGGCCTGTCATCCTCCTGACGGTCATCGCCGCGTTGATCTTACTATCCCTGGCCTCCGGCGCGTGGGCCTCGTCGAGCCAAAGCGGGTTGCGCCAGACGGTGCCTACCCGCACGCCGACCAAGATGCCCACACCTACATCTTTGCCGCCCACGGCGGAACCGACGCCCATCCCGCCGACCCCTATCCCGCCGACGCCCGTCCCACCCACGGCGGAGCCAACCCGGCCCACCGCTAACCCTACGCAAGGCCCGGCAACGGCGGTGCCCACGCCGACAGAGCTGCCCCAGGCCACACGCGCCGTCACGACCGAGTTCCCGAAAACGGGGGCTGACTTCACTCCCTGGATCAAGGCCTCCGCAGCTTTGATCTCGGCCGTTTTGATCGTCCTGAGCTTCCTACGTCTCCGGCGAACTATCGCGGGCCGCTGACCTCCCACAGGGCGTCCAGCGGGGTGAGCACGAAGGCCGGGGCGAGTTCCTGCCGTGGGTTGGATAGATAGATGGCCCTTTGACCTAGGTTTGCGGCAATGAGCTCTGCCAGGGAAGGACGCCCTTCAAGCCCTTTCAATAGGGGATGGCGCCGCGCGAGCTGATCGGCATACCAGGGTTGAAGGAGCAGCTCGCCATCAACCACCAAGAGATCTTGACGGCGCCCCTCAACCCAGCGAATATAGTCAAGGGTGAACGTGTGGCGATCCTCGCCGGTGATGAGTATCGCGCCCTCGGGGAGTTGGCCGAGTACGCGCTCGACCCACTGCGCGGCAGTGCGGTCCTGGCTGAGGTCCAGCGCACGGTAATGACTCACCAGGGACCAGAGGGGAATGCCGGCCAGGAGCACGAGGCCGAAGGCCGCTCCAGCCCCGTGCTTGCCCAGGCCGGAAAGGAGCGTTTTGGCCCCCTCGGCCATCCATAAGGCTGTGAGGAGGAAGGAGGGAATCAGATACACGTACGAATCGGCCGTGTCGTAGGTGATCGCGTAGAGTGCGTAGAGGAGGAACGTCAGGCCGGTCGCCAGCGCCCACGAGCTTTGCCCTTGCTCTAGCCAGGACCACAGCCCGGTGAGGGCCAGGGCGAGGCCGACCCACGTATACTGTTGCGACCAGAGCCGCGACCAGGCTCCCAGACGAGGCAAAAGGTACTTTGCAGGGAGAGCGAAGAGATAGCCTTGGTAGAGTTTGCCGCTGACGACCCACCAAAAACCGCCGAACGTGCGCGGGTTACCCCAGTTGATGGGCGGATCACCTCGCGCAGCAAGGGGCAAATAGAGGTAAACGGACAACCCGCAGAGCAGGCCCAGAGAAAAGGCCAACCAGCGCGCCGGCTTCGCTTCACGCCGGAGAAGGAGAACTAATCCCGGAAGCATCGCGATCAATGTGAGATGCACGCCCAAGCCGAGGCCAAAGATCGTCCCTAATAAGACCCAATAGCGCGCGCGCCCCAAAAGGCTCGTCTGCAGGGCCAGGTAGAGGCACAGGGCAAAGAAAAAGGCCAGCGGCGCATAGACCTCGGCGATGAGGGCCTGAGACCAAAACGTGGGGCCGGTGGCAAAGGCTAGCGAGGCGATCAGGGCGATAGCGCGGTCAAGGTTTGTCTCCTTTCCTGACGCCGCCCTCAACAGGCACAGCGCGGAGAGATAGACCAGGCCCACCGCCGCAGCGGCCATCGCCGCCGAAAACAGGTTAAAGCGCCGAGCCACCGAGCCCAAGGGCAATAGGGCGAACAGGCGCCCCAAAAGGCAGTAGGTGGGATAGCCGCTGGGGTGAGGCACCCCCCAGGTCATCGCCGCGGTGATCAGGTCGCCGCCATCATCCCCATCGTGGGCCCAAGTGATCCAGGGCGCGGCCGTAGAGACATAGAGACACAAGGCCAGGCCGCTCGCAACCAGACTCACCAGACGCGAAGAGATCCTTTGAGGCGTGCGAAAGATATTATGCAGCATATCCCAATTATA
>DAOTVR010000413.1:0-2102 GCA_034436315.1 Anaerolineae bacterium
CTTCCTGAAGTTGTGGATTGAGCAGAGAGTCTGGCCATTGCTCACTTCGGCTTTGCCACCCAAATCTTTCGGGATAATGTGATCAGCGTGAATTTCATAGCCGTTCTGTGGCCCTCGTCCACAGACCACACAGCGATAGTTATCGCGTTTGAAAATTTCTTCCCTTTGCTCGGGTGTAAAATCCTCTAACTCTCGGTGCGTGACGGCTCTTGGATCGTATCTGTAAACCCCTTTCCTCACCTTGATTAGGAAGCCTCGCTGATGTAGCGCTCGGATAGCACGCCAAGGGTCGCGTGGGGGTGTTGGATGGGACTTGAGCCACTGTGCGGTTACCCAATCAACAACAGGGCCATGTTCAAGGTCTTCGTTTGGATGAGCATAGAAGTACTCCATAATGAGTTGACTAATGGTTTTATCAGTCATAGGATTCACCAATAGATAATTTCTGTTGCATCAATTCCGGCGCAGTCATGATCCGCTTTTTAGCGAGTTCGCAATATTGCCTATCGATCTCAATGCCTATCCCGATCCTGTTCAGCATGGCGGCAGCAATAAGGGTTGTACCGCTGCCCGCAAAGGGGTCCAACACGGTATCACCCACAAAACTGAACAGTTTGATGCAACGGCGGGGCAATTCAAGGGGGAAGGGCGCTGGATGTCCTATCTTCTTTTTGCTCTCGCCGCTGAACGTCCAAAGGCCGTTCGTCCAGCTCATGAATTCGGCTCTGGTTATATCTGATTTTCCGCTGCCGCTTGTCTTGCGCCAGCGTCTCTTGTAAAGTACAACGATGAGCTCAACAGGGGCGATGACAAAGGGCGCAGTAGCGCTCATCCAAGAACCCCAAGCAGTCCGGCGCGAGATATTTCCTTCGTTCCAGATGATCGTCGAGTGATATTGGAAGCCGATTTGTTTGGCGATCGTTGTAATATCGGCTCCTACGCTTTGTTGCCCGCCCTTGTTCTTATCCAAGGGGATGTTCAGGCAAAACCTGCCATCGTCCTTTAAAAATTGAAAACACCTGGATAGCCAGGCGCGGGTAAATTCCAGATAGTCAGGGTATGAAATGTCATCCCGATGAGAATTGTACTGGATATCCACATTGTAAGGGGGCGAGGTGACGATCAAATCTATACTGCTAGGAGAAATAGCAGTAGTGGTTAGGATGTCGTCATTGATGAGAATGACGTTTTCGCTTGCGTAAAAAACCTTTGAGGTTTCCAAAATGGATGCTCCTTCCATGGGAAATTATACTCCCCATCCCGGAGGCTGTCTAACTTTATCATCCCCCTTTTGTTCTCTAGACCATGTCACATATTTCGCTGGGGCCATGCGCCCTATGAGCCTAAAAAGCGGGGATAGAGCTTTCTAGACACATTATAGCACAGGCTAAGCCGGATGTAAATGGGTGGTATGCTGACATAATATTGCAAATTGGGGGTGATCATGAAGAAATGGTTGATTTTTCTACTTGCAGTGGCGATATGGGCCGTTGTACACGAGGGAACGCACGCGCTTGTGGCGACGTTTTACGGTGAGTATGAGGCGTTTCGCGTCAGACCTCCTGTTGGTTTTGAGGTCCTGTACAAAACGCCCGTTGAGGAGAGGAATGGGGTCCACTGGGCTTTCATCGCCGGGGCAAGCAACCTAGTGACGATGTTGATGGGCTACGTGCTCCTGTCGTTTAGTGACGGGTTGGCCCGCTTGCGTAGCCTGTCTTGGAGAGCTACCGCCTTCTACTTGACGTTGATCTTGTTGCTGGCCGATCCCCTGAACCTGTCCATCGGTCCGTTTATTTACGGCGGAGATGCCAATGGGATTGCCGTCGGCCTTGGTATCAAGCGGTATATCATCCAGGTGATTTTCCTCGTTGCCCTCTTGGTGAATCGCGAACTTGTAGCACAGAGGCTGTTCCCGATGTTCAACGTGCACGTGAAGCATGTCCTGTTCCGGCCTCTGATACCGTTGGCCAAAAAAGCCGACAGTTAGCCCAGCGCCGGGCCTGGCCGGCTTTAGGCTGCGCGCAGCAAGTGCCGTTGCTCCACCACAGCTTGCGGCGCGAACAGGCGGACGTGCTCTTCAATGGTCCGGAGTTGGTCGGCGA
>DAOTVR010000414.1:0-6767 GCA_034436315.1 Anaerolineae bacterium
ATGGATGCATCCCAAGGTAGAAAAGATGTGGGGGGTCCTCATCCAGGGTTTGCATAAACGCTTCCCAATCTTGGATGATCAGCCTGACGCGCACGCCCAGATTATCCTGCAAGTTGCGCTGCCAGAACTCGGCTACCGCTTGCTGCCCCCGACCAGAGCTTAGCCCTAAGGTGATCTCGGGCATCCCCTTGCCGTTAGGGAAGCCAGCCTCAGCCAGGAGCTGCTTGGCGCGCTTGGGATCGTAGGCCATCCCTTTGAAAGAGGGATCCTCTGCCGGCGAACCCACGATGCCCGGTGGAGCAAAGCTGGTCGCGGCGATATCGCCGAAGCCACGCCACTTGACGAACCCTTGACGGTCGAGGGCCATGGCAAAGGCCTGGCGAACCTTGACGTTATCAAAAGGCGGCTTTGTGGTGTTAAAACCCAGGAACATCGTCCAAAACTGCGGCGTGTGACTGAGCTCTCTGGCGCGCGCCGGATCGTCTCTCAGCCTGTTGTAAAAATCGCCGTCTGCCAGGGCCACATCCAGCTCGCCTCGCTCATACAGGGCGGCCGCCGTATCGATGTCCGCAATGAGCCAGTTGACTAGCTCGATGCCCACCGTCGGGGCATCATAGTAGTAGGGATTCTTGCGCAGGGTTATCCTCTGCCCCGGTTCCCAAGCGTCCAGGAGGTAGGGGCCGTTTGTCCAGATATTCCCCGGCTCAGCCCAGTGCTCTCCGTATTGTTCGATGGCCTGCTGCGGCACAGGATGGTTGAGATCCATGGCCATGATCATGGGAAAATACGCCGCGGGATGCTCAAGGGTGAACTCAACGGTGTAATCATCCACTGCGCGGACGCCGATGCTCTCCGGATCGTCGCTCTCGCCCCTGTGCAGCGCCTCGGCGCCCTTGATCACATAATCCACATAGGCCCGCGAGGCCGCCGTACCCAGGCCGAGCGCACGACGCACGCCATACACGACATCGTGAGCTGTTACTCGGCCGCGTGGCTTCACCCCCCGCGTAACCGGGTCATATTGCACCCACTCTACGTCACGACGCAGCGTGAACGTCCAGGTCAACCCGTCATCCGAGGCGTGCCACTCTGTGGCCAGGGCCGGGACCACCTCTAGCGTCTGTTCATCGTAGTCAGTAAGTCCCAGAAAGAGGAATTGAGCGCATTGCTCCGCAGCCTCGTTCCCCACCAACGCCGGATCCAGAGAGGTTGGGTCCTCCCCCAGGCTCAAATTGATGCGCTGCGCCACTGTATCCGCCTCGGACAAGGCCAGCACTGTCGGTGAAGGCGTGAAGCTCGGCGTCACAGAGGGCACAGCGGTTTTTGTGGGAATCAGCGTCGCCGTCGGACTGGGCGTGGCGCTCCGTGGTAGGGGTGTGCGTGAGGCAGTGCGCGTGGCTACGGCCGTATCCGTGGGTGTAGCCTGGGGCAACTCGGATGACTTGGCGCACCCCCATAGGAAGAGCCCTCCAAACGCGACTATCGTCAATACAAGGGCAATCCGGCTGTCCCACCGAGGCACGTGCGCGGAAAACTGCAAGGCCGTGAAGCGATTCGGTACCGACATCTGTTTGACCTCCCTCGCGGAACGCTCTCGCTGACCTCACCTTAAGTTGGGGGGCCCTATCCAAGAGCGTCCGCACTCACAAGGCACGCGCCGGAGCATAAAGGCATTTTAGTACTGTATTTGTCTGTAGGTCAAGCATCGCAACCTCTAGAATGGGGTTTTTCTAAACGCGCCGGCATACTGTGATCTCGGCGAAGCGATCCGGTCACATAGCCACAGCTTGCAGCCACAAGCGAGGGTTTGGTAAGCGTGCAGCGCAGCTAAAGGCCATGGCGATATCACTTGTTAGGCGAGTTAAGCCCTGGCCGATTCGCTTGACACGGCTCGGCCTAGAATCATATAATTTTGCTGATGCCATGCTCACAAGCCCATTGGAGGACAGGGTGAAGCGACTTTTCTACCGCTGAATCTGAAGGGATGAAGTGGGTGCCAGTTGGCATCCTTCATCCGGCCGGCATACGTCAGGAGGTGTCAGGGGTCAAGCTCCCTAGGTGGAAGCGGGCGCTGCCTCCTTGGCCATCACTGGCGTATGCTGGTGATGGCCTTTTAGTTGGCACCTGCGCGCCCCTCGTCGCTGGGCCCAGCAGCGCGATGGGCGTGGAGGAATAAACAACTTCAAGGAGGTATCCCGTATGAGAGAACGTCTGACCCGCTTCTTTGCCTCGCGCTGGGGTATCATCCTCGCCGGGGCCGTGATCGGCATCCTCGCTCCTCTGTTGCAGTTCCTCGGTAATCCCCCCAATATGGGCATCTGTGTGGCCTGCTTTGAGCGCGATATCGCCGGGGCCTTGGGTTTGCATCGCGCCGCCGTGGTGCAATACATTCGCCCGGAGATCATCGGCTTCGTGTGGGGCTCCACGATCGCTGCGCTGCTGTTTCGGGAGTTCAAAGCCCGTGCAGGTTCCGCCCCGATCGTGCGCTACTTCCTGGGCATGTTCGCTATGATCGGTGCGTTGGCCTTCCTGGGCTGTCCCTGGCGGGCGCTTTTGCGCCTGGCCGGCGGGGATCTCAACGCCATACTGGGCTTGGCGGGCCTGGCCGTGGGGATCAGCATCGGCGTCTTGTTTCTCAAATCCGGCTACAGCCTTGGACGCACCGCGCGCACCCACATGGCCGTCGGCTGGATCACGCCGATTTTCATGGGTTTGCTTTTCCTATTGCTGCTCCTCAGGCCGCAGTTTAGCAAGGATGGCCCGATCTTCTTTAGCACCAGTGGCCCCGGTTCCCTTCACGCCCCGCTGATCATCTCCCTGGTCTTTGGCCTGCTGATCGGCTTCCTGGCCCAGCGCACCCGCTTTTGCACCATGGGGGCCCTTCGTGATGTCATTCTCATGAAAGATACGCACCTCATCAGCGGCGTGGGGGCCCTGCTGGTGGTGGCCTTTATCGTCAATCTCATCCTCGGCCAGGTGCGCTTTGGCTTTGCCGGGCAGCCGATCGCCCATAGCAGCCACCTGTGGAACTTCCTGGGGATGGCCCTGGCCGGGTTGGCCTTCGCCCTGGCCGGCGGATGCCCTGGCCGCCAGCTCTTCCTAGCGGGCGAGGGGGATGGCGACGCGGGCCTCTTCGTCCTGGGGATGATCACCGGGGCCGGCTTCTCGCACAACTTCTCCTTGGCCGGTAAGCCGGATGCGGTGGTGGAGGGAGCCCTCCAGGTTGGGGGATTGACCACCTTCGGCATGGTTGCCGTGCTCTTTGGTTTGGTCGCGTGCCTGGTGATCGGGTTCACCATGCGCGAGCGTGCCTGAAAACAAGTGAAACGAGGAGGTTAGAATGGCACAGACAGTTGACGCGCGGGGCCTTTCCTGTCCTCAGCCCGTCATCCTAGCGCGCAAAGCCATCGCGGAAGGGGAGTTCCCGATTGAGGTCTTGGTAGATACGGTCACCTCACGGGAGAATGTGCGCCGCATGGCGGAAAAGGCGGGCTATAAGGTCCGAGTTGAGGAGATGGGAGAGGAATTCAAGCTCATCCTCACTCGTTAGCGCGGCACCTCCGGCGGCCAGTAAGGCCGCCGGAGGCCGGAAAGGGATAGCATGATCTACTTGGATAATCCTGCGACCTCTTGGCCCAAGCCGCCCTGCGTCGTGGAGGCCATGGTACATTTCATGCGGGATGTCGGGGCCAACCCCGGGCGGGCCGGACATCGGTTGGCCACTGAAGCCGGACGCATCCTCTATCGCACGCGCGAGGCGCTGGCCGAACTCTTTCACGCCCCTGATCCGTTGCGGGTAGTCTTTGGGCAAAACGTCACCGAGGCCCTCAATCTGGCCCTTCAGGGACTGCTGCGTCCGGGGGATCACGTGGTGACCAGCAGCATGGAACACAACTCGGTGATGCGCCCCCTGCGCGCCCTAGAAGGGCGAGGTGTCGAGCTGAGCGTCGTGCCCTGTTCGCCCGAAGGGTTCCTGGATCCCGACGATTTGAGAAGGGCGATCAGGCCCAATACAGTGATGTTCGTGCTCAACCACGCCTCCAATGTGGTGGGCACTCTCTTGCCCATCGCCGAGGCCGGGCGGATCGCTCGGGAACATGGCCTGCTCCTGCTTGTGGACGCGGCGCAAAGCGCCGGAGCCTATCCCATTGACATGGAAAGCGATTGTATTGACCTGCTCGCTTTCACCGGGCACAAGTCCCTCTACGGGCCGATGGGCAGCGGCGGCCTGATCTTGGGCGAGCGCGTTGACGCCGAGCGACTGGAACCCCTTAAGCGAGGGGGAACGGGCAGCCGCTCGGAATGGGAGGAACAGCCATCCTTCCTGCCGGATAAGTGTGAAAGCGGCACGCCGAATATGCCTGCGCTGGCAGGATTGGAAGCCGGCGTGCGCTGGGTTTTGCAGCAGGGCGTGGCGCGCATTCGCGAGCATGAGGTCCGGCTTACCCAGCAGCTCATCGAGGGGCTACGGGAGATCCCCGGTGTAACGCTTTACGGTCCGGGCGATGCCCGAAGGCAGACGGCGACGGTGTCCTTCAATATCGTGGGCTTGGAGCCTTCCGAAGTGGGCTTGAGACTGGACGAGGAGTATAATATCCTCTGCCGGGTTGGCTTGCATTGCGCGCCGGCCGCCCATAGGACGATCGGCACCTTCCCCCAGGGTACGGTGCGCTTTGGGATGGGCATTTTCAACGATGCCTTGCAAATTGCAACAGCTCTGCAGGCCATCCGGGTGTTAGCAAGGGGGGTGCGTGAGCAGTCCGTATTGTGTCATCCTTGTCTCTAGCACCAGCTATGCCATTCGGGGCGAGCAAATCCTGAACAGGGCCGGCGTAGCGTGTAAACTGATCCCTGTGCCACGCCACTTGAGCTCCGATTGCGGTGTATGCCTGCGCATCGCTCGGGAAGATCGCCAGGTGGCCCTCAGGGCCCTGGAGGCGGCGCATGTGGTGCCCGAGGCGGTGTGTGATCTCTAGGAGTTGAGGATGGAAGAGCCCATTCGTCTCACTGCCTTGACTACGGCCGCCGGTTGAGCGGCCAAGATGGGCCCTGGAGCCTTGGCGCAAGTCTTGCGCCCCTTGAGCGCCCTTTTCCCGGCCGCGCGCTTCCCCGACTTGCTGGTCGGTTTGGAAGTCTCGGACGATGCCGCCGTTTACCGCATCAGCGACGAGGTGGCGGTGATCCACACCCTAGACTTTTTCACGCCCGTCGTAGACGACCCTTATGACTATGGGGCCATTGCCGCGGCCAATGCCTTGAGCGATGTCTACGCTATGGGCGGGGAGGTCCTCATGGCCCTCAATATTTGCGCCTTCCCCCCCAAGCTGCCCCTGGAGATCGTCGCCGAGATCCTGCGCGGTGGGGCCGAGAAGGTCGCCGAGGCCGGGGCGGTCCTCGCCGGGGGGCACACGATCGACGATAACGAGCCGAAATACGGCCTCTCGGTCATGGGCGTGGTGCATCCCCAGCGCATCCTAAAGAAAGGCGGCGCCCTGCCCGGCGATCTCCTTGTGCTGACCAAACCTTTGGGTGTGGGGATCGTCACCACTGCCGCTAAGGGGGATGTTGCTTCGCCCGAGCATGTGCAGGAAGCTGTGAAGAGCATGAAGAAGCTAAACCGCGATGCCGCCCGGGTGATGCAGCAGGTCGGTGCGCATGCGGTAACGGATATCACCGGTTTCGGCCTGCTCGGGCACGGTTACGAGATGGCCGAGAAGGGGGGTGTCCGCTTGCGTTTCTTCTGTGATCGCTTGCCTTTCGTCGCCGGGGCGCGCGAATACGCTGAACAGTGGCTGTTCCCGGCGGGAAGCTGCCGCAACCAGCGCTTCTATGAGGAGCACGTCACGTTCAGGGATGAGGTCACTGAAGAGATGCGCCAGTTGCTCTTTACCCCCGAGACCTCCGGTGGTCTCTTGGCAGCGATCCCCCCACAAGCCCTGCCCAGATTCTTTGAGCTCTGCGCCGCGCGAGGGGTGAGCTACTGGGTCATCGGCGAGGTGCTGGTGGGAGAGGGCATTGAGGTCGTAGGGCCGTGAGGTACACGACGTTGGTAAAGCTGCTCGCGGAGGCGGTGGCGCATGGAAAATGAGACATCTCTAATGCTCCTCTCACGTTCCTTTCATGTTCACAGCGTATAATGAGGCCAGAGAGATGGTTATGGTCTCTCACACATTGGAACGTTTGAAAGGAGAACGGAATGTCGCAGAAGAAATGGTTTTGGGGCGGGAGTATCGCGGGGTTTGTAGCGGCTGCGCTGGTAGTGGGTCAGTTGGCCCTGCCTGTCTTTGCTCAGGGACCTACGCCTACTGCCAAGGTAACAGACGCCGTTGAGACGCCGAGCTATGTTTCGTCCATCACGGTGGACCAGGCCCTGTACGACGGGATGAGTGAGGACGCCGAGGGCGCAGCCCTGGCGGGCCAGGCTAAGATCACGGCGGACGAGGCCAAGAACGCGGCTCTGGCGGCCAACCCGGGCGCCAGCGTGACGAAGGTCGAGTTGGATAACGAGAACGGCGCGCTGGTTTACAGCGTCGAACTGAACAATGGCAGCGATGTCAAGGTGGATGCGGGCAACGGCACCGTGCTCGTGACCGAGCAAGCTGATGGCGACGAAGCGGGCCATGGCGTTGATACCGACGACATCCAGGAAGAGCTCCAGGAAGGGCCACAAGACCAAAGCTGACGATGTTCAGGAGGTTCTTACTGCCGAGGACAGCGCGGCAGCTTAGGGCCACTTGTCGCCTGGGGCAACCAGGCTAAACGTTCGG
>DAOTVR010000415.1:0-3624 GCA_034436315.1 Anaerolineae bacterium
CATTGACCTCCTGATCAGCCACATCCTGCCCATGAGCAAGATCCAGGAGGCCTTTGAGCTATCGGCCTCTCGCGAGACCGCCAAAGTCATCCTCAAGCCCTCCTGGCTCCTCCCCCAGATACCCGAAAATGTATCCTATGAGCGCGCCTCGCTGGCCTGTTGCGGGCTGGGGCCGTCGTTCGGAGCCTTCCAGAGCATGGGCCTGAGCGCGTTCGACACCGTGCTGATCGCCGGCGCTGGCCCGGTGGGGCTGGGGGCGATCGTCAACGCTCGCTATCGCGGCGCGCGGGTCATCGTGGCCGAGTCAATCCCTTGGCGGGTAGCGCGCGCTAAGGAGATGGGTGCCGATCATGTGCTCGACCCACGCGATGAGGGGATCATCCTCCAGATCAAAGACTTGACCGACGGCAAGGGGGTGGATTGCGCCCTTGACTGCGCCGGCAACGTGCAGGCCGAGCGGCTCTGCATTGACGCTACCCGACGTAAGGGCAAGGTCGCCTTTGTTGGTGAATGCGGGGAGGATTTGCCCATCCGCGTAAGCCCTGACCTCATCCGTAAGGGCCTAACCCTTATCGGCTCGTGGCACTATAACCTGAAGGATTACCCTCTGGTCATGAAGGTGATTCGGGAATCACCGCTCATTGACCTCCTGATCAGCCACATCCTGCCCATGAGCAAGATCCAGGAGGCCTTTGAGCTATCGGCCTCTCGCGAGACCGCCAAAGTCATCCTCAAGCCCTGGGAATAGATGAGACCGACCGAGAGGGGAACGGACCAGCACGGCCACGAGCAGAGGCCCATGACCCGGAGGTAGACCTTATGACGACAGCCACCGACTTGATCAGCGCCATGAAAGACCGCATCGTCCGCGATTTTCATCCCTTGCGCATCATCCTTTTCGGCTCTCAAGCCCGTGGGACCGCCGGTTCCGGAAGCGATGTGGATCTGCTCGTCGTTTTGCCCGAGGTCGCAGACAAACGCAAAGCCGCGATTGAGATACGACGCGCGCTGGCCGGTTTCCCTGTATGCAAGGACATCATCGTGACCACGCCGGACGAGATCGCCCGCCGAGGGGATCTCGTCGGAACGATACTGCGCCCGGCCTTGAGGGAAGGACGCGTGCTCTATGAGCGAACCTGAGCGGTTAAGCGAGGCAAGGCGCTGGCTACGCTATGCCAAAGAAGACCTATTAGCTGCCGAAACCTTGCTCAAGGTGAAGGGCATGTCACCTCGCCATGCTTGCTGGCTCGCGCAGCAATGCGCCGAAAAAGCGCTAAAGGCCATTCTCATTTTCTTGCAGATCGATTTCCCCTACCGTCACGACCTGGACGCGCTACGCAACTTGATCCCAGACGGCTGGCAGATCAAACAAACGCATCCCGACCTGGCCGATCTCACCGAATGGGCAGTGGAAGCGCACTATCCAGGTGACTGGCCCGATGCCACCGAGGCTGATGCACGAGCCGCCGTAGCCCAAGCACGATCCGTATTAGAATCCGTGCAGACTGATCTGGCCCAACACGGCTTGGACGCCGAGATACGGTGACAACCGGGCTAAGGCTAAAACTTTCGCGCGTCAGAACCCCTCCATCACCGTCAGATCGACGATCCCCTCGGTGAGCGCGCTGATCCCCTGCAACAGCCCCAGACGGCTCTTGCGCAGCTCAGGGTCTTCGGTCATGACCAGGATCTCGTCAAAGAACCTGCGGATGAGCGGTTTAAGCTCCTCAAGCGCCCGGAAGAGCTCATCCACGCTGCTCTCCGGGTTCACCCGCTTCGCCACCGCCTGGTAAGCCTCATAGAGCGCCCTCGCGGCCGGCTCCGTTAGATACTGTGCCTCGGGCGCATAGATCGCCTCCTGATCCCGGGTGATGCGCACACAACGCGCATACGTATCCAGCAACTCTGCCCAATCCGCGCGCCGCACCCAAGGCTCAAAAGCCTGTAACGTGCGATAGGCCAAGTAGGGATCATAACCCCGCTCGGCGAGCACGGCCTCCACCATGTCGTAACGAAAGCCGCTATCCAAAAGATACCCGCGATAGCGCTTGGTCACGAAATCCATGACCTCCCGCAACACCTCCTCGTCTGCCGCGACCGGCAATCCCTCTGCAGCCAGTGAGAGCGCCTCGGGCAGGGCCAGCGAGACCTGCTTGCCCACCAGGAGCTGCACCACCCCAAGCGCCGCCCGGCGCAAACCCCAGGGGTCCGCCGCCCCTGAGGGGCGAATGCCCACGGCGAAAAGCCCCACCAACGTATCCAACCGGTCCGCCAGTCCAAGGGCCAGCCCGGCCAGCGTCGTCGGCAGGCGATCCCCGGCCGATTGGGGCAGGTAATGCTCCTCAATCGCCAGGGCCACCTCCCTAGGCTCTCCGGAAAGCTCGGCGTAGTGTCGCCCCATCTTCCCTTGTAACGAGGTCAGCTCCACCACCAGCTTGGTGGCCAGGTCGCTCTTGCAGAGCACTGCCGCGCGCGCGACCGTCCGCAGCTCGGCCTCGGAGGCCCCTAACAGTTGGGCGATCTCCGGCGCGAGGCGCTCCAGGCGTTTGACCTTGTCCAACACCGAGCCGAGCTGCTCCTGGAAGGTCAGCGTCGCCAATAGCGGGGTAAATGCCTCTAGCGGCTGCTTGCGGTCGGCGTCGTAGAAAAAGGCCGCATCCGCATAGCGCGCCCGCAGGACCTCCTCATTACCGTGACGCACGGTGTCCACATCAAGGCCTGCGCCGTTGGCGATCACGATGAAATAGGGTAAAAGCCGCCCCTCGCGCACGACGGGGAAATAACGCTGATGCTTGCGCATCACCGCCAACAAGACCTCCTCAGGCAGCCTGAGATACTCGCGCTCAAAAGCCCCCCGAATGGCCAGGGGATACTCCACCAGGTTGGCCACCTCCTCCAGCAAGTCGGCATCCTGGGGCACCTCGCCGCCCACCTCGGCGGCCAGGGCCTTGGCTTGCTCCAAGATCGCCGCCTGCCGCGCCGCTACATCCAGCATGATCCCGGCACCGGCCATTACGCGCTCGTAATCGGAGGCCCGCTCAATCACTAATTCCGGCGAGCCTTGAGGGCGAATCCCCCGCGATACCCGTCCGCTACGCACGCCGGCGTACTCAAAGGGCACCACCACCTCATCCAACAAGGCTACCAACCAACGGATGGGCCGAGAGAAGCTCACCCCGCTCGCGTTCCAACGCATGCTCAACGGGAATTGCAGTCCGCCCACCACCCCGGGCAACATCTCGGCGAGCACCGGCGCCGCCTCGCGCCCCCTATCTACGATCACAGCCACAGCGTAATCCTTGCCCTCCAAGGAACGCACCTGCAAGGCCGAGACATCTATCCCCTGCCCTCGAGCAAAGCCCAATGCGGCCTTGGTGGGCTTTCCCTGCTCGTCAAAGGCGAGGCGCGCCGCCGGGCCTTTGACGATGCGCTCCCGATCCCTCTGCCGCGCGGCCAGTCCCCGCACCTGAGCCACCAGCCGCCGCGGCGTGCCCATGACCCGAAAGCTCTCGTAATCCAGGCGCGCATCGGCCAGGGCCTTGGCCAGCTTGTCCTGCAGCTGGGCGAGCGCTTCCCGCAAATCGGCCACCGGCAGCTCTTCCGTGCCGATCTCCAAGAGAAACT
>DAOTVR010000416.1:0-6667 GCA_034436315.1 Anaerolineae bacterium
GATCTCTGAGATAGGAAAGCGGGCAAACCAGACCTGAGGCAAGCTCACGCCGAGCAAGGCCACTGATAGAAGGCCCGTCTGCCAGCTCAGAAGCCTTCGCGCCAAGCCGTAAAGGGCTGCTAGGCCAGCTAAGCCAAAGAAGGGCGCAGCCCACGTCGCGCGTTCAGGGCCAAACAGCCAGACGACGAGTGCCGTCCAGACCTTGGGAAGGGGCAAGAAACCGATCTCTAGCGTCTCGCGGTCGAGCCGCCACTGATAAAAAGGCCCAAAATGACGCGCCAAGATCCCTGACTCTCCCAGATCGAAGAATTGACGCGCAAAGTCGGTATGAGGTATCCATACATTTCTAGTCTGCGCGGCCTCTGGATCCCAAGGGGAAACTGAGAGGAAAGGACTCGCAGACATTAAGGAGATAGTGGGTTCGAAGAAGAGGGATCCGGTCCGGCTTAATACGATTCCACCGATGGTGTAGACGGCCGAATCATCGGTGAGCAAAAAGCTCTCCGCTGGGCGAGCGAAAAGCCAGGCTGCGCCACCGAGCAGGAGCGCCACAGCCAATAAAACCGGCCACGGGGTGCGCTGGAGATGGACTTCAGGGGAGTGCTTATCCGGGACCGCCCGGCGTCTACACCACATAGCAAAGACGCTCAGTGCTAGAAGCACGCCCAATGCCAGCCACCACTTGAACAGGCTCAATGCAGCCAGGATCGTACCCACCCAAGAGAAAGCGATGATTCCCACCAGCCAATAAATCAGCAAGTGCTCTAAAACACTATAGGTGGGCGCGCGCTTAAGAGGCCCGACAAGCAGCCATCCCAGGGCCAGGCTCAGAGCCAAAAGGAGGAGCAGAACCAGTGCTCCCGGTGCAGATTGCGGTACGGTTGTAGCCAACATGAGCGGAAACTAACTTCCCTTGAGCTGGATACGGTAAATCTCGGGCTGGTCTCGGTATCGCGAAAGGGTATAGTGTCTTTCCAGGATCGCCAGGCTATCCCACAAGGGAGTGGACAAGTCCTTTATATATAAGTCGGGGCAGCGCCGAGCCACAACGTCGCCCATAGGCCGCCCCAAAGGCTCTCAAAGAGAAGCCGCCCTAACACAAACACGCCAACCAACCCCCAGAGAGCGAGCAGAGGAACCACATAATACACCGCTTGAGGATGCCTGGTCAGCCAACGAGCACCTGCCAGGAGCAAGGGGAATCCTATTGGATAACTGTAAAAACGACACGGGCCGGGCACATTGGGATTGGCCGAGAAGGCATAGTAGGTAAAGTAAGGGCCGATCAGCTCATTATAATCGTTGCAATACCTGGGTAGCTGACCGCGCGCGAGCTGCTCGGCAGCATATACATAGCCCGTCGTATCCATCCCCTCGGTAGCGGTTTGAGCATGCAGCACGTAAACGACCCCGAAGCACAGCAAGCTCAGGCCCCAAAGCCAAAGCGGTACCCGGCGCTCAAATAATGACTCTATCGCCATATCAGCGTCTCCTCTTGCGCTTTGGGGCGGAAAGCTCACGGATCGCCGAAGCGACAGGCTGCAATAGATGACCTTGTTCCGGCAAGACGCCCAGCTCAGCCAACCCTTCGCCGGCCACGCGGGCCAAGCTGCTGCCAGAAACCTGAGAGGTCATAACCGCCTGCCGACGGGCACGAACGCTTTCCTGCAAGTCCTCGCGCCGAGCGGCGACCTCGCGCATGAAAGCGACGTGCTGGCTGGCTATAGAGGGCAAGTCATGAGCTGCCTGCACATAGCGCCGGGCGTTTTGCCCCAGGGCCCGGGCCACCTCTTGATGGGTGAGCAGGTAATCCATAGCCGCAAAGACCATTGCCTCCTCATCGGGCTGGTTAGGGGTGATGCGCACTACGGCGTCGCGCGGGAAGGAGGCTAAAGGCTCTATGTCGCTGATGATCGTGGGCACGCCCAGCCCTAGCAGGCGAATGGGCGTGTAGGGCGTGCCGCCCACATGAGGATACCGTAGGTGCACGGCCACGTCCACGGCGCACATGTACTTGACGAACTCAACGGGTGGTTGCCAGCCAACCTGTCTCACCTTGCCGCTCAGGCCGACCGTCTGGAGCTTGTCCTCCAGACTTGGGTCAATATAAGACCCCACCAGCAGATAAACGGCCGTGGGATGGCGTAAGACCAGGCGTTTGAAGGCCCGCAGGGCCAAATCCAGGCGCTTCTGGGAGTTAAACAGGCCGAATGAGGCCACCACCGGGCGATCGGCCAGGCCTAAATTGCGGCGAAATGCCGCCCCATCAAAATCGGGGGGAAACCCGTCCGGCAGGTAAAACGGCAACGGGATACAGCGCACGGGCAGATCGGGGCGCATGGCCCGTATCTGGCCACACATATACTCGTTGAAGCCGACGACCGCCAGGCTGCTATCCAACACGCGCTCTACCAGGGGGTATTGGGTAAATATCTCCTCATATCGGCCGGCCACCACCTCCCTGGCCAGCCGCTCCGCCTCCCGGCCATAGCTGTAGCGCAGTTCTTCCATATAGGCGGCGAGATTCCCTCGCGCCCAGGTAATCCCCGCGATGGCGTGGTGCAAAACCAGGTCGTGAAGGAGCACTAGGCCCGGGTAACGGTGAAGGGCGTCAAACATGTAGCCGTGGATATTGGGCTCATCGCCCAGGTTATAGACGATCAGGTCGAACTCACCCGCGCGCAGCTTGAAGGCCTCGTAAGTGATCCAAGGGATTCGCCGAGGATTATCAGGCTGAAAAAGGGCATGGCTTGGCTGATAGGTGCCGTTGGTGACTACGGTGATCTCTACGTGATTCGCCCAGTAGGGCAACAGGCCCTCGGCGATGTCGGCCAAGGCGGTCCTTAATGGGTTAAGAGGGGTAAAGAAGGCCACGCGCATGGTCTAGGCCTCCAACAGCTTAGGAATGGTCACGTCCCAGGTGATGTGAGCTACCCTGTTTTGGGCTGCGCTGCCCAAACGCTCCGCCAAAGCGCGGTCGGCATAGAGCTCATCAATGCACCGCGCCAGGGCTGCAGCGTCGCCTGAGGGAAAGACCATGCCGGTGACCCGATCCTGCACGAATTCGAGCACGCCGCCACTATCGTCGGCCGTCAGCACCGCCTTCTGGGATTTCATAGCCTCCACCGTGGCCAGACCATAATCCTCATCAAGGGGAGCATAGTAAACGGCAAGCGCCCTGGCATAAAGGGCCAGGGCCTCTTCGTCGCTGACAAAACCCAGGAAGCCAATGCGCTCGGCGGCCCCCACCTGCTTGGCCAGCTCCTGCAACGACTCAAGCTGATCTCCCCGCCCCGCAATGAGACAGCGCACGGGGGTCTTGACCAGGCCCATAGCTTTGACCAGGACGTTCACCCGCTTGAGCACGTTCAGTCGGCTGACGCTCAGGATATAATCGCCATAACCCTCGTTGTAATAGCGACCATCAAGGGCGGGAGGTGGGTAAAGGGTTTCGGCCTCTAGTTGGTTAAACTCGCGCAGGCGCTTGGCTACGTTGCGCGAGATGGCGAAAACGCGCTTAGATTCGGCGATCGTGCGCGTATCCATGCGCCGGATCAGGTCAAGCAATTCTCGGTCTTCTACCGAGTTGCCAAAGTAACTATATTCAGTCCCTAACAAATCGTAGGCCTGGCGAAGCTGGTGCACCAACCAGGTGATCTTATAAGGGTGGGAGACGACGTAAGCGGGAAACTTGAGAGCGATCAGGCGGTCAATAGGGATGCCTTCGCTCACCTTTAGGTTGACCAACCGCCAAGCGAGGTAGCTCTTGAGCAGCTCTTCCCGCTGGTTCCAACAAAGGGGGATGCGCACCAGCTCGGCCTCGTGGCCCCAGGCGCGCAACTGGGAGACCAGAGCATCAGCCAGTATCTCGGTCCCCCCGAACTCAAAGGGAATCTGGCTGGTGCAAACAACGATGCGCATACCCTACTCCTCTGGCTTATAGGCGATGGCCGCATAATCCTGGGGGCCGTAGAGGATGTGATTGAGTTGATCGATATTGCGGTTAAGGCTGGCGATCAGCGGCTGCATGTAAGGACGCGCCTCTATCTCCTTGAGGAAAGCCAAGCGAGCGGACTCGGGCACAGGGCGCAGGAAACGAATCTGGACCTTCCACAGCCCGGCCTGTTCCATGAGGAAGCGCGTCAATTGGGGATGAAACGGCATACGATGGCTCGGATCCAAGAGGAAAGCGTTGCTCAAGGCAGCCAAACAAGAGGGATTGATGCTTTCGGCGATGACCAGCCCGCCCGGGGCCAGCTTGCGGCTGGCCAACTTGAACAGGCGCAAAACATCGTTGATCTCCAAGTGCTCTATGACCTGGATCAGGGTGATAGCCGCCAAGCTGTTATCAGACAGGCCCTCCAAGTGAGCGAGAGCCTCTTCCTGGCGGACATCCCGCCCGGCGGAACGGGCCACACGCACGGCGTCCTGGTCGGTATCAATACCGTAAGCGGGTAGCCCCAATTCCTGTAGATGGGCAACGAAATCGCCCCGGCCACAACCTATATCCAAGACCGGACCCGATGGGCCACGGCCCTCGCGTTGGGCATGAACCAGGTCGCTAAAGAGGTCATCATAGTCGGTAAGACGCTCGCGCAGCTGCCTCTCGCCGCGATACCGTGCTCCCAGGAGGAAATAGTCCACCGGCGGAGCGGTAGAGGCGTTCGTCGGAACGCCCTTCGGCGTGGTTGAGGGAACGCCTCCACCTTCGCGCCACCAGTTCTCCAACCTTTGCAACCTCAAGCGGACTATCTCCGCCTCATGCGCTTGCCGATCTCGCTCGGCCTCAGCAGCCTCTCGTGCGCGTTCGGCCTCAGCTTCCAACTCCCGAACACGTTGCCTCAGGGTCTCTAGCTCGTGCAAACGCTTCGTCTGCTCCTTGAGCTCGCTTAACAGCAGGCCATGTTGCTCGCTCTGGTTTTGTAGGGCGGCCAACACCTCGGCCACGGCGGCATTATAGGCGTTTTGCTGCTCAACGAGGGGGTTAATGTACCAGCGCAACAGCCGACGGGTGATTTTTTGCGCGTAGGCGATGATCTTGGGGATGATCCCCTTGGGCATCACCGGCCAGCCGATGGGCAAGTGAGGATTCACCCAAACATGCTGGCGCACCTTAGCCAACGGGTCAGGGCGCTCAATCGCTCCCAGCTCGCCCAAAGCCAACCGATGGCGGCGGATCTCCTCCTGTAGATCGGCCAAGATAGCCTGAATGTCCTCGATGTCAGCAGATCTGGGCTCGCCCTCCGTCATCCTTGCTCCTTACTGCAACGAGAACGGCCAAACACCCATCTATCGCGCTGCCGTTACCTGAGAGGCCTTTAACGATTCAAGCGTCCGGGCCACCTCTTCCAAGCCAAGTTCTTCCAGCTTTTCGGGCATTGGCCAGCCGGTCTGCTTATCCCATCCGCGCAAGTCATAGTAACGATCAAGCAGAGCGCGAAACTCCCGAGCATCCGCGCTCAGGTGCGTGCCGTCGGTCTTTTCCGGCCATTGGTAGTGAGGGATGACGGCCTCGTCGTCCTCACGACAACGCCCGTTGTTGCGCACCTCAATGCAGCGCTCCAAGTTGACGATGCGCTCAGCAATGGGCCGCTCCATCTCGCGGATATCCAGGTCGATCCCCGTACAGGGCCGATAGAGCTTGGCCTCCGCGGCGATATCGCCGTAAATGGGGCCGGTATCCGCCTTAGCCTCCTCTTCCGAGTCATAGTTTCGGCGCGTGATCGGAAAGACCCAATCGCAGACGGCCATAGAATCCTTGATGATCGCCCGATGCTGGTGCCATATCGTCACATATTCAATGTATTCATCTCCAGGATACACCGCTTTGGGCGAGCCGTAAAGCTGTCTGGCCAATTCCTGAAGCCGCTCAGAGATCTCCGAGGGATCCTTAGGGGCTTTGGGATACCCGTACAGCCCGTTCAGGAAGAAGAAGCCATGGGTGCTGGGTGTGACGTCGCGGGTGGAGACGGCATAAAGGAGCGCCGAATACTCCCAGAAGGGGCTGGGATGCGGCTCCATCAACCGCCCCTCGCGGTGCCAGCCCTGGCCGCGGCTGCCGGCCGACTCAAAGAACTCGGCCAAGTGTCTCGGGCCAACCTGATGCTTGTCATAAAAGCGTGCCAGGCCTTCGGCATAGTCGTCGCCCAGGCCCTCGCGATGCGCCAGCTTCACAAGCCAATCGCGCCACCAATCAGGGTTATCGATATCCAGAGGCTCGCCGCCGATCTCTTCAATGCCCAGTTCCTTCAAAGCGGCAAAGTAGTGCCCCCAAGTAGCGTGTGTCCAGCCCGTGAGCCCTAGGTCGCTGGTCAGGTTGACCAAATCCAGGCCGACTTCCTTCCCGAACCCGGGCGCGCTGGGGATGGAGAGCCTTTCCCCGCGAACAGAGACGCCCTCATAAGCCTTGTGCGCTCCGCGCGGCCCACCCGACCAAGTGCTTTCCACACAGGTTAGCATGGTCTTCTTGGCTTGTGTGCCATAGCGATCCTCAATGGGTAGCGTTCGTGTATAGCATTTGACCGAGCACGCGTGGGTGCAGGCAATAATCGGGTAGCCCGCATCGGGCCGCCCTATACGGGAGATGCCGCCCTTGGCCAGATCCCAGACATAGCGCACCGCCTCTAGAAAACCCGCCGGATCGGCGATCTTCACCCCGCCGGTGCCT
>DAOTVR010000417.1:0-5915 GCA_034436315.1 Anaerolineae bacterium
TGACCACCCCGCCTTGGCCGCGGATCACGTTGCCCTCGCCGATGAGGGCGTTGCGCCCGATCACGATCCCGGCGTGCGGCAGGTTGCGGAAGTTATAGACGTGAAGGATAGAATTGGCCATGACCAGCGTGCCCTCGCCGATCTTGATCCCCTTGGGGCAGGCGTGCAGGTAAACCCCCTGATCCAGATAGACGCCGCGGCCCAGATGGATGTTGCTGGCGAAACGCAAGCGCACGCCGTTCTCAATGGCTGCAAAGCCGTCCATGCGCATCATCAACTTGTAGCATACCGCCCGCAGACCGATCCCCAATAGCGTGGGAACCCAGCCAAAGAGGGCCATCAGCGTCTGCTCCAGGAGATAACGCCAGAAACTGGACGCCTGGCGGCTCAGATAGAGCTTTACATCCGCTAAGGTTCCCCGTGACATCAGATCATTCCGTTAAAACGTTGGCACGTTAGAACGTTCGAACGTGCCAACGTTGAAACGTGTCAACGCTCCAAGATCGCCTGGACGATGCGCGAAGCCGCGTGGCCATCGCCATAAGGGTTGACGGCCCGGGCCATCTGGGCATAGGCTTCGGCATCATCCAGGAGGCGGCTGGCCTCGCGGACGATCCTTTGCCGCTCCGTCCCCACCAGGCGCACGGTGCCGGCCTCCACGGCCTCGGGGCGCTCGGTCACCTCGCGCAAGACGAGGACGGGTTTGCCCAAGCCGGGAGCCTCCTCCTGGATGCCGCCCGAATCGGTCAAGACCAAGGTGGCCCGCTTCATCAGGTAAACCAGCGGCAGGTAATCCAAGGGATCGGTAAGCGTCACGCCGGAGACGGAACCTAAAAGGCGATGGGCCGTCTCCTGCACGTGGGGATTGAGATGGGCGGGATAAACGATGTGCACATCCCCAGCATAGGCCTCGGCCAGGTCGCACAGGGCCAGGCAAATCTGCTCCAGAGGCCGGCCCAAATTCTCCCGGCGATGGGCGGTCACCAGGATCAAGCGCCTCTCCCAGGGAATCCCCTTGAGCGGGCCACCATCCGGGCTATAGGGCAGGTCGGCAACCATCTTCAGGGCGTCGATGACCGGGTTCCCGGTGACGCGGATGGCCTCGTCAGGCACACCCTCGCGCAGGAGGTTCTCCCGAGCGCGTCCGGTGGGGGCGAAATGAAGATCGGCCACCACGCTGGCCACGCGGCGGTTGATCTCCTCAGGGAAAGGCTCATAGCGGCGGCCGGTGCGCAGGCCGGCCTCCACATGCCCCACCTTGACCCGATGATAAAAGGCCACTAGGCTCGCGGCCATGACCGTGGTCGTATCCCCTTGGACGAGCACCCAATCGGGCTTCTCGGCCGCCAACACAGGATCAAGCTGCTCAAAGACGCGCGCCGTGAGCTGGCTCAAGGATTGGTCGGGCTGCATCAGATCCAGATCATAGTCCGGGACGATGCCGAAAAGGGTCAGAACCTGATCCAACATCTGGCGATGCTGCGCGGTGACGCACACCCGGCTGACGATCTGCTGGGGGTGACGCTTCAGCTCTTGGACCACCGGGGCCATCTTGATGGCCTCGGGGCGCGTGCCAAAGATGGAGAGCACTTTCATCGTTTCCCCGCCGCGTCGTACAACATGTAGATATACGAAGGGGCTTCCGGGAATCTTTCACCTCTGACGAAGCCTCTTCCTAACGTTATACGCTTTTGTCTAGCCGCGTTCCCCTCATAGCTCGGACAAAATGTCCACGCTCTCCAAGCGGATGATGTAGCGCAGCTTGCCCTTGTTCTTGACCAGCCGCACCTCGCTGAAAGGCCCCAGCTCGGCCAATGCCGCATCAATGAGAGAGACTTGCTGCGGACTGAGCACAAGGAGCGGGCGGTCTAACTCAATAGTGACCTTAGTAGAGTTCGGTTGGCGATCAGATGAGGGCATGTAGGGGTTTCTCGCTTCACCCTGGCAGGCTCCGCCGTTCCGTACATTTGCCATACGTCATGCACGGAAACGAGGCGAAGCTATGCGATCCGCCGCCCAGGACGTGGTCATGCCTACGAAACTGGCCGGCGGCCGGGCCTCAGCCCTCGGTGCTGAGAGCCAAAGCCCAGTGGCCATATCAAGAGGCACTAAAAACACATATCAGAAAGTTGAAAGTGAACTTTATCGCCAAATAGCAATCTATAATCTATTATACTGCAAAAGCAAACCTATGTCAAGGCGTATCATCACGCCGCAGCGTCCAGCGCCTAGCAAGAGAGCGCATGAGAGCCGTACTGTACGCGGCGAGCAAGCGAAAAGGCCGGACCAAATAATACAAAGTATAGAGCGAATCCGGCAGGTTGATGCATTCCCAATCCCTCTGCTTGGGCGTCAACGCGTAATAGAGCGAGTCTCGCAGGCGCTCGCTCAAGGGGAGCAACGAAGCCGATTGTTCCCTTCGTTCGTCCATGGAGATAAAGAATCGCCCCTTCAGCGCATTGGCAAGCTTGCGGGCAGCAAGATCAAGCCCGACGGCATCGCCCACTTCTGGCGGAAGCTCAACGCCGCCCACCTCACAAGCCAAGCTAAGGCCAAGACAGAGCAGCTTCCACGCGCCGAGCTTATGGGCCCGCTCTAAGAGAACCTCCCAATTCAGGTCAGGATGGGCATGGATAAGATGGGCTAGGTCGGCGACGAGCTTCAGCTGGAACCATTGGTCCCTGGTGCCGACGACGCAAAGCATCAACAGCGTGTTCTCCGGCGAGAGCATCTGGACGTCCACACCGTTCAGGGGCAAGGACCGTGTTTGCTGCCAGAAAACGTCCGACTTGATAGGCCAGAGCCATTGATAAACCGCCCAATGAACATCTAATAATAGCCCGCGCTGGTTAGTGAACTCAAGTTCTGTGGCTGAGCGTAGGATCCATTTACCCTCGCGGCCACTGAGGGACACACGAGGAACATAGCCAAGTTGGGGCAACAAGTTATAGGCGCGATAAAAATCCTGGCGATGGATGAGGATGTCCAAGTCGCTGATCACACGCATGGAGACATCCCCATAAGCCTGCATAGCCAGGGCCGGCCCCTTAAGCGGAAGCGCTTCAATTCCCTGAGCGGCCAGGAAACGCAACACCCGCAACAGTTCCTGGACCAAACGCACATTGCGCTGGGCATTGGCCAGGTAGAGCTGTCGCAAAAGGGCCACCTCCTGCGGCGGGAGCAAGCCCTCGGCCACGGCCTTAAGCCGGGTGTAAAGGAGCGGAAGAACGCCGTGGTCAAGGGCCAACTGCCGCAGGACAGCCCAATCCACCCCCTGCTCCACTAGCTCTCGGATACGCTCGTCCCAAGCGTGATCCACGCGGATAGCCCCCAGGAGCAGCTCCTGCTCGGCGGTGAGGCTCGGCTTGATCGGCTCTCCGCTCACCGCCCTGCCTCCCCTGGATGTGCCCTGAGCTCGGTCTCTCCCATTAGGGCCATATCCCCTTGGTAATATTGCGCTTGCGCGCGATAGAGGCAGGCGTAACGACCGTTTTGGGCCAGCAGTTCCTGGTGCGTGCCCTGCTCCACGATGCGCCCTTCCTCCAGGACGTAAATGCGATCGGCCATCTGCACGGTGGAGAAGCGATGGCTGATGAGGATCGCACTGCGCCCCCGGATCAACTGGCGAAAATGCTGAAAGACCTCGGCCTCCGCCAAAGGATCCAGGGAGCTGGTCGGCTCGTCCAGGACGACGATGCGCGCCTCGCGCATAAAGGCTCGCGCCAGGGCCACTTTCTGCCATTCGCCGATGCTTAGCTCCTGCCCCTCCTCAAACCAATGTCCGAGGATGGTATCATACCCCTGAGGCAAGCGGCGGATGACCGGATCGGCCCCGGAGAGCTGGGCCGCCCGAACGATCCGATCCCGCTCAGGCTCTTGCTCCACGTTGCCCAACCAGATGTTCTCCGCCGCACTGAGGTGATAATGGATATAGTCCTGGAAGATCACACTGATCTCGCGCCGCCAGCAAACCGGATCCAGTTGGCGAAGATCAATCCCGTCTACGGTGATCCGGCCCTCACTGGGGTCATAGAGCCGGCAAAGGAGCTTGATCAAGGTGGTCTTGCCGGACCCATTCTCCCCCACCAAGGCGATGACCTCGCCGGGGGCAAGGGTAAGGTCAATGTCTTCCAAAGCCCGCTTGGAGCTACCGGGATAGGTGAAGCTCACCCCCTGGAAGGAGACCCCCTGGCGCAGCTCGGCCGGCACGGGCCGGGGCCGCGCCGGAGGCCTGATCTTGGGGGTCAACTCAAGGAACTGGTAAAAGTTGGTCAGGAACAGATTGTCCTCATATAGTCCGGTGAGGCCGGCTAGGATGGCTTGAAGGAAGCCCAGGCCGCTCTGGAAGCCCTGATAATACATCACCAGGCCGCCCAAGCTAACCGCCCCCTGGAGGGTCCGGTAAGCGATCAGAGCGAAGGTGCCAAAGATGGCCGCCGAGGCCAGACCTTGCACCAGTAGGCTGGAGAACGAGCGCCGACGGGAAAGCGAGAGACGCCTCTCCCGAATCTGCCGTCGCAGGGCACGGAAGCGCTCCTGGAAGAGCGCCCCCAGGTTGAATAAGCGAAGCTCTTTGGCGTGATAGGAATCGGTCATCATCCAATGATAGTACCAGGCACGACGCTCGGTCTCGGTCTCCTGGCGCTGCAAGTTATAGAGGCGGCGGGAGTATACCATACGCACCAAGGCGCCCGGCAGGGCGGCGCAGAACATGATCAAGGCCAACAGCCAATTGAAAGAGAACAACAGGCCGGCGATGCCCAAGAGGGAGATGCAGCTTTGCCCGATCCCGACCAGGCCGTTGACGATGCGCGTGGGCCGATAGGGCGCTTCCTGCTGTGCCCGATGCAGGGCGTCGTAATAGCTGGCGTTCTCGTAATATTCCAGGTCCACGGCCACCGACTGGGCGTGAAGGATGTCGGAGACGGCGTCGGTCACTACCCAGGATTGGGCCTCCGCGGCCAGCTCGGCCAGGGAGCGACTCAAAGCAGAGAAAATGGCCACTCCCCCCGCGAGGAGGATCCAGCCCAACACGGGCCGAAAGGCAACGACCTTATCCGGCGCGGCCAGGCCGGCTGCCACCCCATCCACGATGCGCTTCACGGTGTAAAGGGTGGCCAGGGGGAGCAGCCCCTGGACAAAGACCAGGGCCACGTTGACCAGCGTCCAGCCGGGCGCGCTCTTCCAGACGAGCGCCACAGCCCTGTCTAAGCGCAGGGCCTGTTGGATCTTTTGCTTTAAATCAAGCCTCTCACTCATCTAGAAATCGTCTCATCCCCTGCCTTTCAGGGTTGAATATTCACCGTCTGCGTGCCGGCAATGCGCGGATCGGACGTATCAAAGCAGACCACGTTCCACTCGCCCGCGCCGGGGATCACCGCGCCCGCCGGGAACTGACGATAGCCCCGATCTGCGAGCTGGAAAGTATAGGAGGGCAACTCGGCGCTGACGGGCGCCCACTGCCGACACTCACATTGGACCGTCCCAGTGTAATCGGTGACGACGTTGCGATAACGATCCAAGATGGTCAAGGACAACGTAAAGGGCTGCCCCATGTGGCCGACGGGCGACCAGTGGGGGCGCGGCTCCGGAAGGTCAGTGGTGACGGAGATGCTCTCCGCAGGGCCCGGCCGCACGGAAACCACCGGGCTGCAGCGCATCCTGCCGGCCACCTGCACGCAAAAGCGCGAGGGCACGGCGCGCTGTAAGGTGACGCTGGCCGTGCCCGTGCCACCGCTCAGGGTCATCTCCCTCGGCGTGATGGGCGCGAAATCGTAGCGGCTCAGGTCCCTGGCCGAGAGGGCCACCGTGCCCGAGATCGGTAGGGGCGAGCCATCTGCATAGTGCGCGGTGACGGTGATGGGGATCGGCTCTCCCGCGCGCCAATCCAGGGTGCCCAGTTCAATGGAGAGATA
>DAOTVR010000418.1:0-5530 GCA_034436315.1 Anaerolineae bacterium
AGCAAGGCCGAGGGGAGGCCAGGATGAAGATCGCCGTATCCTCATTAGGGACATCTTTGGAGAGCTGGGCCGGCGCGCCGTTTGATGCTTGCCAGCGCTTCCTGGTGGTGGATACGGAGACGATGGATTTCGTGGTGCTCAGCGTCTCGCCGGAGGAACAAACTCCCTTGCAGGCCAGATTAGCCCTGTTGCGGGCGATTGCTAATCAGGGCGCTCAGGTGGTCCTCAGCGGGCGCATCTCCGACGTCTGCCGACAAACCCTGCTTGATTTGGGCATTGAAGTCATCGCCGATATCCCCCGCATGACGGTGCGCGAGGCGATCACGCGCTACGCCAGCGGGCCGGCCACGCTCAAGGCTTACGAGCCGCCGCCCGAAAGGATCGCCGTGGCCACTCACGGGGACAATTTGGAGGCCAAGCTCGGGCCCCAGGCGGCCCCTTGCACCTCCTTCGTGCTCGTCGATCCCCGGACGATGGATTATCAGCTCGTGCCGGTGGAGCCGGCGGAGTCGCCCGTGCAGGCCAGCCTGAATGCCGTCCGCGCCGCCGCGCGCAGCGGGGCGACGGTGGTGATCACGCCGGCCATCCGCCCGGCGTGCTGTGTCGCCTTGCGGGCCCTGGGGATCGCCGTTGCCATCGCCGATGAAGAGCTCACCGTCCGCGAGGCGGTGGCGAAATTCGCCCGGGGCGAGCTGGAGACGCTAACCTATTTCTAATTAGAGCATCATTTTTGCCCCCTCGCCCGGAATCGGGAGAGGGCCGGGGTGAGGGCCATCTTCAGAGCAGGAGGCACATCCTTTGAAGATCGCTGTGATGATCCTTGAGGGGCCATACCAACATCAGGCCGCGGATTCGGCCTATCATTTCATCCGGGCCGCCCTGGCCCGCGGCCACGAGATCGTGGGCATCTTCCTCTTCGCCGACGGCGTGCACAACGCCAATCAGTTCATCAATCCCCCCGGCGAGCGTAACATCGCCCGGCGCTTTGACGAATTCGGCAAGCAAGGGATTGAAGTCACCGCCTGTACTGCTTGTGCCAAGTACCGGGGAATGATGCCTAACATTAAAGTGGAGCACGTGCGCCTTTCCGGGCTGGGCTCCCTGGCCGATTACCTGCAAAAGGCCGAACGCTTCGTCACCTTCGGGGATTAAGGGGGAGATCGTGAGCAACAAGGTGGTCGTCTTGATGCGCAAGGCGCCCTATGGCAGCGTCTATACCGCCGAGGCCTTCCGCTCCATTATGGGCATCGCCGTCTTTGAGCTGGATATCTCCGTCCTCTTTGTGGATGACGGCGTCTACGCCCTGGTGAAGGGCCAAAACCCGGCCAAATTGGAGATGAAGCCCCTGGGAGAGGCCTTCCCCATGCTGGCCGACGTTCAGGTGCAGGAGCTTTACGTGCACGACGAGTCCTTGGCCGAACGGGGCTTGAGGCCCGAGGACTTGGTGATGGAGGTCAAGGTGGTAAGCAGCACCCAGGTCGCCCAGATCCTTGAGGGCGCCGATAAGGTGTTACCATTCTAGGGGGATAGCCGCATGCTCTACATGATCAACAAGTCGCCGTTGAGCGCAAGCAACTTGAGCTCTGTCTTGCGCATCGCCCCCCAGGGGGCGCCCATCCTGCTCTATGAGGACGGCGTTTATGCCGCCATCCCTGGGGCCAGGAGCGAAGCGCTGGTGCGTGAAGCGCTGGCCCATCACCCTCTCTACGCCCTGGACGCCGACCTGGAGGCGCGGGGGATCGGCCAAGTGATCGAGGGGATCCAAGTGATCGGCTACGAGGGCTTTGTGGAACTGGTTGAACAGCATAACGTGGTGCCGTGGCTCTGAGACCCGGCAGAAAGGGGAGACGATGCAAGCGGATCTAATTCAGGATTCCATCGGGCAGATGTGTCCCATGCCCATCGTGCAACTGGCCAAGAACATACGCAAGATGCAGCCCGGCCAGGTGTTGGAGATTCGCGCCGACGACGAGGGCGCCCATGCCGACATCCCCGCCTGGTGCGAGCAGACGGGCAACGAGTTCCTCGGCGAGGAAGATGCCGGAAGTTACGTCAAGTATTATGTAAGAAAGAGGGCCTAGCATGAGCAGCCAGGATAACAACGCGACCACCATCGTCGTCTTCAGCGGCGACATGGACAAGATCTTTGCCGCCTTCACCATCGCCGCGGCCTCGGCGGCAGCGGGGATGGAGACCACCCTCTTCTTCACCTTCTGGGGGCTCAAGGCCATCCAGAAGGGCAACCGCACCGGTAAGGGGCTGATGGCCAAGATGCTGGGGATCATCAACCGCGGAGGGATCAACCGCCTGGGTCCTTCCAAGTTCAACTTCGGCGGGCTGGGGCGCTGGATGTTCAAGAAGATGATGGCCGACAAGGGCGTGACCCCCCTTGAGGAGCTACGCCAGACGTGTCTGGATCTCGGCGTTCATTTCCTGGCCTGTAAGATGAGCATGGACGTGATGGAGATCACCCGCGAGGACCTCATCGACGAGGTGGAGGACGTGGTCGGCGCGGCCCGGATGATGCGCGATGCCGCCAATTCCAAGGTGCACTTTTTCATCTGACGACGTTCGTGTTGTCCCCGTAAGGGGATTCCCTTCTCATCCGGCCCCGTCCATGTTTTAAACAAAACCTGGGAGAGACCATGACGGTTGCTCTAAGCGCTGCTTTGGCCGACTATGTGCGGCGGGCCTGTGGCGAGAATCCCTTCCTTTGTTACCAGTGTCAGCGGTGTAGCGCCAGCTGCCCCACCGCCCCGGCTATGACCATCGCCCCGGCGCAGATGATGCGCATGGCCCAATGGGGCTTGGAGGGGCGTTTGGTGAGCGATGCCAGCATCTGGCGTTGCCTGGGGTGTGATTCTTGCACCGAACATTGCCCCTACGGGATCAGCGTGCGCCGCCTGGTGGAACTTCTGCGCCAAAAGACGATGCAGGAGTATTACCTAGCCGGCAAGCAAGAGGTTTTCCGGGCCGATGAAACCCTGGCCAAGGGCCTCCGTGCCTTAGGCATGTTGGGTAGCCGTGTACAAACCTTTCACAATGTCTCCGGCGAGGACAACGCCGCACGCCTGGCTTGGGCGAGCAACTTGCCCGAACTGCCAACGGGCCTAGAGCGCAAGCCCGGTGCGGAGACGGTTTACTTCGTAGGCTGCGTGACGGCGATGTTCCCCATGACCTACGGCATCGCCCAGAGCTTTGTGACCATCCTCTCCAGGGCGGGCCTGGATTTTACCACCCTGGGCGGAGAGGAATGGTGTTGTGGCTTTCCGCTGCTCATGGCTGGACAGCTCGCCCAGGCCAGGGAGCTAATGGCTCACAACCTCGCCGCAGTGCGGGCCATCGGGGCCAAGCGCGTGGTGATGACCTGCCCCTCGTGTTACCATATGTGGCAGCACCTTTACGCCCAAGAGTTGGGCGAGTCGCTGGGCCTTGAGGTCCTCACCGCCAGCGAGCTATTGTGCGCGCTCCTTGACGAAGGCCAGATCACCCTGGGCGAGCCGCGACGGCCCGGCATCGTCACCTACCACGACCCTTGCGACCTGGGGCGCAAGGGCGGGCACTATGAGGAGCCACGTGAGGTCTTGCGCCGGGTGCCCGGGTTCACCTTCGTGGAGATGCAAAATAGCCGCGAGCATGCCCTCTGTTGCGGCGGCGGGGGCGACTTGGAAACCTTCTCTCCGGAGTTGACTGGCCAAATCGCGGCCAAGCGCATCGCCCAGGCCGCCGAGGTGCGCGCCGATTACCTCGTCTCGGCCTGCCCGCAATGCGTGCGCACGCTGAGCAAGGCCGCGCGCGCCCAAAACCTGCGCCTGCGCGTCGTGGACCTGGTACAATTCGTGGAGGCCGCCCTGTCCACATCGTAGAGGCAACCCTATCCGGCGGCCAAAAGGAGGTTTTTCTTTGACTTCCAAGCCCAAGCCTGTCCTGGTCATCGGCGGCGGCGTCGCCGGGCAACGCGCCGCGCTGGATCTAATCCACGCCGGCCTGGATGTGCTGCTGCTCGAGAAAGCGGCAACCTTAGGGGGCACCGTGGCCCAGTTGGGTACCATGTTCCCCCTGCACAATTGCCTCCTCTGCCGTGGGGAAACTCGCCATGGCCCCGGCTGCACGCGCCCCACGCTCTCGGCAGAGCTCCTTGATCGCGCTCGCCCCGATCACCTCGCCGTCTGGACGCAGAGCCAACTGCTCGCCCTGGAGGGCGCGCTCGGCGATTTTCGGGCCACGATCCGCCGCCAGCCACGCTATGTGGATGTGTCTCTTTGCATCAACTGCGACCGTTGCGCCCAAGTTTGCCCTCAGGAGTTGCCCGATCCCTTCCAGGCCGGCCTAGTACGGCGCAAGGCGGCCTATAAGCCTGCCTTGCGCGCCGTGCCCGACGCCTACGCCATCGACAAAGGGGATTATTGCGCCCATTGTGGTCGCTGTGCCCGGGTTTGCCCCACTCAGGCCATCAACCTGGAGCAGGCGCCTATCACCGAGAGCGTCGCGGTCAGCGCGGTCATCGTGGCCACGGGGATGCAGCTTTACGACGCTGCCCTGAGCCAGGAATACGGCTATGGGCGCTTCCCCAACGTCTTCACCGGCTTGGAGATGGAGCGCATGACCTCGCCGGCCGGCCCCGGCGAGGGGCGTATCCTGCGCCGTAGCGACGGCCAGCCCCCCGATCGCATCGCCTGGTTCCAGTGCGTCGGCTCCCGAGACGAGGATCACGACTACTGTTCGGCCTTCTGCTGTGGCTATGCCACCCGTCAGGCGATCTTGGCTAAGCAGCTTCTGCCCCAGATCCAGGCGGACATTTACCTGATGGACGACCGCGTCTTCAGCAAGTCCTTCAGCGCTACCTATGATCCCTTGCGGGCGCAATACGGTATCCGTCTGATCCGCTGCCGGCCCTCGGTATTGCGCGAGGACCCGTCCACGCACGACTTGATCGTTCAGGTGACGGGCGAGGACGGCCGGCTGATTGAGGAGCGTTACGGCCTGGTGGTCCTCTCGGTGGGCGCCGAGGCAGCCCACGAATCCAAGGAGCTGGCGCGGGCGCTCGGCCTGGCTACCGATGATTTCGGCTTCATCCGCACCGCGTCCCTCACCCCCGTGGATACCCCGCGTGAGGGGATTTTCGTCGCCGGGACGGCCGCCGGCCCGGCCGATATCGCCGATAGCCTGATGCAGGCGAGCGCGGCGGCTGCACGGGCTTGCTCTTTCCTAGGATATCGGCCCTCCACAGGCCCCTCGGTCGCGCCGGACAAGGAACGCGCCGGGGCGCGGCGCGTCGGCGTCTTCGTCTGCGATTGCGCCGGGGAGATCGGCGCAGCGATCGATCTGGCGGAGACGATACGCTATGCCGAAAGCCTTCCCGAGGTCGCCCTGGCCCAGGTCGTGCCCTTCGGCTGTTTAGCGGAGGGGCTGGCCTCCATGCGGGAGATCATCCGCTCGCAGGGCCTCGGCGAGGTGGTCGTCGGCGCGTGCGACCGGCGCACCTACGGCCCCCTCTTTGAGCGCGAGCTGCCCGCCCACGTACAATTCG
>DAOTVR010000419.1:0-1528 GCA_034436315.1 Anaerolineae bacterium
CGCAAGGCCAACCAACGTCGCACCCGTATATAAAGGTCGTGCAAGGCCAAGGCGGCAAAGATCAACCCCAGCGCGTCCACCGGAAGGCGGTAGCGCACCATGGCCCACGTGAGAATGTGCAATAAGGGATAAAAGACCATGAAAAGATAAAGCAAGCCAAGCCCCCAGGGACGCAAAGGATCCCCCTGCGAAGGCCATCGGCGCAGGGAAAGGTAAAGGCCATAGAGCATGAAGGGTAGGAAAAGCCCAAACGAGGCCGTGCGCCCGATATTATGTA
Source organism: Anaerolineae bacterium (assembly GCA_034436315.1). Classification (GTDB taxonomy): domain Bacteria; phylum Chloroflexota; class Anaerolineae; order UBA1429; family UBA1429; genus DAOTVR01. The sequence continues at coordinate 278 of DAOTVR010000419.1, forward strand.
ACGGGACCGTGTCGGGCGTGGGCCAGAACTCAAAGTACGCCCGCGCGCGACTCAAACAGAGCCGCAGGTAACGCCAAGGATCATCGCGCACGTACTGGAGGCCGATGCGCAATAGCTCCCGGTCCCATTCGGCCTCATTTGTCCCCTTGAGGTCTGGGGGCAGCGGCGCAGCCTCAAACTCATGGAAGCTGACGCCATGCATAGGATGTTGCGCCGAATACATGGCATAGCCGGTATTGGAATTCAGGAGCAAAAACCGCCCATAGACGCGATAGTTGCGGATCGTCCAGGGCAAAATGCCCAACACCAGGACCAGCCCGGCCAGGATCAGCGAGCGGAGAGCAGCCCATCCAGTCGTTAGAACGTTGGAACGTCCGAACGTTGAAACGTTGGAACGGGTAAACGCTTTAACAAGGAGCCATAGAAAAAAGAGCGGCACCCAGGGCAAGAACGACTGGCGTAATAGCGTGGCCACGGCCAGGCTAAGGCCTAATTCCAGGGCCAACCGCCATGGCACGGAGTGCCCCTCCCGCAAACGCGCCCCCAGGCGCAAGCCGGTCTCCAGCGACCAAAGCACGGCCACGATGTAAAAGGTCTCGGTCATGAGCGTGGCCGCATAGAGGATGAAATAGCCGTAAATGACACATAGGGCAGCAGCGAGAAGGGGAAGCCCTTGCCAGCCCCAGCCCGCCCCTTGCTCCAAACCCTCCCTGCTAACGGCCCCTCCCACAGGGGGCGTGCCGTGCGCCGTCAGCGTAAGCCGCCGGGCGAGGCGATAGACCATCCAAGGCAACAAGAGCCCCCCGAGAACGGCCTGCACCAGCCGCACCGCCAAAGGGTGAACGCCGAATACAGCGTAGACGGCGGCGACAAAGAGGGGGTAGAGAAAAGACCAATGCGCCGTTGGCGTATGGGGGGGTGTGAAGGGATACCAATAGTTATTAAAACTGTAACCGTGGCCTTGTAGTATTCGCACGCCCAACGCGTGATAGGAACGTTGGTCGGTCATGAGCGGTGGAGCATCCACGATATCACCCAAGTAGAAGGCGACGCCAACGCGTAGGACCACGCCGAGAGCGATGATCACCCATAACACAAACCACGGTCGCTGAACGATAGACATCAGCCATCATCCCTTACACGTAGCTTGAGATCTTGCCGGCAGGCTATTGTATACACCTCATCCCATTGCCCATAGACCCGCCGCCAGTCATAGTGCTCCTCCACCCAGCGGCGGCCGTTCTCGCGCAG
>DAOTVR010000420.1:0-2686 GCA_034436315.1 Anaerolineae bacterium
GAGCATAGAGACTATACGCTACATCGTCGATCAATTCCTCGTCAACCAGGCCTTGGGCATCGTTCTCATAGAGCCGGCGCACCTTCCACGGGGCCACACGCGGCGCCCAGCGAACGGCGGCAATGCCGTTCTCGCTCTGCTGATCACCTTTTGCTCCAAGCTTGCTAGGCATCTCTAGCGAGCAAAACGCCTTACTTCAGGCCACCCTAGAAACTCGGGATGATCCCCAGATACTGCAAGGAGACAAAGCTCAACATCACCGCCAGCACCGCTTTGACCAGCTTCTCACCCTTCTCCACCGATAGCCAGCTGGACACCCATCCTCCTACCGCGTTGCCCACCGCGAGCACTGCGCCCAGGAGCCAGTTCACCTGCCCGCGGAGGAGAAAGATCACGAAGGCCACGATGGTCAATAAGGCGATAATCAGCACTTTGTAGCTGTTGGTGATCACCAGGTTCTGCCCAGCGATCATCACCAAGGCCGCGATGATGAAAAAGCCCACCCCTGCCTGGATCGCTCCCCCGTAGATGCCGATCAAAAAGAACACGACGAAAGAGAGCACCTTGCGGCCGGGCGTCATCTCAAAGGACTTGACCTTCAGCCACTTTTTCACGTCAAAAACCACGGTGAAGAGGATCACGATCATTGCTACGGCGAGGATACGGTGAAAGAGAACCTCGGGCAGGTCCACCACAATGTAGGCGCCGACGATGGACCCCAAGAATGCCGGGATGGCGAATTGGAGGCTGGTCTTGGCGTTCGCTATCCCCTTGCTGCGAAACCCCAGGAGGCCGGTGATGTTCTGGGTCACCACGCCCAAACGGTTCGTGCCGTTGGCCATCGCCGCGGGCAGGCCGGCGAACTCCAGGGCCACCAGCGTGAGAAACGACCCCCCGCCGGCCATGACGTTGACGAATCCGGCCACAAACCCGGCAAAGACTACAACGACGAGCTTCAGCCAAGTGATCTGCATCTTGTCTCCTGGTCATTCCATCGGCTCTAGCGCCGGGAGATAGTCGCGTCTGACCTTGGCCACATAGGTATAAAGCGGGTCCACAAATTGGGTTACGCGCGCCTCCAACACCTGGCCCAAGAGCATAAAGGCCTCGGTCAGCTCAAAGCCGTAGCGATCCACCATCCAGTAAAGCAGTTCCTCCACCGCAAGGCGAAAAGCATCCTCTGCCGGCCGAGCACAGCCCACGGCGATAATATGCGTGGCATCAACGATCCGCGGCCAACGCATGCGGGCGGGCCTGGGGAGGATATCCACGCTCAGGGTCACCTCGCCGCGGCATTCAATACCCCCCGCACCGCAGATCTCGCCGTCGCCCATGATGGCGTGTACATCGCCGACGTGCAGAAGCGCTCCGGGCACCTCAACAGGCAAATAAACCGTCGCCCCAGGACGCACTTCTTGGATATCCATATTGCCCCCATGCCGCCCAGGCCAGGAGTTGCTAAAGATCTCCACTGCCGGCGCCGTGCCCAGCACGCCGATCATCGGAGCAATGGGCAGCTTCAGCGACTCATCCCACTCCACAAAGCCCTGGCGAATGCGCACCGTCTTGGTGATGACTCCCCAGCCGACGTGGCGGATCCAGTCCGGGAAGGCGCCGCCAGGGCTGTTAGCGGTGTAGCCCACCTCATCGGGCACGATATCGTGAATATGTACGGCCAAGCACTCCCCTGGCTTGGCCCCTTCAACGGCTACCACGACCGCCGGGTTGGGCCCGGCGTTCAGCTCTGGCCGATAGCGGTCCTCAACGCTCCTCAGCCAAGGCCCGGAACATAGCTCCGTCTGCACCTTAAAGATCTCCCCCGGCTTAACGGTCGCCGCGGGCTGGTTAAAGCGACTGTGATAACGATAAGTGACATCGCGCCCAATGGTTCTCATGATGTTCGCCTTCCTCTTTTCTGCGGTAACAAAAAATGGCTGGCCAAGCAACTGGCCAGTAATAGCATCGGTTCGCCAATCCCTCGTTCTGCAACGGTGTCAATAGCAGGCCGGCAAGCCAAACCGGCAATCTACTCCTTCTTGCCCAGAATGCCGCCCAATCCCTTGGCTAAATTCTCCACGCCCTTGACGCTCACTCCGCTCAACACGCTGTCAATTTGGGCGGCGACTGGCCCTGGCAGCTTGGTCTTCAAGAAGCTTACAACCGTATCCACCGCCGTCTTGGCCATGTCGGGCGATAAACCGGTCTTCTGCGCGACCAACTTGATCAACTCATCCATGTTCCCTCCCCTTTCGGGTTTGAAATGCTGAAATCCCCTACAATGGGCCCATTATACCCAGTCGGCCGATGGCGGTCAACGCAACGTTGGTAGGCCAAGGGCAGGGTATTGACGGGGACGAGCAGGATGAGCTGAGTTGCGGGTGAGCCCGGCCCTCAGCAACCGAGATGGCGCGGACGGTCAAAGTACCAACACCCATCTCTTTTCCCAAATGATGGTGGCACATATCATGCGGACCCAATCGCAACCAAACTTTGACTTAACTGCAAATAAAGCTATAATCAAGGCAACAATTGGAAAGACCATGCTGGGGGAGCCCGAGAGCGGGCTGAGAGGATGGGTGTAGCCATCGACTCCCTGAACCTGATCTGGGTAATGCCAGCGCAGGGAAGCATGAGGTGAATTTCCTACTTTTGGAAGTGGGTGCCGCTGGCTACGAGCCCAGCGGCA
>DAOTVR010000421.1:0-3457 GCA_034436315.1 Anaerolineae bacterium
GAAAAAGATGGGGGCCTTTGCGCTGAGGATCAAAAAGGCTCTCGTCCGCCCACATCTTCTCGCTTTTGCCGAGCGCGGCGTATTATGCTTGAGCCGAGGAAGAAAGGCAAATCGGCGATGTCCGGAACGACCCACAGGGATGTAAGCGCCATGCCTTTATAGGCCGGCACTCGTCCCTCAGTGGCCGAAAAGAGAGATCTAGTGGACGCGTCGGCCGTGACCCCATAGACGAGTGGCCATATCGGTCACCCTCGTCTCCAGGCGATCAAGGCTTTGGCTGTGTTCGGGGGTCCAGTTAGAGAGGCTGAGGCTGATCCCCACGCCGGCCATGGCGGCAAAGATGCCGATCCAGATAGCCCAGAACTGACCCTCACCAATCTGCAAGGAGCCCAGCCAGGCGTTGAGGAAACGAGGCAAATGGATAACCACGGTGCCCCATTCGGGGGCCGCCCCCGCCGATAAAAGATCTGCGGGAATGGACATCAAGGCGATCGCCACGGCAAGGAGGAAAGCCAGGACGGGCACCCAGACGTCCCAAGGCAGGATCTGCCACTCCTCCTGTCTTGTCTGGCTTTCCGAGGAGACGGCCTGCATGATCCTCTCGGTCATGTCGGGCGCAGGTGACACAGAAGGATAGGTGCGCAAAGCCCCCTCCACGAGGCGTAGCCGCTCGGCGAAAGCATTGCAGGAAGGACAAACGCGAAGGTGTTCCCGCAAGCTGTTATACGCGGCCTCCAAAGGCTCGCCATCGGCAACATATTGAGGTAACTGTCGGCGAAACGGTTCACATAGAGACATCTTCGCCCTCCTGATCTTGGCCCAGACTTCGCGCCAGGGCCGCACGCGCACGGTTCAGGTGCGCCTTCACGGTGCCTACAGGCAGAGAGAGGATCTCGGCGATCTCCTGATACGAGCGTTGCTCCTGATAGAATAAGCCGATCACCAGACGATACTTCTCCGGCAAGCGATCCACCGCCGCCCAAAGGCGTGTCGCGCGCTCCTTATCTAGAGCGACTGTCAACGGATCCTTGTCCGTTGCGGTCAGAGACTGCAACACCTCATCACTATCTATGACGTTCAGTTGTGCCCGAAGCTGACGACGCTTGTTCAAACAAGTGTTAACTGCCAGACGATAGAGCCAAGTAGTGAACTTGGCCTCACTCCGAAAGCTTGGCAAAGCGCGCCAAACCCGCAGATAAATCTCCTGGGTTACATCTTGCGCGTCCTCATGATTGTGCAACACACTATAGGCTAGGTTGTACACGCCATTCTGAGTCTGGGCAACGAGCTGGGCGAAAGCGCTCATATCGCCACGCTGCGCGCGCACAACCAAATCCGCCAAAGGGTCATTCACATTGCTGGCCCCTCACCTCGCCGAGTGTCCAGCGTATTGGTAAAAGCCAAAAAACCCCAGCTGTTTTAAGCCCGTTTACATATTGCGCGACTTGCCTTCCGCTTGACCCGGGGCAGGCCTCTCCCCCGCGGCCGCCTCAACATCGGCCCCTGATCCAGAACCGGGAGCCTCAGCGGGGGTCCTCTTAGGCTCTGGGGCCAGGCCCAAGGTCATAAAGTAGATCAGCACCATGCCCAGTCCCACGAATAAGGGCAGCAAACCGGCGAGCAGCCAGGCTCCCACTCCCAACGTGGCCAACCCCAAAAGCAAGGCCAAGCCGCTCATAGCGGTGATCACCCCGCCCCAAAGCACACCCCGATTACCGTGACGCTTCGCGGCCGCCTCTCGGCTCAGTTCCTCCATAGAGAACCCCAACTGGGCCAGGGCAACGCGCTCCTTATAGCTGATATACCGATTCAGGGTGATAAAGCCGAGCAGAACGACCAGCAACCCGGCAACGATCAGTAATAAAGTCAGAAACGTGACCGGCATAGAAACCTCCTGAGAGGGTCGCCCAGTCTTTAGACCTCACCTCTCATAAGCACCATTTAGACAAGAAATGGCGAACAAAAGTTACAAACGCTCTTCCAACACATTGAGCGGCACAGGTGCGCCTCCATCCAGCGGCAAGGCAAGGGTCCATATCTCGTGTGGGCCAATATCATGCGACCAGCTCTGGCCCAGGATATCGGAGACAAGCGTCACCCGCGCCGGTCTGCCAACCGTCTCGTAACCACGCACAAGCAACCGGCCATCGTCCTCAGCGAGCTTGATAGTGGTCAGGACCACGTGTTCCGGCAAGACGCGCAGCCAGGCTTCCTCTCCCCATGGTCCCTGATGGGGCGTGGTCGGGCGAACGAGGAGCGGCTCATGGAGCTCGTAGCTTGCCCGAACCGGATTAACCGATTCCCAATGGCCTAGGTGGGGTAAAAGGCGATAACGCAAAACCTGTTCGCCCTGGTCTATATAATGATAGATCACGCCGGGCACTATCTGTCGGGGCTTATGAAAGGCGTAAATGGGGCTACGCAAAATGCTCAGGCGCAGCTCGTTATCCAGTGCATCATACCCGTACTTGCAGTCATTCACCAGGCACAGCCCCCGCATCTCTCCCCCGGCGACACCGCTCAAGTCAACCCACTCCTGGCAAGGCTCCTCCTCACCGTTCGCCTGGCGAACGACCCAGCCATAAGGAGCTGAGGCGGTGACGACCGGCTGGCCGAGCTTTAGGGGAAAGGCCAGCTTGAGCATCTTGAGTTGCTCATGCCAGTCAACGGTCATGGTCACATCGATAGCCCGCGTATCCCGATAGAGGGTAAACTCCTGGGTGATGCGCGAATTGCCCCAAGCGCTGCGCAGGCGCACGGTCTGCCTCACCGGCCCCGCATGGGTGAGCTCGGCCGGGCCAAGGGCCTGGAAGCGGCCACAGACCTCGCGAAACGCAGCGACATCATGGCTCCACGTGTCGCTGGGATCGTCGATCACCAAGGGCAAAGCCGCCGGCCCAGCGAGATACTCAACGTGATGCTCCAAATCCCAAAGGCTCGCCAGGTAACCCCCTTGGGGATCAAAACGCAGCCGGTATATGCCGTTCTCCAGCGTATCCGTGTAGATCGGCTCGTCTTTTGCCGGTGCTTCCCCCTCGTAAAGGGTCACATAGAGGGCGCGCGCGCCCAATCCCGGCACGCTCACCCAGGCCTCAAGGTGCACGATGTAGGTGTTGTAATCCAGCTCTACGCCCACAATCTGGCAGGGCACTTGAGCGCCCTCACTATCCTCAACCTCCGCCCGCACGGGAAAGCGGGTGCCCCTGAAATCGTAGCGCCAATCCCCTAAGGGCACAGAAAAGCGCACGGCCTCGGTGCGCTCCCAGGGTAACGGGTTCCACACTAAAAAGGGGTTCCCTCTCCCCCGATCAGCCACGCTGACTTGAGCACTAAGCGCATCCAGGGCCGCATCCTGAATGGCCGCAGCGGTGTGCTGCACTCTCTCGTAGGCTTGCCAGACCTCCTCATAGGCCTTGCGAATGGAGGTCCCGGCGAGGATATCGTGGAACTGGTTGAA
>DAOTVR010000422.1:0-3406 GCA_034436315.1 Anaerolineae bacterium
GCGGCCGCCAGCACCTTGGCCACATCGCGCGTCTGAGGCGTGGAGCGCAATAGGTCATCAAAGGGCACCCGAGGCGTCATCTTCTCCAGGGCCTCGACCACCTTAGCTCCTATGGCCTGCGTGGGACAGAGGATGGCCACCGTCCGCTCAGGGTAGCGCGAGACGTAATTCCCCGCCCAACGGGTTACCTTGGCGGCTTCCTCGGGGACGCTCTCAAAGGGGCGCTCGGCGAAGAAGAGGTGGCATTCGTCAGACGGGGGGACGGGTTGGGGGTCGTCGGGCGCTGTCGGCCGGATATCCTGAGGCCAGAAGGCCTCTTGGCGTATGGCCTCTTCGGGGTGCTCCTCTAAGACCCAGTGCACCAAATGGTTCGCTAGGGCGACGATGGGCGCGCTGCAACGCCCTGACTGGGGTAGACCGAGTGCGACGACGTCTTTACGGCGCAAGAAGCGGCGAAAGTAACGCGGATCGGCGGCTGTGAAGGTGCTATGGATCGCCTGATTGGGATCGCCCACACGAACCCAATTGCCCTCCTCCCCAACCAGTTTTTCCAGGATTTTCTCCTGGAGAGGCGAGCTATCCTGAGCCTCGTCTTCCAAGACGTACGGCCAGCGGGCGCGCAAGCTGAGCAAGAAGGTGGCATCCTGCTCCAGGGCTTCTAGGGCGCGCCAGATCAGATCGTCAAAGTCAAGGCCGCTGCGGGCCTGTAGATACTTGGTATACTGAGAATAAAGACTGATCCCCATCTCCAGGAACTCGCTGGGGGCGTCCCCTTTCTCCAGGAGCCGGCGCGCTTCCGTCGGCGTGAGGCGCAGGTGCTTGCACAGCTTGGTCACCTCTCGGCCGACCTTTTCCGTCTCTTCCCGCCACATCTCTTCAAGGCGGGTACGTTGGCTTTCGGCGACTTCGGGCAAAAAGCTGCGCCACCAGGCACCACGCTCGGCGATGAACACCTCAACGGCGCTATGCATCGTTCGTTGAGATTCGTTTTCATCCACGATGAAAAAGGCATCTTCCACGCCGGCCAGATCGTAGCGCTGGCGCAAGATGTCGCTGGCGAGCTTGTGTAGGGTGCAGACGTGGTAGCCGACAGGGGGCAATTTCTGCTGGACCAAAATCTGGCGGATGCGCTGAGAGATGTTGTCCACGGCCGAGTTTTGCATGGTGACCACCAGGACCTCGCCCTGCTCGCCGATATATCCCTCTAGGATCAACTTGGCAGCAAGAAGGGCTAAGGTCAAGGTCTTGCCGCTTCCGGGAACTGCGGAGATGGCCATCTTACCCCCCGTATAGCCTAAAACGGCCGCCTGGTGGGGGCGCAGCCGATAGCCGTAGAAAAGCTCATCGTTCATGCTGCGCCGCCTTGGCTAACACGGTCATTACAGCTCGTTGCAAACGCCCTCCTTGTTCCTCGCCGCCGATGCCCAACTCGCTGAAGCCGAGATAGATCCCCTTGGTGCAGCGCGCTGCTAACCCCACAAGCACACGCCCCAGGGCTTCCCTTTTGGTTTGTTCTTCTTCCACATCTCGCCATGGTCGCCCCACTGGCCAGTGCCGGGAGAGGACATAGGGGTGCGTGAGGGGCTGATTGGGCCGGTTCCACCAGCCGTCGGAGCCGAGATCGATCCAGAACTGGTATTGGGAGCGCAGATCGCGGGTCAGGTAGGCATAGGCCGGCGCGAGGATCACCGCGTCGCGCGGCGGGTGGGGTTGCTCCTCCAGGTACTCGGCAGCGGCGATGCCTCCGAGGATGAGCTGCACGTACTCACGGGACATCTCCTGCTCATCAAGGGCTTCGTCCAAGCGCACGGCCTCGCGGAACTTGAATGCCGACTCCACAAGCCGACCGTAAGCCCGCGCTTTCTGAGGTTGATCGTGGAACCCAAAGCCCGGCCGCGAGAGCACATCGGCAAAGAGCCTGGCGAGGAAGATGTCCACCGGTTCCGGCTCCCCCTGCGTGTAGGTCTCCAGCCAGACGCGCAGCATCTCGTAACGCTCGCGCATTTGGTAGCCGACGGCCTCCCACATGCGGCCAAGTTCCTGTTGTGCGCGGACGCTCTGCGACGCGCCGTTGAGCTCCCTCAGCCGACGCTCGTCGGCGGGCAGGGCGGCCTGAGCCAAGTACCTGGCGCGGATGGGGTCCAGGCCGGTCAGAGAGATCTCTAGGGCCAGGGACACGTCCTCTAGGGCCAAGGGGCGCTCTTCGCCCTGTATGGTGATCCGCCACGTCGGATGGGCTAGGAGAACCAAGGTCAGCAGGCCACGAATAACGGGATCGTCGCGCAGGAGGGTGGCCGGGCGCACCAAATGCAGGCTAAGGCCCCGCTCGCGCAACTGCTCTTCAATGGCGAAGCGCATGACTTCGCTCACATAAGGGGCGATGATGGCGATCTCGCCCGGTGGCATGCCCTCCTCTACCAATTTGGCCACTTTTTCGGCCACCCACTGAATCATACTGATCCAAAAGCGCCCATCTGGAGGCCCCTGTCCTTTAATGGCTTGATGGGCGACGCCTTGGAACGTCGCGCCGGGCCTTTCAGCCCCCAGTGTCTGACACAAGGCATAGGAAAAAGCCAAGGCGTCGGCCGTGGGCTGAAGGAGCTCGGTGAAAACGCGCCGCTCATCGCATGCGAGGCCAACCTCCAGAGCGCTTTGGGCGTCGGCTCCTAAGAACACACGATAGCCGCCGCCGTCATCGTAGGCCAGGACGCTGGAGCGGCATTGCTTCATGGCCCAGGCGATGAACTCGTGGGCCACGGGCACGTTCTCCTCCAAGTTGTCCACGATGAGATGACGGTAGCGCGCCCGAAAGTAGCGCCGATAAACCTCATGAGGGAATAGGTAGCGGTGATACACTTCGGTCAATAGGGAAAAGTCGAGCAAGTTATGCTCTAGACAGTAGGCGCGGAAGCGGACGGCACAATCCTGGGCCTGCCAATAGCTATTGAGGCGTTCGGCCCCTCCTGTCCAGGCGGCCCGGAGGCGACGATAGATATCCGTATGGTCAAAGCCCACCAGGGCCGACTTGTTGAGGTTGTCGATGAGCTGCGAAAGCAATCGGCTGCGGCGGATGAAGAGCTCGCTGAAATAGCCTTCCTTGAGGATCAAAGGCTCTACCACGCGCCACATAAAGTATTGGGTGGTCTCTATCGTTAGGAAGGTTGGCTCACGATCTGGCCGAGCGAAGCCGGCTTCGCGGGCGATGAGCGGCCAGAACAAGGCCACCGCGCGACGGGATAAGCTATAGAAGGTGAGGATCTCTACCCCGCCGCGGGTGGGGGCCTCTAGGGTTTGGAGGGCGCGTTCGTAGCGCTCTACTTGGGCGCGCTGTGGTACGAGCACCAAGATCTCGTAGGGTCGCCGCCCTTCGCGCAGGAGGGCGGCCAGCCTGGCCTTGAGCGCGGTA
>DAOTVR010000423.1:0-2862 GCA_034436315.1 Anaerolineae bacterium
GTCAACCCTCGGAGTGCCCAAGGGGCCTCCAACCTGGTAGTGGTAGCGGCGGACCGGGAGACGGCGCGAATCATCGGCGACTATTTAGGCGCCCAGCAGTACGATGCTTGGGTGTATATCATTCCCGCCGAATCGGGCCCTCGCCCTGTGCAGGTTACCCCCTCGCGCATCGATGGGGTGGTGTTTGAGGATCTGAACGGCTCCGGTGAGCAAGAAGAGGATGAGCGCGGCCTGGATAACTTCAAGGTGACGCTCTTCGATGAGGCCGGCGCGATTCTAAATACGTATGACACGGATAGCGGAGGCAAGTTTTATTTCGAGGGGCTTATGCCCGGCACCTATCGTCTGGAAGTGGCCGTGCCCGAGAAATACGTGGCCACGACGCCCAAGCGCCTTACGCAAAGGGTGGGGGAGGGCATCAACTACTATGTGGAATTTGGGCTTGTCCAGGCGAGTACCCCGACGGCGACGGCGGAACCGCCCAAGCCGCCTACAGCGACCCCAACGCCAGTGTCCACTCCTAAGCCAAGCGGGGTAGCGACGCCTACGCCCCCGCCGCCGGGAAAAGCCACTTTACGCATGAGCGATCGCGAGAACGGTAACGAGGTGTTGGAGTTCCCTAAGGGCGTTCAGGATGTCTGGGCCGTGTTGACCTTCAGTGAGTGTCCTCAGAACATGCCTTACACGATCAAAGCGTATTATACGGGCAAAGGTAATGAGGAGCACCAAGTCGGGTCAGGCACGTGGGTTGGGGGAAGCGGCACAATATCGGTGAAGGTTTCAGCCAAGGGGTTGACGCCGAGCGGCAACTTTGAGCCGGGCTTTTATGTGACCGTCTTGAGGACGGGGCCAGAGGACGCGATCCGAGATCTGAAACTTTGGAGTGTCTCCTCCTCGTCCACAACGGTGGTTCACAAGGCAACTCCTAGTCCCAGCAATATGGATAGGACGGGGAGCGAAGTGGAGCGACAACGATAGGGGAGTGTGGTTTAGCGCGAACTGAGGGCATATGTACAGTAACGAGTTTTATAATCGGCTTACGACAAGCATTCAGGATTATCTAGTGGCTCACGAGGTGCCTGTGCCGCGCTGGCGCGGTGCACGCAAGGAGGAGGAGTTGGCTTTTCGGGCTTGGATCCTCCGAGCCATGCAAGAGTTGCGCTTGAATGTGGATGAGAAGGATCGCCAAGCGGTGGCCGAAGAAGTGGCCAAGCGCATCATCGGCCTGGGGGTTTTGCAGCCCTTTTTAGAGGAAGAGGGCATTGAGGAAATCATCGTGCGCAAGGGTTTTGTGATGACCGAGCGCAACGGGCAGATCCAGGATGAGGGCCAATTGGCCGATGATGACTATTTCTATCGTCTGGCGCGGCGCGTTGCCGAGATGGAGGGCAAGGGTCTTGGGGGCAAGGAACCCAAGATCAAGGTGGGCTTGCCGGATGGCTCGCGTTTTGCGGCCACCATCCCCCCTTTGAGCCGCGAGGGGACGGCGATCAACATCCGGCGCTTCGCTCGTAAGAAGCTCTCCATGGAGGACCTGGTCGAGCGCGGCAGTGCCGATCGGGAGACGATAGACTTTTTAGCCGAGGTCGCAGCCTCTATGAAGGTGAGCGTGGTCTTTGCCGGGCGGCCTGGTGCGGGGAAGACGACCTGGTTGAATGCTTTCTCCGCCCATTTGCCCAGCCATGCTCAGGTGACGGTGGTAGAGACCTTTGAGGAGCTTCAGCCTCAGGTGGAACATTTTCACCATTTGGTGGTTGAGGAAGACCCCGGCGAGATGGCCGATGCCATCAACTCCAGCGTGTTGCGCATGCGCCCCGACGTGTTGATGATCGGCGAGGTCGTGTCGCGCGAGGCCTACCAATACATCATGGCTCTGAACCTGGGCATTGTCAGCCACACGACCACCCATGCGCAATCGGCTCGTATGGCCTTGGCACGTTTAGAGAACTTGGCCCAACAGGAGATGAGCATTCAGGAGCTACGCCCGGTCATCGGGAATGGCTTGGGGCTGGTGGTGCACTTGGCTAAGGAATATGTTCCGGAGCGTCGCCAGTATGTGCGCTTCTTGAACGAGATCATCGCTGTGCAGGGCTATGAGAACGGGGATTACAAGATCAAGGTGTTGAAGCAGCGCCGGGGAGACAAGTATACACCCTTGGAAGTTAGGAGAGTGTCGGAGCTGTTCCAGTGATTCAATTGCTCGTTCTTGGCTTGATTGTCCTCATCGTGTACTTGGCGCTAGGCGAGGATCTGATGCGCGTAGCGCGGCCTCGCGTGCGGAACTATCGGGTCAAGTATGGCAAATATGTGAGCTCTCGCGTCCTGGTTCCGGCGATCGCCTTCGGTATCTTGGCGGTGCTCATGCGTGATCTGATCATTACGCCTTTCCTCTTGGCCGTGGGGGGGCTTATTGCCTGGTTTCGTATCCAACAAGCTGTTGCCGCTTCGCAAAAGATCACCGCGCGCCAGGTGTTGCAATTGGTCTTGGGGTTCAGGGCCGCCTACCAGCTCCGCCCTGCCGTGTTTGATAGCCTCAAAGAGGCCGCTACAAAGATTGAAGGGCCCTTACGCGATTTAGCCAACGTCGTAGTAGAGACCTTTTTCTTGACATCTTCGGCGCAACGGGCCTTTGAGGAGTTGCGCAAGCGCACCGATAACATGCTGCTCAAGCAATTCGCGTACATTATGGAGATGAGTGAATCGGCCAGCGATGAGTCGATGGCCGAAGCATTGGACGCCTTCGTGACCCGTTTGCGCCATATTGAGGATCTAGAGCGGCAAGTGGAAACAGGACTGACCAGTGTTACCGGGCAGACGAACTTTATGCAGATTCTGTTCCTGGTTGTGGCCTATGTGGTGGCC
>DAOTVR010000424.1:0-2853 GCA_034436315.1 Anaerolineae bacterium
GACGCCATCCTCAAAGAGCGTCGCTCACCCCTGGGAGCTGAGAACTCACGAAGCTGAGAGAGAAATGGCGCGGGTCTACCTTGGCTTGGGAACGAACCTGGGCAACCGTGCACAGAACATCGCCCAAGCGCTGGACACGCTAAAGCGAAAAGGCCTCGTGCTTTGTGCCCTCTCGCGTCTTTATGAGACGGAGCCTTGGGGGATCACCGAGCAACCCCGTTTCCTCAACGCCGTCTGCGCCATGGAGACAAACCTTGCCCCCGAAGACCTTCTGGCCCTGCTCAAGGCCACCGAACGAGAGCTAGGACGCGTGCCGACGATCCGCTATGGCCCTCGGGTCATTGATCTGGATATCCTGCTGTATGATGAGCTGTGCCTCACCACTCCCCAGTTGACTATACCCCATCCGGGGATGCTCCAGCGCGCCAGCGTGCTTGTGCCCCTTGCCGAGATCGCCCCTGATCTCCGTCACCCTATATCAGGGCGGACCATCGTAGAGCATCTAGAAGCGCTGGGGCCCATCTCAGGAGTCGCTCCATATCCGCCCGGCCTGGGCAAGGCGGCTTGCGTCCATGCTGGCCCTAGGGCATAATGGCTCAGAAGCCGAACGTTAGGTGAGGATTCTTTTTTACACCCAACGTTGGCTTAGGACCCTGCGAAAGGATGAGCGATATGAATAACGCGCTGGTCAAAGAGCTGTACGAGGCCATTGACGCCCTACCCATCGTAGACATCCACACCCACGTGAATTGGAAAAAGCCCACGGCAAGCAACATTGGCGAGATATTGAGTTATCACTATTACACGGAACTGGTCAACTCGGCCGATTTCCAAGAGGGCAAGTTTCCCTTTGATGACCCTAGAGAGCTCACGCGGATCATCCTGCCCAAACTGGCCTTGATCCGCAACACTGTGCAGTACGACTGGCTGATGACCATCTCCCGTGAATTCCTCTGGCTGGACGCGGATGAATGGCGCGCCGAGAATTGGGAACTCATCTTTGATCGCTCCGTAGAGGTGATGGATCGCCCGGAGTGGCGCGAGGAGTTGATCGCCCAAGCTAACATCGTGCGCGTCTTCCTAACGAACCAATACAATGACGACTTGGAAGGGCTGGACAGCTCTTTCTATAGCCCTTGCCTGCGCACAGAGCCGTTCGTCTTGTGGATGGAACGCCCAGCCGAACGCGAAGGGCTGGCCGCTTTCCTGGGGCGCCCGATCCGTACCGTGGGAGACTTTGCCGCGGTGATCGACAAGGCCTTCGCCAAGTTCGTCGCTCATGGCATGGGCTACGCGGCGATGTCCATCCCGGCGAACTTTGAGAGCTTCCCGGTGGCCGACGCAGAGGCTCAGCGCTTGTTGGATAAGATGATCGCAGGAACGCCTCTTGACGCCGCCGAGCAAAAGGCCTGGAGGGCTTATGCTATGTGTTGCCTTTGCGACGCTTGCCGGAAGTACGGCAAGTCCTTTCACCTGATGATCGGCGTCAATCGCGATGTCTATGCCCAAGGAGTGCCCTCTGGCACGGACCTCTTTGACTCCGTGAACTCTTTGCGCGGCTATGACTATCTCTTCAACGCCTACCCGGACGTGCGCTTCCCCACCGCAGTGCTGGCCGACACCTCTGGGTTAGAACTTGTGGCCTCGGCCTGGATTCGGCACAACGTTTATCCTTCGGGCCATTGGTGGTACTCCAACCAGCCGACAGAGATCGCCCGCGAGATCAGGCGTCGTCTGGACACAGTGCCCGGCAACAAATCCATCGGTTATTTCTCCGATGCCTATTACCTGGAGTTCATCCTGCCCAAGTTCCGCATGTTCAAGTTCGAGCTGGCCGCCGCCCTGGCCGAACGCATGGAGCGTAGCCTGATCCATCCCAATATGGAGCCCCTCAGCTTGGATGAGGCCGTAGAGATGGCTAAGGCGCTGCTCGTGGACAACCCGGCGCGCGTCATCGGCATCGCCGGCCTATAGCTTTGCATGACCCGAATCCATCACGAGCTTATAGTATACTCAGTATAAGGATAACGCTGGCGCGGGACTCTTCACATTGACTTTTGGTCTCTTAGGAGCTATATTCTTGTTTGGCCGGCCGCATCTCCGGCCCGAGAACCCACTCATAGGGTCAAAACTTCCAAAAGGAGCTTGGACGTGAACAGAAAAACGATCTTACTGAACGTCATGGACAACGTGGCCACGGCGCTGACCGACCTCAAGAAGGGCGAGAAGGTCACTGCCTCGCTGGACGACAAATCCTACGAAATAGTCCTCTTAGAGGACATTGAGATGGGCCACAAGATCGCCCTGCGAGATATCGCCGAAGGCGAGACGGTGATCAAGTACGGCATGCCCATCGGCAAGGCGCTTTCCCCCATCCGCGCGGGCCAATGGGTGCACGTGCACAATTGCCGCAGCCATCGGTGGGGGTTCCACAACGAAAAATACGGCCTGAGGGCCTGAACACACATCACAGAGCGAAAGGACGAACATGGTGGATATCCTGGGTTACCTTCGGCCAGATGGCCAATTGGGCATTCGCAATCACGTGGCCATCATCTATACCACCCATTGCTCGCTGGTCGTCGCCGAGAAGCTGCATAGCCTCTTTCCCGAGGGCACGCAGGTCTTTGGTTATCCGGGCGGCTGTGCACTGCGCGAGGGGCCCTTTAACAAGATCGTGGCCCTGGGCCAGCATTCCAGCTACGCAGCGGCTCTCGTCGTGGGGCTGGGATGCGAGGGCACCGAGGCCTACATGGTCGCCGAGGCCATTGCCAAGTCGGGCAAGCCGGTGGAGGCGGTGAAGATCAACCAGGAGGGAGGCGATCTCAAGACCATTGAGAAGGGCTCGCGCAT
>DAOTVR010000425.1:0-1849 GCA_034436315.1 Anaerolineae bacterium
ATACGTGAGTTGATAGAACTCCATGACAATACTCCTCAGTTGATCTCAGTGTAAGATCAACATTATATCAAACAGGTGTTGGACGCATCAACTTTTGTCGCTTATACTTGGAGTAGGTTCTACGTGAGAGCTACACAACGCAGAAGGAAGGAGCAAAGAGAGCTTTTATGACACAGGTTGAACAACTGGCCGCCTTCGTCACACGCATGACTTACGAAGACATGACGGAGGAGGCGTGTCAGCAACTCAAGATTCGCATCCTGGACGCGCTCGGCTGTGCGTTTGGCGCGCTTGAGGGGCCGCCTATCAAGCTGCTGCAAGCGCAACTGACGGATTTTGGTGGCAATCCCCTGGTCACGCTGATCGGCGGCGACAAGACCGCTCCTGACCGCGCCGCCTTCTACAACTCGGCGCTCGTGCGCTACCTTGACTACAATGATAGCTACCTTGCCAAAAAAGAAACCTGCCATCCCAGCGACAATCTCGGCGCGGTGCTTGCCGCCAGCGAGTATGCGCGACGTAGCGGCAAGGATTTTTTGACCGCGCTGGCGGTTGCTTATCAGGTGCAATGTCGGCTCTCTGATGTCGCGCCGGTACGCGCCAGAGGCTTCGATCACACAACGCAAGGAGCCTACGCCGTAGCAGCAGGCGTGAGCAAGGCGCTAGGTCTTGATCAGGCCAGAACCGCCAATGCCATCGCCATCAGTGGCACCGCCTATAATGCTTTGCGTGTCACGCGCACGGGCAGGCTCTCCAACTGGAAAGGGCTGGCCTATCCTGACACGGCTTTTGGTGCGACCCATGCCACCTTCCTCGCCATGCGTGGCATCACCGGCCCCCTGGAAGTCTTTGAGGGCAACAAGGGCCTGATGGACAGCATCACCGGTCGCTTCACGCTAGACTGGACGCAGGAGAATCTTGAGGCCGTGCGCCGCACCAGCGTCAAGAAGTATAACGCCGAGTTTCACTCACAATCGGCGCTTGAGGGCATTCTGGAGCTACGCGCGGCCCATCATATACGGCCAGAAGAGATTAATAGCATCAGCATCGACATTTTCGATGTCGCCTATCACATTATCGGCGGTGGCGAAGAAGGCGACAAAAAGCAGGTGCAGACGAAGGAAGAAGCCGATCACAGTCTGCCCTATATGGTCGCAGTCGCGCTGCTAGATGGCGAGGTCACGCCCGCACAATATGCGCCGGAGCGCATCGTGCGTGAGGACGTACAGAGTCTGTTACGCAAAGTCACCATCCGGCCCGATGAGGAGATGAACCAGCGTTTCCCCACTACCTTGCCCTGTCGTATCCAGATTACGCTCAAAGACGGTCAAACGTTGAGCATCGAAAAGCAGGATTACGAGGGCTTTTATACACGTCCATTGTCGTGGGAGCAGGCCGTCGCCAAGTTTGAGCGTCTGGCGTCCCCCTATACCGCCGCGACGCAGCGTGCATCTATCATAGAGACGGTGGCTTCCCTGGAAACAAAAGAGGTTGCCCAGCTAACGGAGCTACTGAACGGACATGGTGACAAACCTTAAAGAAATCCCGTAGGGGCGTGATTCATCACGCCCTCGCAACGATCTCGCCATCCGTGCGACATCGGCAATTCCGTAGGGGCGTGATTCATCACGCCCTCGCAACGATCTCGCCATCCGAACAATCTCGCTCTGAGAGAGGAACAACGGGCGAATGGGGGCGTGATAAATCACGCCCCTACGGCTTCATGCCATCACCGGTTTCGGGCCAACAGGGCGTGATAAATCACGCCCCTACGGCTTCATGCCATCACCGGTTTCGGGCCAACAGGGCGTGATAAATCACGCCCCTACGGCTTCATGCCATCACCGGT
>DAOTVR010000426.1:0-2575 GCA_034436315.1 Anaerolineae bacterium
TAGCAGTGAGACGAGCAAAAAGAACAGATGCATACCTCATTAGCTAGACTCGAATCGCGCGTATAAGGTAAGCAATCGGTATATCAGGAAACTGGGGCCACACTTGCACTTTGTCTACAAAGAAGCCTGCCTGCGCCAACTTTTGTTCCCACTCATCAAGGGTGTGATCTCGGTCAATAGGCTGAAAATCCGGCCTACCGAAGAGCAAGATGCGCTTTAGGAGCACCCCCGCTAGGCGCAGGAGGAAACTTAGTGAAGGACGTCCACGGATCAGGCGGTTCCAGCCCCACTTGCGCAAAGATTTGGGAATGGGAAAGGATACGCTAAAGATACCACCCGGTTCAAGCACACGATGTATCTCCTGAAGGGCCCGTTGGGGAGAAAAAGTGTGCTCGATCGTATCGGCGGCGATCACAGCAGCGAAAAAGCCATCTGGATAGGGAATGCGCTCGGCGATTGAGACCGATGCCGTTAGAGTCGGGTGCTTTTGAAGCGCTTTGGATAGGCCAACGATAGATAAGTCAAGTGCGTAACCCTGAACATTGGGGCCGACATAATCCCAAAGGCGCCCCGTTCCAGCGCCTACATCCAACAATCGTTTGCCATCGAGCGGCTCAACGAAAGAAAGGAGAAGGCCTTTTGTTTCCTGGTCATACGCTTGGTCCAGGTCGGTACCCATCAAACCGTCGTGGCTATAAGCCCGATCATAAATGGCCTGCAACTTGCTCAGGGAATTACCCTGCTCTGGCCCAAGGATTGAAGCCAGTTCCTCATCCGCAGGGAAAAGCACTGGCACTCCGTTGACCGTTGCGTACGCCGAGCCGCATCCCGGACAGGTCCAGTGATCAAAACTGCTCAAAAGCATCGTTTTTTGGCAAGTAGGACAGAGAAAAGGGCAGCTTTTCATATCTTAACCTACTCAGCGAGATAGTTGGCAGTAAGAGCCGGGCAAGGACACTTTTCTTTCTGGAGCTGTATACACCTCATCCCATTGCCCATAGACCCGCCGCCAGTCATAGTGCTCCTCCACCCAGCGGCGGCCGTTCTCGCGCAGCCGCTGCCCAAGCTCCGGCTCCCTCAAGAGGCGCACGACAGCCTGGGCGAAGGCCTGGGGCGTATCTGCCAGAAGCAGGTTCTCCTCGTTGCGCACGGCGATCCCCTCTGCGCCCAGGGAAGTGGAGACGATAGGCAGCCCCCAACACCAGGCATCCACGATCTTGACCCGCATGCCCCCTGCAGCATGTAGAGGCACTACAAAGGCCGCCGTCTGGGCCAAATACTGCGTGGGGTCAGGCACGTACCCTGTGACCTCAATGCCCGGCATAGTATCCGCAAGCTCGCGCACGGCCAGCGGAGGGTTCTTGCCCACGATCACGAAACGCGCCTCGGGCACCTCGGCGCGCACCTGAGGAAAGACCTCCCGGGCAAACCAGAGCACCCCTTCAATATTGGGAGGCCAGAACATCGTGCCCAGGTGCAGGATGGTGCACGGAAAAGGCACGCGCTGCACCAGCGGACGATCATCCGGGTCCACACAGATAGGAATGAAGCGAGAGCCCGGTATCCGAAACAAGGCCCGATCCTCTTCGCTGACGAAAACCACCTGGTCGAAGCGCCGATAGGTCTCCGTCTCGTAACGCCTCAGGGCGCGCGCCTCGCGGCGCAACAACCAACGCTTCAGGGAATTGGATTCGGCTGCCGCCAAGCGCTCCGGCACCCGGTAAAGGGCATTGTGCGCGTCCAACACCAACGCAGGCCGTTGAGAAGCACACGCCGAGACCTTTGCTGCGTACAAAGCATATTGGGCCATTGAGGTCTGATCGGCGTGGATGACGTCAAAAGCGTTCTCGGCGACCAGACGCCGAAGCAAGGTATGCATGGCGCCGATCTCATCTCGCACGATCACGGCCGGCTGGCCGGTAAAAGCCGACACCAACAAAGCGCGGGCGTCGCGTAGCCGCGAACGCCGCATGGGCACCGTGTAAACAGCACGACAGAAGTGCCGGAGGTGAGCCACAGCGTCGGACGAGTCATCCGAGCGCACAAAGGAGACCAGGGTCACCTCATGCGCCCGGCTGAGATGGCGCAGGACATAGTAAGCGCGCACTTTGGGGCCAGCATCTAAAGGATAGGGTAAAACTTGGGTCAAAAACAACACGCGGGCCACGTTGTTCAGCGGTCCTCTCTACATTTATTGCTGTTTTCTCGGATTATCTGAGCATACATCCGCTGCAAGGTCTCTTCCTCGATCTTGCGCTGCGCCTCATACCAGGCGCGGCCGACAATTAGGACTTTTGCAGCCTCTGTGTTCATAACAACCGACGTCCTTGGGCACGGAGGCGGCGCGCATCTTCCCGAGTCGGGAATGAATAGTAACTGGCTTGAGATTTATCCATGGGCCGGGCCCGGACCGCACCGGCAGCGATTTGATCTATTGCTTCCAAAAGAGCCTGCACCCCTATCGCCTTGGAACGTACCATGAGATCGTGCAACGAATCATTAGGGTAGATCGGCACCGGCTTTTGGAGGATAATATCTCCTGCATCCAGATCTTCAACCATGTAATGCACTGTAA
>DAOTVR010000427.1:0-5165 GCA_034436315.1 Anaerolineae bacterium
GGGCCGCTGGAAGCCCTGCAAACCCCTCTACGCGCCGCGCCTGGGCCTGGCGGGCAAGCCCGACTACCTCGTGCAGGTGGGCCGGCAGATCATCCCCGTGGAGGTCAAGCCGAGCCGCCGCGCCCCCGAGCCTTACGACGCCGATGTGTTGCAGCTCGCCGCCTATTGCCTTCTGGTGGAAGAGATCACGGGCATCCCCCCCGAATACGGCCTATTGCGCTACCGCGAGCAGACCTTTCGCATCCCCTATGGGCCGGCCCTCCGCCAGGCTGTGCTGGAGACGCTCTCCCGCATGCGCCGCGACCTGCAGCGGGCCTCGGTGCCCCGCAGCCACGAGGAGCCGGCGCGCTGTCGCTTCTGCGGTCACCGCGTGGATTGCCGCGAGAGCCTGGTGAAGGAATAGCCCCGGCCACGGCTCAAGGGCCTCGGCGCTTTGTGGACGAGAGCGCCCCTTTGGGCTATAATAGGTTGTAATGCCGGGCGCATGGCGCGGCGAGATCGTCAAAACAGGGATGAACAGGACGAACATGTTGTACACGGCTCCACGCGGCACGATAGACATCCTTCCCGAGGATCAACCTTACTGGCGTTACCTGCGCGAACAGATCCATGAGGTGATGGCGCTCTACGACTATCGCCCCCTGGATACGCCCATCTTTGAGGATACGGCGCTCTTTATCCGCGGCGTCGGCGAGGGCACGGATATCGTGGATAAGGAGATGTACTCCTTCACCGACAAGGGGGGGCGAGAGCTCACCTTGCGCCCCGAGTTCACCGCCGGGGTGATGCGCGCCTACCTCCAACACGGCATGAAGACCCTGCCCCAGCCGGTCAAGCTCTACACCATCGGGCCCATCTTTCGCTACGAGCGCGTGCAGGCGGGGCGCTATCGCCAGCACACCCAGTTCAATATCGAGTGCATCGGCGAGATGGACCCGGCGGTGGATTTTGAAGTCATGTCTGTGGCCTGGCATCTGTTCTCCAAGTTGGGCTTCCAGGGGTTATCCTTTCAGTTGAACAGCACTGGCTGCCCCAAGTGTCGGCCGGGGTATTTGCGGGTTCTGGTGGATTATTACCGTCCCCGCGAAGGGCAGATCTGCGAGGATTGCAAGCGCCGCCTGGTGCGTAACCCCTTGCGGCTGTTGGATTGCAAGTCCCCCGAATGTCAGCCGATCATCGCCGCCGCGCCGCAGATCTTGGGGTTCCTATGCCCCGAATGCGAGGCGCATTTTGCCACCTTGCGCAGCTACCTGGACGCCCTTTCACGGCCCTATACCGTCAACCATCGCCTGGTGCGCGGCCTGGATTATTACACCAAGACCGTCTTTGAGGTCTGGGCGCAGGGGATCGGCGCGCAGAACGCCATCTGCGGCGGCGGGCGCTACGATGGCCTGGCCGAGGCCCTCGGCGGCGATCCCACGCCGGGCATCGGCTTCGGCTCGGGGATGGAGCGCATCGTCATGATCATGAAGGGCCAGGGCATCCCGGTGCCGGGCCTGCCCACGCCCCAGGTGACCTTGGCCTACCATGGCCAGGCCGCCAAGGTGCGCGCGCTGCAACTGCTCACCGCGCTGCGTGAGGCGGGCATTCGCGCGACCATCGGCTTCGGGGAGCGCAGCCTCAAGGCCCAGCTGCGGGCCATCAGCCGCGCCCAAGTGCCCTACGCCCTGGTCCTCGGCGAGGAGGAGCTGGCCGCGGGGAAGATCATCCTGCAGACCATGTCCGGGGAGATGTCCCAAGAGCTCTTGGAGCAGGCCGAGGTCGTCCAGGCCCTTAAGGCGCGCCTCGCTCAAAGGTGACCATGAGAAGGGTAGGCATCCTCTATCAACCCCAACGCGCCGATTCCTTGCGGCTCGTCCAGGATGTCGCCGACCTCTTGGATCGGCGGGGGCTGGAGATCCGCCGGGTCTCTGCCGAGGACGAGGCCGGCCTGCGTCAGGCTGCGCCGGCGCTGGATCTGCTCGTCACCCTGGGTGGCGATGGCACGATCGTCTCGGCGGTGCGCGCGGTGGCCGCCCACGGCGTGCCGATCCTGGGGGTCAACCTGGGGCGGCTGGGCTTTTTGGCCGAGGTCGAGCCGGCGCAACTCGCCGAGGCCCTCTCCGCCCTGTTGGAGGGCCGCTACATGGTTGAGGAGCGGATGATGTTGCGGGCCGCGCTCCACCGCCAGGGGCAGGCGATCCTGGAGGCCGAGGCGATCAACGACCTCGTCGTGGGGCGCGGGCGGGCCTCGCGGACGGTGCGCGTCGCCGTGGATGTGGACGGGCACTATGTGGCGACGTATGTCGCCGACGGGGTGATCATCTCCACCCCCACGGGCAGCACGGCCTACTCGCTGGCCGCCGGCGGGCCCGTCCTGGCCCCGGAGCTGCGCTGCATCGCCATCACCCCCGTCGCCGCCCACCTCAGCGCCCTGCGCGCGCTGGTGATCCCGGCGCAGAGCCGGGTGTGCCTGCGCCTGCTCAAGGCCCAGGAGGCCATGCTTACGGTGGACGGCCAACTGGATGCCGAGCTTCACGCAGGGGACGAGGTGCATAGCACCATCAGCCAGACCACGGCCAAGTTCATCCGCTTCGGCAACAAGGGCTATTTCTACGAGACCATCTTACGGAGGCTGCGATGGCCGGATCGGAACCCCGATTGAGCCCTTCGGAAGTAGCTTCCGATGCTGCGAGCGCGCACGAGGTGCTCTACTGCGTCAACCACCCCCAGACGGAGACGTTGCTGCGCTGTAGCAAGTGTTTGGATCCGATCTGCCCCAAGTGCGCCGTGCACACGCCCGTGGGCTTTCGCTGCCCCAAGTGTGCCCGCGTGGCGCGCTCGCCGCTCTATGTGCTCGCGCCCCAAGACTATCTCGTGGTCCTGGCGGTGGCGGGGAGCCTCTCGCTCCTTGCCGGGGCGGTGATGGTGCAACTGGGCCTCCTGTTCGCCCTCCTTTTGGCCGTGCCCGCCGGGGGGCTCATCGCCGAGGCCGTCTTGCGCGGCACGCGCGGCAAGCGCGGGCGGAGCGTGCAGCTCATCACCGCCATCTGCATCGCCCTAGGGGCCGTCTTCGGCCCTTGGCTCTGGCGGGCCGCCTCGGCGGGCACGCTTCGGGTGCTGCCGACGAACCCCTTGGGTTACCTCGGCTCCCTCTTGAACGCCAGCGTGCTCATCTACGCTTTTCTGGCCATCGGGGCGGCCGTCGCGCGGTTGCGCTGAAGGCATTGGAGGAAAGCCTTGCTCGTTGAATTATCCATCGGCAACGTGGCTATCATCGAATCGCTGCGCCTGGAGTTCGCCCCCGGCTTTAACGTGCTGACCGGCGAGACCGGCGCGGGCAAATCCATCATCATCGACGCCGTCAGCCTGCTCCTCGGCGGGCGGGCCTCCTCGGAGCTGATCCGCACCGGCTGCGAGGCCGCCTGGGTGGAGGGCGTCTTCAGCCTGCGTCCCGAGACGCGCGCCGTCTTGGAGCCGACCCTGCAAGAGCTGGGCCTGCTGGAGGATTCCGAGGAGCTGATCTTGCGCCGGGAGATCACCCGCACGGGGCGCAACGTGGCCCGCGTCAACGGCCGCGCGGTCACCTTGGGCGTCTTGCAGGAGGTCGGCCGCCACCTGATAGATGTCCACGGCCAGGGGGAGCACCTCTCGCTCCTTCAGGCGCGGCATCACGTGGACTTCCTGGATCGTTACGGGAATCTCTTGGAGCAGCGCCGGGCCTTTGGGGCCGTCGCCCAGAGGCTGCGCCAGGTGCGCGCGGAGCTGCAGGCCCTCCAGCGGGATGCGCGCGAGTTGGCCCGCCGGGTGGACCTCTTGAACTACCAGATCCAGGAGATCCGCGCGGCCAAGCTCAAGCCCGGCGAGGAGGTCGAGCTCAGGCGCGAGCGCCTGCTCCTGGCCAACGCGGAGAAGCTTACCAAGCTCTCCGGCCAGGCCTACGAGTTGCTCGCCGAGGGCGAGGACGGGCAGCGCGCGCTCCTGGACCTCTTGGGCGCGGTGGTGGGGGGCCTTGCCGAGCTGGCCAGGCTGGATGATTCCCTGAAGGAGCAGGTCCAAGTTGCCGAGGACGCCCTTTACCAGTTGGAGGAGCTGGCCCGTGCCCTGCGCCGCTATCGCGATGGCGTGGAATACGACCCCCAGCGCCTGGAGGCCGTGGAGGAGCGCCTGGACCTCATCCAGAACCTCAAGCGCAAGTACGGCGATTCCGTTGAAGAGATCCTGGCCTTTGCCGAGCGCGCCCAGCGGGAGCTGGACGCCATCGGCCACAGCGAAGAGCGCAGCGCCGAGCTTTTGGAGGAGGAGCGGGCCCTCCTAGCCCGCTTGGCCGAGCTGGGCCAGGCGCTACACGCTGCCCGCCTGGAGGCCGCCGAGCGCCTGCGCCGGCACATTGAGGCCGAGCTGGCCGAGCTGAACATGGAGCGGGCCGTGTTCCTGGTGGATATGCACTGGGCCGAGGCGCCCGATGGGGTGGAGATCGGGGGCACACGTTACGCCTTTGACCTCAGCGGCCTGGATCGGGTAGAGTTCCTGATCACCGCCAACCCCGGCGAAGACCCCAAGCCCCTGGCCAAGATCGCCTCCGGCGGCGAGACCTCGCGGCTCATGCTGGCCATGAAGACGGCCCTCTCCGCCGCCGATTTGATCCCCACCCTGATCTTTGACGAGATAGATGCCGGCATCGGCGGGCGCACGGGCAGCGTGGTGGGGAAGAAGCTGCGCCAGCTCGCCGAGGCCCATCAGGTCTTTTGCGTCACCCACCTGCCGCAGATCGCCTGCTACGCCACGCGACACCTGCGCGTGACCAAGAGCGTCGTGGGGGAGCGGACCTTCTCCTCGGCCAAGACGCTCTCGCCGGAGGAGCGCGTGGAGGAGCTGGCGCTGATGCTCGGTGGGGCGATCACCGAGGCCACACGGCGCAACGCCGAAGAGCTCCTCCAGCGCGCCGCGCCAGAGGCGCTGTAGGCGGGGTAGTTGCAGCAGGAGCTGAACGGGCATCATCGTTTCCACTCGATATGGTCGTTGATGTGATGCCTTTCGAATGTCTCAAGCACTTCCTGGCAAAAGCGCATTGTTTCTTCGTCGCCCAGGGACTTGGCTAAGTCGTACAGGCGGATAAACATCCTCTTGCCGGTCTCGGTCTGCTTGTAATTCTTCTTCCTGAAGTTGTGGATTGAGCAGAGAGT
>DAOTVR010000428.1:0-6405 GCA_034436315.1 Anaerolineae bacterium
TGTTCCCTTGGGGTGCGGAGAAAAAAGCAAGCAGGGCACGAGGTCAGGCTAAAGCCGCCTCATACCCTGCTCTCTTTCATGAAACGCCCCCCTCGCCACGACATCGTAGCCTCACAGCCATAAGGAGAACGCTATTACTAAACTATCGCTATATTATACGATAATTTGCCTTTTGTCAAGCACGATTGCGCGCCATCGGTGGGGTTATGATATCCCCAATGCCTCGTTCCGCAAGGAACATACGTAGCTGGCGGGCATTGCGAACTGCGTAATCCTGAGCGTTATTGTTGAAGAGGAGGTGTATCTCCTGAGCCTTATCGGCCAGCCTCGCCACGTTGGGCACCCATTCTCTCAACTCTTCCTCGGAGTAGAGGTAGTCGAAACGCTCGGCAGTGGTCTTGGCTTTGGCGTACCACTTTTGGTAGTTCCTGCCGTGAAAGCGCACAATGACCAGCTCGGGGTTCGTGACTTCCAATACCGTGGGGATACTACCGGTTCCGATTTGCGGCTCGTCTACCACGGTCAGGCTGAGGCCATTTTCGCTCAGCGTGCTGAGCAGGGCGGGCACATGGTCGCCCTCAAGCCAGCTCCGGTGGCGGAACTCAACGCTCAGCCGATCATCAGGGAACCTCTCGCGGAGATACTTGAGATAATCCACGTTCCTATCCTTATACATGAACCAGGGAGGGAATTGAAAATGCACGGCTCCCAGTTTGTGAGCGTCGCGCAGGGGCTGAAGGGTCTCGGAGAAAGCCCGCGTCACCTCGTCGTCCGGCGGGTTTTCCCGGTCGTGCCAGCTCAGTTGCCTAAAGGGCTTGACATCAAAGATGAAATCCTCCGGCGTGCGTTCAGCCCAGAGCTGGAAACTGCGCTTGGGGATCAGGCGGTAGAACGTGGCGTCTATCTCCACGATGGGGAAGTGCTGGGCATAGTAAGTGATCTGCTGGTTCGTCGGCAACCCCTGGGGGTAAAAGTTGGCGTGATCAGCCCAACTGCAGGTGCCGATATAAATTCGCGTCATTGGGACACTCCTTTTGGCTCTTCCATCTGAGCCAAACATATTATAGCCTCGCCCAGACTGCGTGACAACCGGGACGGGTTTGCCGAAGGCTATGCGGGGAGTTTGACGTTGGCCCATTGGATAAGTTATATTTTCCCTCTTAGGAGCCCCACATCACGCATGGAAACGCGGCCGGAGTGGGAGACTTTCAGGAGCGAGGCGAGATGAAGATTTCCGAGAACGACAGAAACGTCCTGCGACGACTGGCCGGGGAGCTGGCCGAGATCGCCGCTTTGCCCATCCATCAGCAGACCATAGAGGGCTGGAAGCGCATCAATAGCCTCCAAAAGGGCAAACCCATGGTCTGGATCAACGAGATCCCCTGGCACGAGATGAACGTGGACGACGAACTGACTCTCCGGACGAGCGACCCTTTCTTGCGCGATGTGGAAGAGCAGATGCGCATGATCCTTTACCAATGGAAGCACATGCCCGGCGACATGGTGGTAGAGGGGGTTTTCTATTGTCCGTTGGTCGTGCACGACACGGGTTTCGGCATCAGCGAAGATGTGGATATCGTCAAGACGGACGAGGCCAGCACCATCGTCTCACGGCGCTTTCACTTGCAGATCCAAGAGGAGAAGGACTTGGAGAAGATCAAGACCCCACAGGTCACCTACGACCCCGAGGCCACCGAGCGCAACTATCAATGTCTCACGGAGATCTTTGGCGACCTTCTGCCCGTCGTCAAGCGCGGAGCGCCGGGCTTTTGGTTCGCCCCTTGGGATGAGCTGATCCGCTGGTGGGGCGTACAGGAGGCGATGATGGATATGGTCAACCGTCCCGAGTTGGTGCATCGGGCTATAGATCGCTTGGTCAACGCCTACCTCGCCCGTTTGGATCAGTATGAGGAGCAAAACTTGCTTGCGTTGAATAACACCAATGTACGCGTCGGCTCAGGGGGCTTGGGTTATACGGACGAGCTGCCGCAGCCCGATTTTGATCCCGCCCACATCCGCGCGAAGGACCTTTGGGGTTGTGCCACGGCGCAGATCTTTTCCGGCGTCTCGCCCAAGATGCACATGGAATTCGCGTTGCAATACGAGCTGCGCTGGCTAAGGCGCTTTGGGCTGAACTACTATGGCTGCTGCGAGCCGTTGGACCTCAAGGTAGAGATGCTCAAAGTCGTGCCCAACCTGCGCAAGATCTCCATGAGCCCTTGGATTGACCCCGATCGGGCGGTGAAGAACGTGGGGGATCGCTACGTCTTCTCCTTCAAGCCGAACCCGGCGGTCTTTGCCGAGGACGTCTGGCATCCGGAGAAGGCGCGGGCAGAGCTGCGCAACGTGCTGGAGAAGGCGCGGGGATGCATCGTGGAAGTGATCATGAAGGATATCAGCACCGTGCGTTACCAGCCGCAGCGACTTTGGGAGTGGGCCAAGATCGCCCGAGAGGAGACGGAGAGGTTTGCTTGAAGCGCGATGGTCGCGCGCTCTAGGCCGGCCCGGCGAGGGCGCGGGTCAGGGCCGATACGCTTAGAGTTGGATTCTGGCCGGGCGATGGGCGGCCATATCTGTTAAGGCGAGAACCTCCGTCCGAGCATCGCCATTCCGCACCCGTGGCGGTATCTCCCTCTTATGCCCCCTTAGGGATTGTTCCGATTCGTTTGACAGGGCCTCTTTTTGCGATATAATGTATCTGCAAAAAGTTGCAGGTACAAGGATGTGCAAGATGAGCGGACATTACGGGCTGCTGCGGATGTTGAGGGAGCAAGGCTATCGCCTGACCCCTCAGCGGGAGATGGTCATCCTGGCCCTTCACGAGGCGGAGGGGCATCTCTCGGCCGAAGAGGTTTATGAACGGGTACGGCGGCAGAATCCCTATGTGGACCTCTCCACAGTTTATCGCACATTGGAGCTCTTGCGGGAGATGGGCATCGTCAGCCAGTGCCAGGTCAACGGCCCTCAGGCCCTCTATGAGCTCACGGTGCGTTCGCCACATCATCATCTGGTTTGCCGCCATTGCAAGGCGGTTATTGACATCGCGCCCGATGATCTCAGTGGCTTACGCGAGCTGCTCCTAGAACGTTACCATTTCAAGGCCGACTTGGAGCACCTGATCTTGGAGGGTTTGTGCTCCGCTTGTGCCGCCCAATGTGAGCCTGCCGCCGGGCGACCGGCGTTGCAAGAGGCAACGAAACCACGGTAGAAAGGAGTATCCATGCATATCCCTGACGGATTCATCAGCGTTGGCACGGCGGTGGTTACCTACGCCGGATCGGCGGGGGCCATCGCCTATAGCGTGCGGCGCACAAACAAGGAGCTCCATGAACGCCAGGTCCCCCTGATGGGCGTCATGGCCGCGTTCATCTTCGCCGCGCAGATGATCA
Organism: Anaerolineae bacterium; assembly: GCA_034436315.1. Taxonomy (GTDB): domain Bacteria; phylum Chloroflexota; class Anaerolineae; order UBA1429; family UBA1429; genus DAOTVR01. Next base: position 3,390 of record DAOTVR010000428.1, read on the forward strand.
ACTTCAAAGTGGCCGGGGGCACTTCGGGCCACCTGCTGGGCGGGGCGCTGGCGGCGATCTTGTTAGGGCCTTGGGCAGGTACTTTGATCCTCACTGCCGTGTTGGTGGTGCAGGCGCTCGTCTTTCAGGATGGTGGGCTCATTGCCTTAGGAGCCAACATCCTGAACATGGCCGTGATCGGGGTTTGGAGCGCTTACGCCATCTACGAGCTGCTCCGGCGGGCCCTGCCCGGAGATAAAGGCCGTTGGCTTGCCGGGTTCATCTCTGCTTGGGCTTCGGTGGTCCTGGCCTCGCTGGCCTGCGCTTTAGAGCTGGCCATCTCGGGGACCTCGCCGCTTGCCGTTGCCGTGCCGGCGATGGGGCTGGTACATATGCTCATCGGCGTCGGCGAGGGACTGATCACCACAGCGGTACTGGCATTCATCGCCGCCACGCGCAAGGACTTGCTCGCTTTGCGCACCCAAAACGCAGGAGGTGAGGGATGAGCTCACGCTGGTGGATCGTGGGGCTATGTCTGGCCCTTGTAGTGGCTTTCTTATCGCCCTTGGCCTCGCCCGATCCTGACGGATTGGAGCGCGTCGCCGAGGACCATGGTTTCATCTCCCGCGCTCAGGAGCCCTGGTACACGCTGATCCCCGATTACCTTTTCCCGGGGATTCGTAACGAGGCTGTAGCCACGATCATCGCCGGGGTTGTGGGCGTTATCGTGGTCTTTGTCCTGACGTACGGCCTGGCGAAGGCTATAGCCAAGCGCCGCCCTACGGGTGAAAGGCAAACGTGAATCTCTCTGCCTTGGACCTCTATAGTGGGCGTCAAGGCCCCATACACGGCCTTGACGCCCGTCTCAAGTTGGTCATGGCCCTGGCTTTGATCCTTTTCATCAACCTGACCTCGCCCAGGGCTTGGCCGCTTTACCTTTTGTATCTGTTCACCGTCATCACCGTCGTCCTCGTGGCCAAAGTACCGCTGTCAAAGGTCTTGGCGCGCTCTATGCTCGCTTTGCCCTTTGCTCTCCTCGCCGCTTTGGGGATGCTCTATGAACGAGAGGGCGCTCCTGTGGTCAGGGTACCCCTGTTCTCGTGGCATGTGACTTTCACCGATGTGGGCCTGCTGCGCTTCGTGGGGGTGATGGTGAAAGCCTGGTTATCCGTATTGGTTTCGGCCGCCCTGGCCTGCGTCGCCCCCTTTTGGGAGATCGTCAGGGCTATGCAAGACCTGGGCGTTCCTCGTGTGCTTACGGCCACCATCCTGCTGATGTATCGCTATCTCGCCGTATTGGTCGATGAGGCCCAGCGCTTGATGCGCGCACGCGAAGCCCGGAGTGCCGAACTCGTGGGCGTTAAGGCGCGCGACTCGTTGCCCTGGCGCGTGGAGGTCACAGGAAGGATGATCGGCACCCTTTTCCTGCGCACCTACGAGCGCAGCGAGCGCATCTACCAAGCCATGCTGGCGCGGGGCTTTAGTGGCGAAGTGCGTACCCTCGGGAGCGGCCGGCTCTCCAAACGCGACATAGCCTTCGCGGGCTTGATCCTAAGCGCCCTGGCGAGCCTCGTGATCATTGGGGGACGGTATGGGTAGGCGCTATGCATAATGGTCATGTCGTTGAGTTGGAGAACGTCTCCTTCACTTATCCCGGCGGGCAGCAAGCGCTCGTCGGAGTGAATCTCCGCGTCTCCGCGGGGGAGAAGGTGGCCCTCGTGGGGCCGAACGGCGCCGGGAAATCAACCCTGCTATTACACCTGAACGGTATCCTACGCGGGCAAGGCAAGGTGCGCATCGCCGGGATGGAGCTTAACGAGCGCAACGTCCGTCTTATTCGGGGGAAGGTGGGCCTGGTCTTTCAGGATCCCGACGATCAGCTCTTTAGCCCCACCGTGCTGGATGACGTGGCCTTTGGGCCGCTACACATGGGTTTGCCGGAAGAGGAGGTGTTGGCTCGCGTCTCCTGGGCGCTTGAGCAGGTGCAGATGCGCGGGTACGAGCGACGCTCTCCCCATCATCTGAGCCTGGGGGAGAAAAAGCGGGTGGCCATCGCCACGGTGCTCTCTATGCGCCCGGATATCCTCGCTTTGGATGAGCCTTCCTCGGGCTTGGATCCCGAAGCCCGTCAGCACTTGTTGGCTTTACTCAAGCGCTTGCCCCAGACGATGCTCGTCGCCTCGCACGACCTCGGCTTTGTGCGCGAGCTATGCACGCGGATTGTCACCCTGAACGCCGGGCGCATCGTGGACGATCTGCCTTGGGCGGGATCGCTGCAACAGGGATGAAGCCGGCCCTATCTGGGCCAGGGGACGAAGATGCCGTTCTCGGTGAAGGGATGGCTCTTCACCGCTTCTTCGTTCAGTTCAATGCCCAGGCCGGGGCGCTCGGGAACGTCTATGAAGCCCTTATCCACCGGGATGGGATGATCCACAAGGTCGGTCAGCATGGGATTGTCGATTTGCTGCGTTTCCAGCATCACCCGGTTGGGGATAGCCGCCACCAGGTGTGCGTTGGCCGTGTGGGCGATGGCGTTCGTCCAACTATGGGGGATGCAGGGCAGACCCGCCTGGTGGTACATCAAGGCCACGCGATAGGCTCTGGTCAGGCCGATGAAGCTGGCGTCGGGCTGGACGATGTCATAGGCATGGCTCTTGAAAAAGAGCTGATGCTGTTCAAGGGAGTTGAGCCCCTCCCCGCCGGAGATGGGCACTTTGGTTCCAGCGCGAATCTGCTGGTAGTGTGCGATGCCCCCCTCTACATAAGGTGAAACCGGCTCCTCAAACCATCGTGCGCGCAGGTCCTCAAGGATGTGAGCCACTTCTAGGGCCTCCTCCACGGTGCGAAAGCGGCAGTTGGCATCCAGCATGAGGTCCATCTCCTCGCCCATTGCGGCGCGCACCTTAGCCAAATGGTCGGCGAACTTGCTCACCGTCATCCCCGCCAAGCCCCAGGCGCTGCCGATGCGCATCTTGAAGGCAGTGAAGCCGTTGGCCTTGTGGCGCTGTACCTCCTCGATCACCTGGTCTGGCTTGGC
>DAOTVR010000429.1:0-14519 GCA_034436315.1 Anaerolineae bacterium
CGGGAGGCCGACGCTCCTCGCGTGCAGGCCGAGCCTGGCCCCAACTGCCGCACCATCCATATCCCTGCTGGCCCCACTGGGCCGGTGGATCGCCGGGAGCTTTTCCAGTATCTGCCCGAGTTCGTCCAAGGCGTCCGTCAGTTCGCCGCCGAAGAGGGCATAGCCTATGACCTGTTACATAGCCACTACTGGCTTTCGGGATGGGCGGCCCGGGAGCTCCAGCGCGACTGGCACTGCCCCGTCGTACACATGTTCCACACCTTGGGACGGATGAAAGATAGCGTGGTCCAAAACGCCGCACAACGCGAGGCGGCCAATCGCGCTGAGGTGGAACAAGAGATCATGGACTTTGCCGACCGCATCGTCGCCGCTACGCCTCTAGATCGGCAGCAGATGCTGGAGCTCTACAAGGTGAACGAGGCCAAGATCGTGGTCATCCCCTGCGGCGTCAACCTGGAGCTATTCCGTCCCATTGACCCCGACGAGGCGCGCAAGAAACTCGGCCTACCCAACGGGCGCCGCCTGTTGCTCTTCGTGGGGCGGCTGGATCCGGTGAAGGGATTGAATGTGCTCCTGGAGGCGATGTGCGAGCTAACCCGACGCCTGAAGCCATGCCGGGCACAAGATCTAACCCTGGCTATCATCGGCGGGGATTTGGAAGCGGGCTTTGAAGCCCTGACCAACGACGCCAAATGCCTGCAAGAGATTCGCCGCGAGCTGGGGTTAGAGGATCTGGTGATGTTCATCGGCTCGCGCTCGCAGGAGGTGCTGCCTTATTACTACTCGGCGGCGGTGGCTTGTGTCATGCCGTCGCTCTATGAATCCTTCGGTATGGTCGCCCTAGAGGCGATGGCCTGCGGCACTCCGGTGATCGCCTCGCGGGTAGGGGGGCTCACGTTCACCGTGCGCGATGGCGAGACGGGCTTCCTGGTGCCCGAGCGCGACCCCAAAGCCCTGGCCGAGAAGCTGGAACTCATCCTCACCGACGAGTGTCTGCGCCGCCGCTTGGGGCATCGGGCCGTGCAGGTGGCCGCGAGCTATAGTTGGGAGATCGTCACCGACGCCATGGAGGCCCTTTACGCCGAACTGGGCGTCGGCTGAGGGCGTCGCGCGCGACGGTATTCCCAAGCCTTGTTTAACAGCCAATAGAGTGGCTCTAGGTAGACATAGTCATATGCGCCCAGGTAATTCACGACCTCTCCGCCGAAGCCGGCCTTGAAGCGGCCTACCCCCTCCAGCCCGCTCGTGGCATGTGCTCCCTCGCGGGTCTGCTGGTCAGGGATCCCCCATAGATCGTACTGCCTGCACCCCAGGCTCTTGGCCCACTTCATGGCGCACCATTGAAGCTGGTGATTGGGCATCAGCTCACGATGCGCATCGGCTGAGGCACCATAGAGATACCAAGATTGGCGGTTAAAGGCATAGGCCATCAGCCCGGCCAGCGGTTCGCCCTGATAGTAAGCCAGGAAAAGCTGCACGCGGCCCTGTGGCCGGAAAAGCTCCCATGCACGACGATAATAATCTAGGCTATGAATGGCAAAGCCATCGCGCCGTCCGGTGACGCGCATAAGCTCATAAAAGACGAGGAGATCATTCGCGCCCCCCTCGTGCACCTCAACCCCCTTACGCTCCGAGAGGCGGATATTATAGCGCCACTTGGGTTTCATGCGCGCCAGGATCTGCTCTTCTGTCGTGGATAAATCAACCAGGATCGTGGAGCGGGGCTGGATGCATTCCCGGCTGGGCCTGAAGCCATGAGCGATCAGCCAGGCGTGGCGCTCACGTTCCTCTTCGCGCCACTCCGGCTCTACCTTCAGCGAGATGGCCCCCATGCGCCGCGAGCGAGCGTGAATGGCCTGTAAAAGCCCCTCCAAGAGTTGAGGGTCCTCCTCGGCTAATACCGGCCCCTTGGGAATGTAGCCGATAGAAAAAGGCCCCATCCGCCGGTAAAGCACCTGAGCGCCGACGGCCAGTGTCCCATCCTGTTCTATGGCCAGGCGCAGCGGGATCCAGCCGAAGGCGCGCTTCAGCTCACCCCAGGCCCAAGTCTGTAAAAGGTGGCCACGCTGATCTCGGGCAACGAGCGCATCCCAAGCCTCGGTCGAGAGAGATTTGCAAGTGATAGAATCCACAAGGCGCACAGCTCACCGTTCTCTTAGATCGTGTGAATAGAAAACATTATACCACAGGGGTTGCCGGATTCGCCTATTCCGAGCTTTACGGGCATAATAACTAACCGGATTTACGCTCTAAAGGAGGTTATCCCCTTGACGCAAGAGCTCCCATCTTGGCGTAGCGAATACCCGCCCTGGCGCGGTGGCCAGCGCGACCCGGCTACTAGGCTGACGCGTTGGCATGTCGAGCAAAGACCGCTTTCGCTGGACGTCGGCCCGGCCGACTGGCGCGCTTATCGTACGCTCAAGCTGCGGGTTGGCTGTACAAAGGCGACGGGCGCGCTGGTACGGCTGGAAATACTTGGTTGCGATGAGGAGCTACTGGGTTATGTAACTTTCATCGCCGATTGGCAAGGGGAAAGGGATTTATCCTTCCCCCTATCTGCCTTTGAGCCGAGCGGCGACGAAGAGCGCTGGCACCTGGTACATGCCTTACGGCTCTCTTGCGAGCGCGCTGGCGCCGTCCCCACCACGCTCACTTTGGGAGCCGTGGAGGCACATGCCGGCTCTCCCATTTGAGATATGGCCTCAGCCCATCTTCGCTTGACGTCGGCTCTCCTTCCCATTATGCTTTCCGTGATCGCCACTGACGTCATCGGCGTTTAGTCTGGCAATCGGCCAACTGGAACCTGATGACCGATAACTATTACTGAAAGGAGTATACCATGGGCAGTAAACCGATCATCACGGGGATCACCGTTACCGAGTTCAGCTACACCCTGCACGAGCTGGGCAGAGATTACAACGGGTTTAATCTCGTGTATCAGAAAGGTTCAACGGTTGAAGTTCGCGCAGCGATCTTGCAAGTGCACACCGATAAAGGGATCACCGGCGAATGCGTCACCGGGATGAGCAGTCTGGCCACGCTGGGAGGATTTGCGGATTACCTGATGGGCAAATGCGCCCTGGAGCGCGAACGCATCTACCAAGATGTTAAGCGGGCCCTGCGCCAGATGGCGCGTATCGGTATGGCCCAGGTAGATATTGCTCTGTGGGATATCGCCGGCAAATATTACAATGCGCCCATCTATGAGCTGCTGGGCGGGCACATCAGGCCGCTCAAGTGCTATGCCTCCACAACACACGGTGACCACAACCGAGGCCTGGACAGCCCCGAAGCCTATGCCGATTTCGCCGAGCGTTGTTTGGAGATGGGCTACCCTGCTTTCAAGATCCATGGCTGGGGTAATTCCTTGGTCAGCCTGGAGATAGCCAACATCCACGCCGTAGCCCAGCGTGTAGGGGGCAAGATGGACCTGATGCTCGACCCCGCCTGCGAGCTGAACACCTTCGCCGACGCCCTAAAAGTTGGACGAGCCTGCGATGAGGCGAACTTTTTCTGGCTGGAGGATCCCTACAAGGACGGCGGGATCTCGCAGTTCGGCCATCGCAAGCTGCGCCAGCTCATCAAGACACCTTTGCTGCAGACGGAGCACGTGCGCACGTTGGAACCTCACGTGGACTTTGTTCTCGCCGACGCGACCGACTTTGTCCGCGGCGATGTCGGCTACGATGGCATCACCGGTGTGATGAAGCTGGCTCATGCCGCCGAGGGCCTAGGTATTGATATCGAGTTCCACGGCCCCGGCCCGGCGGTGCGCCATTGCATGACCTCCATCCGCAACACCAACTATTACGAGATGGGTCTGGTAAACCCCAAAGTGCCACAAGGCACCTTCTTCCCCTTCTATCTCAACTACCGCGACGGCTTGGACGCCATCGACGAAAGCGGTTGCGTATACGCCCCGGAAGGTCCCGGCCTGGGCGTGGAGTTGGACTGGGACTATATCAAGAAACACAAGACGGCAGAGCTCAAGTTCGGCCAGGCATAGGACAAAACGAGCCCCCTGCAAGCTCGGAGCTTGCAGGGGGCAAAGATTTCCCGAAATTCTCGCCGTCTTTCTTCTTAGTGCAGCCGAGCCTAGACCCCCGCGGCCTTCCGTTGAAGATAGCAAACAGGCCGGTTACTGCCCATCTAGCCCCGCCTGCCCTCTTTTGGTTCTCGCCGAGCGGCCTGGTATAATGGATTTATATTCCAAGCTACGGAGGCCATGTTGTTCGGGCGTTCTAAGGGGTTTCAGGCCGGTTTAACCAAGACCCGACTCTCGTTCTTTGGACGCATCGCCGGCCTCTTTCGTGACGCGCAGATCACTCAAGAAACTTGGGACGAGTTGGAGACGCTGCTGATCCAGGCGGACGTGGGCGTCAAGACCACCACCGAGCTCATTGAACGCCTCCAAGAGCAGGTCCGCCGTGGTGAGGCCAAGAGCCCCGATCAAGTTTATAAGCTGCTGAAGGCCCAAATGGTGGCCATCCTAAAGGGCGTTGAGCGACCTTATCTGGCAGGAGAGCGGCTACTTCACGTCGTGTTGGTCGTAGGAGTCAACGGCTCCGGCAAGACCACGAGCATCGCCAAGCTAGCCCATTTCCATAAAACGCGCGGTGATAAGGTCATCTTGGCCGCGGCGGATACCTTTCGCGCTGCAGCCATCGACCAGCTTAAAGTCTGGGGCGAACGTGTGGGCGTGGAAGTTATCGCTCATCAGCCTCACGCGGACCCCGGCGCAGTGGTTTACGATGCCATCCGTGCCAGTCAATCCCGGGGGGCGAATGTGCTGATCATCGATACCGCCGGAAGACTGCACACCAAGTATAACTTGATGCAAGAGTTGCGCAAGATCAGCTCCGTGGCCCAGAAGCAGGTCCATCTTGCGCCGCACGAGACTCTGCTCGTCCTGGATGCGACCACAGGACAAAATGCCCTCGCCCAGGCGCGAAGCTTTATGGAGATGGTAGGAGTGACGGGCGTTATCCTCGCCAAGTTGGATAGCACGGCTAAAGGGGGCATGGTCTTTGCCATCGCCGGGGAGCTCAAGTTGCCGGTTCTGTTCGTCGCTATGGGAGAGTCACTGGAGGATTTCGCCGAGTTCCAGCCCGAATCATTCGTGGATGAGCTCTTTGAGGAGCGAAAATAGAGAGGACCTTTTGGAGGGAACACCTACATGGAAGACCTGAAATCCAAGGTAGCGGAAATGCGTCAGGAGATTACCACCCTGGTGGAGCGTCTTTGACCTGCCAGCAAAGGAGACCCAGATCAGCGAGCTGCAGAAGCGCTCCACCGAGCCAGGGTTCTGGGAAGATCCTCAGGAAGCCCAGAGCGTGATGCAAAAAATAGCCACTCTGGAATCTGAGGTAAACGAGTGGCGCAGCTTGATGCGCAAAGCGGATGAGCTGGCCGAGCTCCTAGAGCTAGCTCAGGATGAGGGAGAAGAGGCGCTTCTGGTAGAGCTCAGCGCCGAGGTCGCCGCCTTACAAGCTCAGCTTACCAACCTGCGTTTGCGGTTGCTCATGTCCGGCGAGCACGACGAGCGCGACGCGATCCTATCCATCTATGCCGGCGCAGGAGGGACAGAATCCCAAGATTGGGCGCAGATGCTCTTGCGGATGTACCTTCGTTGGGCGGAGCGCCGTGGCTTTGTCGCCGAGATCATAGATCAAATGGAAGGCGAAGAGGCGGGGCTCAAGAGCGTTACCGTGGAAATCAAGGGCCGCTACGCCTACGGATACCTACGCTCCGAACACGGCGTACATCGGTTAGTGCGCATTTCTCCCTTTGACAATGCCCATCGCCGCCATACCTCTTTTGCCCTGGTAGAGGTCATCCCGGATATCGCCAAGGACATTGAGGTTGAGATCAATCCCGATGATCTTAGGGTAGATGTCTATCGCGCCGCCGGCCACGGCGGCCAAAACGTACAAAAGACCTCCACTGCCGTGCGCCTGACACATATCCCCACGGGCATCGTCGTCACGTGCCAGAACGAGCGCTCGTTGGTGCAGAACCGCGAGCGGGCCATGGCGGTGCTCAAGTCGCGCCTTTATGACCTAGAACGGCGACGCCAAGAGGAAGAACGTGCCAAGCTCAAGGGAGAACATGTGAGCGCCGGCTGGGGCAATCAGATTCGTTCCTATGTCCTCCATCCCTACCGTATGGTCAAAGACTTGCGCACCGGTTGGGAAACGGGCAACGCCACCGCCGTCTTGGATGGAGAGATAGACGGCCTGATTGAGGCTTATCTACAGCACATGGTGGGCAAATAAAGACGCTAGGGGACGGGCTTGATGGCCCTTTTCTCATAGGGCCATTGACCCGTTCCCATGTTTGCTACCAGCCACTGGCCTTAAAGACAGCTTTGAGGAGCTCGGCCCGTTCTTCAGGGGTCATCGGACGAGGCTGGCAGTAGTCCTCAAGCATATAGGTGAAAAGCTCCGTGGAGATGTGTCGCCCCTTGTAAATGGTGTGCCGATCAATCATCTCCTGCCGGGTGCCTAGGGCCCTCATCTGGTCAAAGAACAGGTTCCCCAGTCCGTAGTGGATGAAGCCATCCTTATAGAACTCGATGGCCTGGGGATGGTGAGCCTGGCTACCACTGACGATCGCCGCGCCTGCATCCACCATCCCTCGAAAGTCGAGCTGCTGTTGGGCCGTCGGCTCGTAGAAATAGAACTCCCAGTATTGCCAGGTGACGATCGGTAACACCCATTTCAGCTTGAGCCGGGAGATCTCGCCGTGCATGTAGTCAAAGTCACAGGGAGCCGCCCCCGGACGATCCTCGGTAGCCCAAGCATATTCCGGCCCCACCGGGTTGCAGCCGATGAAGGAGATCTGGTTGCCGTGATCGGTGATCACCACAGGCTTGCGTGCATCCTCTAGGTCGGCCCCTCCACCATACTAAGGCCAGCCCTCCTGACGATACATCTCCAGAGTATCCAGCGTGGCCTGCGAGCCGTAATCTTGGAAATGATTGCCCGTCAGCTCCACGATATCGGTGCCCACGGCACGCAGGAGCTCTATGTAAGCGGGGCTGGAGCAAAAGACCAGCGATTCCTGCTTAGGATCAGGTGGAGGGCAGTCCTTGGCAAAGGGAACCTCGTTAGAGATATGGGTGATGTCGGCTGCCTTCAGCAGCGCCCCGACTTTCTCGGCAGGGTAGAGGATCCCCTTCTGCTCCATCTTGGCCGCTGTCCCGCGCACTAACGCGGTCACCCCGGTCATGATCAAAGTGGTCATCTGCTCCGTATCGCGGTTGGTGGCCAATTTGCCCTTAGGGGCTAGCGCTGCCACCAACTTATCCGCCCCTTCACCCTCAGCACCGATAACTACTGTAAGGGGATAGGATTTTATGTCCAGCGCTTTATCCAGCACATTGGCTCCATCCACGGTGAGCACCTTCCACTTGGGCACGAGCTCGTCAAAGGGCACGATCCCCCAGGCACGAGGGCGCGCGGCCCAGGCCCGTTCCACGATCTCGGCGGTGTTGGTCACGCTGATCGGGGCCATGTTGCTCGGCGCACCCCAGACACGGCTGAGTACAGCTAACGTTTCAGAAGTGACGAACAGGGTCGGCATGGTCTGGCCATCCCCCACGATCTCAGCCAACGCTCCGGCCTCTCCCGTCCAGAAGCGCCGCACGTCGGCCCACTTGACCCCGTCCAATAAGGTGGGGAAGGGTACAACCAGAGCATAAACCCATTGCGCCAGCGCTTCTGATAGACCAGGTCCCACCCGCAGGTCGGCTTGCTCTGGCGTGTCGACGTTCACCCAGCCGGGCAGGGCGGCCACCACCATATCGTGTAAGACGGTGGGCGTGGCCGGGTCTACCCAGAGAGCTAACGGCCTAGGCGTGGCCGTAGGCGAAGGCGTAGGCGTCGCCGTCGGTGGTAAAGGCGTGGGCGTCGCCGTGGGCGGCAAAGGCGTGGCGCTGCTTGTCGGCGAAGGGGGTGGCGCTGTCGGCGTGGACGTCGCATTAGGCCCAGCGCAATGAACCAACAGCAGTGAGACAAAGGCCAGGATGATCAGCTTCTTGGACATAGAAACCTTTCCATCATATAGGATACAAACCCTTATTCCCTGTCGTCTCGTCTGAAGCAAGAAAAAGGGTGGGAGCTAAGGGCTTCGGCTACGGTTGCAACCCCTCTTTGGGGAAGGCCTCTTGTTTCCGAGTGATCTGGACGATATTTTGTAGAATGCGGCTCCCCTCTTCCCGGGAGATCAAGCAAGGGCGATAGCCGACGATGGCATAAGGCACGAATTCCACTGCCTTGACCCCCGCATGATCCAGCAAACAGCGCAACATCACCCCTGAGGAGGTCTCGCGGGAGAAGTCCTTGTCAAAATCAAAGACAAAGTTGCCCAGGCTATAGACGGTGAAGGTGCTCCGATCGTAGCGCAAGCCCCCCACCACATGGGGATGGTGGCCAACAACCAGGGCTGCCCCAGCCTCGGCCAAAGCCTGGGCCAACTCCTGTTGCGAGGCAGTGGGATAAGGGGAATACTCGGCGCCCCAATGGCACGAGACGATCACGATATCCGCTTGCTGGCGGGCAGCGCGCACATCGGCGACCATGCGCTCCTTCTCCATAAAGGCGCAGCCGGGGCTGGTTGCCGTGGCCGCAAAGGAGAGCGGCTGGACCTGATTGTAAGCCAAAAAGGCCAAACGCAGTCCATGAGATTCAACGACCCTGGCCTTGTGGGCCTCGGTGATATTCTCCCCGGCGCCGACGGCGACGATCCCGGCCTCCCGAAGCAGGCTTAACGTATCCAGAAGGGCCGTATCGCCATAGTCTCCCGTGTGGTTATTGGCCAAGGAGAGCACGTCAAAGCCGGCGAAAACCAGCCCCTCAACCACCTTCGGCTCGGCGCGGAAGGTGTAGGTCTTGGATTGGCGCGTGCCCTGATCGGAGATGGTGCATTCCAGATTGCCAAGGGCGATATCCGCTCCAGCAAGCAAGGGCTGTATACCTTGGCACTCAAAGGGATAACGCGGGGAGTGCTGCTGGATCAACTCGGTCAGGGAGCGGGCGAGCATGATGTCGCCCACAGCCACCAGCTCCACCGTAGCCGGCGGCTCGTAACGCAGGGCCCGAGTCAAGTCCTCTAATAGGGGTTTGGGTGGAGCTACTTCTCCGCCCAGCCACAGCCGCCGTAACAGAGGATAACCCTTCAGCTTACGAGGGTCTAAACGCTGCCCCTCAACTGGTAGGGTCCGCACCCGAAAGTCCACCACATCCCAGGGGATCAGCGCCCAAGCATCCTCGTGAGTAGCCACATACTCTTTGACGGCTGGCCAGTCACTGAGTCGTATCGCGTGAGAAGGTAACTCGCCCAGATCCAAAAGATCGCTTACCGCCCGGCCGTCATCGCCCACCACCAGGGTGAGAGTCCGATCTTGTCCCTTGGCTAGAGCCACCAACTGATCCAAGGTGAAGCCCTCGCGCGTTGAAGAGGGATGCACGACCAGCGCGTAAGGCTCCTCGCGCAGAGGCACAGCCCCCCAGGCAACCCGAGAGGACCAGTAGATCGCCCAACCGGCCTGTTGCGCGGCCAGGGCCTCTTCCAACGGCTGGGGGCCACGATAGGGCACCAACTCCAGCCGCTCGTAGCGAGTGGGCAGGCTGGCGAAATAAGTTTTATAGTTATCCAGGACCTCCTCCTCTACCGCCACCCGGAGAAGCTCAGGGGTCGGTGAGGGAGAAGGAGTCAACGTCAGCGTCGGCGAAGGCGCCGATGTGTGGGTTGGCGCGATTACGGCCGGGCCGAGGGCTTCCGTCGCCATGGCCAGCGTCTCTGGGCTGGGCGTCGGTGGCTCAGCGGTCGGAGCAGGTGGAGTGATGAAAAGCATCATGGCCACGCGCACGGTGATGAGCAGCCCGATGAGACCTAAGATGACGGCCAGTGTCCCTTGACGGCGCGGGGCGGGGCCTTGGTTTTCGGTGGTCTGCGCTGAGGATTCTCTTTCGTTCATCACCCTAACTCATACTGTAGCGAGGCTTGCGGACGGCAATAGTTCCATGTTAATCCCTAGATGCGATAGTGTCAAAGGCCTGATAGATCGGCCACCCAACCTATCAGGCCTTAGGATAGCATTGATCATTCTGTTAATTCACCGCGCCTCGCGCTCCAGGATGCCTAACAGGTTCACGGCGATCGCGTCCGGTGGGATACCCATCCCACCATAGTTGCCCGTGGTGGAGTTGTGCGTATCGGCGAAGCAGTCATCAAGCAGTCCCTGGCGGTATAGCTCCAGGGTGGCGGGGATATTGTGCGGTCGCCAGGTGTCGTCGGTATGGTCGATCATCCAGCGTAGGGCAGCTACGGTGACCCCCTTGTGATAGCGATGCCAATCTATCTCCGGATCTATCTCTCCCCAGTCAATGCCGTGCTCCAAGGAAAGGGCGAAGGTCTCCAGCACCTCCCACTGTACGTGGTCGCGCACCCAATTGGCGAAATACCAGTCGCTGGAACAGAGACAGGGCTTGGTGTTATAGATCATGGGCAAGTTCTTGGGCTGCCACAGGTGGGTGAAAGGCAAGAGCGAGCGGATCCAATGGATGGCCTTCTCGCGGTAACGCCCATCGCCAAAGGCCCGATAGCCCAACTCGTAGGCCACCGCTGCGTGCCCGGCAGCCAGGAGGTTGGGGCTGTGCAAGGGCGTCTCCCAATAATCGCCGCCCTCTGGGCGGCGCATGGGCAAACAATAATCCAAGGCCTTGCGCGCACCCTCGCGGAAGGCGCTCTCGCCCGTGGCCTCGGCCAGCTCCAGAAGCTGCATGGCGGGCAGAACGGTAATATCCAGAGCGGTATCCATCGCCAGGCCCATCGGCTCAAGGTAAGTGGTGGCGACCACAAAGTCGTCCTTCACGTAATGCCGTCCCTTGGGGTCGAAGGGGAAAGAGCCATCTTCGCGCTGGCAGGACAAAAGTTCCCGGCCCATCCTGAGCTGTTCCTCGCGCGTGGCCGGCCTCTGTCCCCGGCGGCCGGTGGTGCCCGCGCCCGCTTGTGCGCGACACCACTCCACCTTAGCAGCCAACTCTTTGCTGAGCGCAGAATCGGGGTATCTCTGGATGTACTTGGGCGCGAAACGTGGCACATAGGGGCGCACGGCATTGGGCGTCTGCTCCACGCCAAAACCCCGCCCCTCGTGCCAGAGATGACCGTTATAGGCCCTGGCGATGCGATGTAGAGCTTCTTCCAGCGGCCAACGCGGCTGGGGCACCTCGGGCAGGCCGTGCCGGCGCACCCAATCCACCAACACATCCAGGCTATCCCCGTGGGTCAGCCAAAGCTCGGCGTCAAACTCTACACGCTGCTCAGGGTGTAGCTCCAAAGGAGGCTCCATGTACACCTGATTCTCCTGTGCCTCCGTCTCCACATCGGGGACCATCAGCCCCAGGAGATGGTTATTGCGCCGATCCACAAAGTTGGGCGAGGCAAAGACAGGTTGAGGCCGATGACGGCGATAGTTGAACCAACCCGTGGCCGATTGGTTAGGCTCCCAAGCTAGGCCGATGCCCAGGCCCCCGTAGCTCACGGCCATGACGGGGGCGGCCACCTTGTTGGGATGGGGCACCACGCGCAATGCCCAGGGGTCCTTGAACCAATCCGTGCCGCTGGACCATTCTCCGCCCACAAGCCACTCCACACCGGGGAAGATGGCATCATCCTTGGCCGCGCCGAAGGTGCCCTCACCCACCTTGAGCCAGGGGCCGCGCACATACCGTGCGTATAGATTGGCCTTGGAACGCAGGCGATAAGAAAGATACAAGAGCGGCCGATCGGGGGCCAGCGTGAAGGTCACCTCTCCTTCCATACAGTGCAGGTGCAGGGGATAGTTGATCCACGGCTCAAAGGACGTACCGCGTAGCTTCTCCTGGACGATCAAGGACTTGACGACAAAGCGCAGCCGCTGGCCAAAGCCGCCCTCCTCGCGGGTGAACCCCTCGGCCTCCAGGCGCATGGGGATCTCTTGATCGCGGACCATGAGCTCGCCCAGGTGCTCCAAGATGGCCATACACTGGCCGGTGGGGGCAAAGATCTCTCCCCAGCCCCAACCGGTGAGGCGCTTGTGCACCTCTAGTCGCAGGCACCCGTTCTCCAAGACGACAGTCTCTCCCGCATAGCTAGCATGTTGATAGATGGGCATGATGGATATCCTTTCCAAAACTCTGAAGCCATACGCCCTTCCTAGAAGGCACCTCCAGAGGCGAGGAAACAAACATCTCAAGACCACATGTGGTACACAGCCTGGATAACCACGCTGGGTCCTTAGCAGGGCCATTATAACGGCAAGCTCGCTTTCCGGCAAGCGGGTTTATGCAAAACCGAGATGCTTCGCTGCACTCAAGATGACATAACACGGTTACCCTGGATAGTCCAACACGCGGTTTACAACATCCCCAGCCTGTGCTATGCTCTGGACGCGGGCCGGGGAGTGTTGCGGCCCGCGCATGTCGCTGTCGTGGAGGGACAATCATGGTTCTTACGGCTCGTGCTGCCGTCATGGTCTGCCCGGGACGGATGGAGATCCGGGAGTTCCCCATCCCAAAGCTGGAGGACGGCGCCATCCTGCTGCGCGTAGAGATGTGCGGCATCTGCGGGACCGACAAGCACACCTGGCGCGGGGAGACCAAACAGTACGCGGGGACGCCCGCCGAGTCCGACACTCCCTACCCCATCATCCCCGGTCACGAGATCATCGGCACGGTCGTCGAGCTCAATGACCGCCTTGGCCCAAGGCTGGATTTTGACGGCCAGCCGGTCCGCGTTGGCGACCGCCTGGCCCTCTGCCCCGACGTTGTCTGCGGCACCTGCTATGCCTGCCGCCACACCTTCGCCTATCCCTGGTGTGAGCACCTCAAGGGGTACGGCAACGCCTTCACCTGCGCCGAGCCGCCCCACCTTCTCGGAGGCTGGGCCGAGTATCTCTATGTCCTCCCCAAGGCCTTTGTCTACCACGTCCCCGAGGCGCTGCCGACAAGGGTTGCGGTGATGGTCGAGCTGATGGCGGTCAGCTACAACCTCGACAAGCTAAAAGAGTTCTTTACGCTCTCCGGCGAGGGCTTTGCCATGGGGGCTACGGTGGTGATCCAGGGAGCCGGGCCGATGGGCATCTGCCACATCATCAAGGCGCGCATGATGGGCGCGGGCGACATCATCGCCACCGACCTATCCGACTTCCGCCTGGCCCTGGCGAAAGAGTTCGGGGCGGATTACACCCTGAACGTCACCCAGACGAGTGAGCAGGAGCGCATCGAGTTCGTGCGTTCGGTCACGCACGGCCGCGGCGCGGATGTGGTGGTGGAGTGCGTCGGCAAGCCACAGGTGGTCGTCGAGGGGCTGGAGATGCTGCGCAAAGGGGGCACCTATGTCGAGGCCGGCAACTTTGTCGAGACCGGGGACATCGCTATTAGCCCTCACCGCCACCTCTGCGCCAAGAACGTGCGGCTCATCGGCATGACCAACCACCCCTTCACCGGTTATACGCCAAGCATGCAGATGATGCAGAGGACGGCACATCTGTTCCCCTACGACAAGTTCGTGACCCACGCCTATCCCTTGGCGCAGACCGAAGAGGCCCTGCTCAAATCCATGGAACCGGATACGATGAAGGTCGTCGTCGCGCCCTAACGATAAGCCGTTGGTGTACGGGGCTCGTAGACGCCATCGGGGTTAAACGCGACCTCGGTGCGGCCAATCGTCACGATGCTTCGCAAGGGAGCACCCGGAAAGCGCGAAGGCTTGACGACCACCTTGGCGGTACCGGCAACGATCTGCTCACAGGCGGTAATGGCGTCAGGAAGGACGTCCTCTCCCAGGGGCTCGCCCAGAGGCCGAAAGTCATAGTGACCGTTGTAGTAGCAGTCGTAGCGGTCGCGCATGTCGTACAAGCGCCTCAAGTAGAAAAGTGCCCTCTCGATGGAGGTGAAGTTAGGAGTGCCAGGCGCGCCACCGCCCAAGCCCAGGTTGCAATTACAGGCATCGCCAACGAACAGGATACGCGAGCTCTCATCCAGGAAACAGACCGACCCAGCTGTATGGCCGGGGCATTCATACACGATGACCCTGCGGTTGCCCAGTTCGATGACTTGTCCATCCTCCAGGGGATATAGAGGGGGCTGGGGGCCCCATTCGGTAATGTCCACGCTAAGGTCATAGGGATAATGCCCTTTTTCCCTCTCGGCGATGAACTTCACGTACCCAATGCGCCCTTTAATATCCAGGCCTATACCGCCGCCGGTGGAAAAAGCGGCCATATCTTTGGGGTGAATGTGCGCGTTGTCGAAAGCACCCGCACCGCCCACGTGATCGGCGTGATTATGGGTGTAACACACCATTAATGGTTTGTCCGTCAGCTTGCGGACGAAACCCTTCAGATCGCCGATGCCGATGCCGGTATCAATAAGCATGGCCCTTTCCTCACCTATGATGAGGAAGATCGAGGCGCAGTCGAATTCGCCGATCTCATAGGTGCCAGGGGCTATCTCAGCGAAAGGAAAAGCTTGCGT
>DAOTVR010000430.1:0-2641 GCA_034436315.1 Anaerolineae bacterium
TGGGGTGGGCTGCCACATCGGGCGGCCCCTACGGATTAGAGAAGGAGGAAACCTAAGATGGATTTCGCGCTCAGCGAGGAGCACGAGATGGTGCGCAAGATGGTCCGGGAGTTCGCCCTGCGAGAGATCGCTCCCACCATCAAGGAAAATGACCGCGCGCAGACCTTTGACCGCTCACTTTTGTCCAAGATGGCCGAACAGGGCTTACTAGGCATCTGCATTCCCGTCAAGTATGGTGGGGCGGGGATGGACTATATCTCTTTGGGCCTAGCCTGTGAGGAGCTGGAGCGTGTGGATACCTCGGCGCGGGTGATCCTCTCGGTGCACGTGGCCCTGAATAGTTTGACCCTCTTGCAATGGGGCACGGAGGAGCAAAAGCGAGAATATTTGGTGCCCCAGGCAAGGGGCGAGCGCATCGCCACTTACGCCCTCACGGAGCCCAACGCCGGCAGCGATGCCGCCGCCATCCAGACCACCGCCCGCCGCGACGGGGATAGCTATATCCTCAATGGCGAGAAGATGTGGATCTCCCTCGCCGATGTGGCCGATAATTTTCTCGTTATCGCCTACACCGACAAATCCCAGCGCCATCGGGGCATCTCGGCCTTTATCGTGGAACGCGAGTTTCCCGGCGTGACTACGGCCACGATCCACGGCAAGTTAGGCATCCGTGCGGGCAATACCGGCTCTATCTCTCTGCAGGATGTGCGCGTTCCGGCCAAGAACCTTCTCGGCCAGGAGGGAGAGGGCTTCAAGATCGCCATGAGCGCCCTAGATAACGGGCGTTACACCGTGGCCTGTGGCGCGGTGGGCCTCATCCAGGCCTGCCTTGATGCCAGCGTGCGCTACGCCAAAGAGCGTATGACCTTCGGTGTGCCCATCGGCCAGCATCAACTGGTGCAGGAGATGATCGCCAAGATGGTGCAACGCCTTGAGGCCGGGCGGTTGCTCTGCTACCGTGCAGGATGGATGAAGAACCAGGGCCTACGCAACACCCGGGAAACCTCGCTGGCCAAATGGTATGCCTGTGACGCCGCCTTTGAGTCCGCCGCCGACGCGGTGCAGATTCACGGCGCTTACGGTTATTCCGACGAGTACGACGTGGAGCGCTACTTGCGTAACGCCAAAGGCGCGGTGATCTACGAGGGCACGCGTGAGATTCACGAGCTCATACAGGCGCAATACGCTTTGGGCTACCGTGAGGATAGGCCTTTGCGCTGTGAACTGCCGGCATATGATCCCGAAGAGTGGGAAGCAGAGTAGCGGCCAGCTATTAGCTTGCAGCTATCAGCTGGAACGGCTGATAGCTGAAGGCTGACCACTAGAAGGAGATGTACCCTTGCACGCCATCGTTTGCATCAAATCGGTTCCCGGCACGACCGAGGTGCGCATCAATCCCGAGACAAATACCCTGATGCGCTCTGAGGTGGAATCCATCATCAACCCTTTTGACACCTACGCCATTGAAGAGGCCCTACGCCTGAAGGAAGCACATGGAGGCACGGTGACGGTGATCACCATGGGGCCGCCCCAGGCGGAGAAGGAGCTACGAGAGGCGGTATCCATGGGCTGTGATGAGGCCATCCTTCTCAGCGATCCCCAATTCGCCGGCGCCGATACCTGGGCTACAGCCTATACCCTGGCCAAGGCGATCGCCAAAATCGGGACTTACGACCTCATCCTTTGCGGCAAGCAGGCCATTGATGGCGATACGGGCCAGGTGGGACCGGGGATCGCCAACCAGCTCCATATCCCCCAACTGACCTATGTGTTCAAGATTCGGGCCATTGACTTCAACGCGCGAAGCATTGAGGTGGAGCGTCTGGTTGAGGAAGGACGAGAGATCCTGCGCACGCGCTTGCCGGCCCTGCTCACTGTGGTTAAGGACATCAACCAGCCGCGTTATCCCACACTGCGCGGCATCCGCATTGCTCGCAAGATGACCATACCCATCTGGGGACCGGCCGATCTCCCCGGCGTAGAGAGGCGCTATCTGGGACTAGATGGCTCACCTACGAAGGTGATCAAGGTCTTTTCGCCACCCAAGCGCGAGGGCAAGGTGGAGATGATCCGCGCCGAGACGGTTGAGGCGGCGGTGGATATCCTCTCTGACAAGATCCTGGCTGAGAAGGTCATCTAGGAGGCACATATGGCCCTATTGATCATTGGTCAAGACGCTTGCACGGGCTGTGGGGCCTGTGTGGAGGTCTGTCCCTTCGCCGCCCTAAGCTTGGTAGAGGGCCTCGCCGTGGTGAATGACAATTGCACCGCCTGTGGGGCCTGCGTGCCCGAATGTCCCGTCGGAGCGCTCAGCCTGCCGGAGAAGGAGGAAAAAGTCTCCGACTTGAGTGCCTACCAGGGGGTATGGGTCTGGGTGGAGCAGTTTCATGGCCGGGCGGCGAGTATCTCTTGGGAGATGATGGGCCAGGGGCGCATCCTAGCCGACCAGTTGGGTACTGCGCTCACCGCTTGTGTATTGGGCTATGGTGTGGGCAAAGTGGCCGAGGAGGCCATCGCCTATGGAGCGGATCGGGTTTTTCTTGCCGATGATCCCACGCTCTCCATCTATCGCACCGAACCTTACGCCAGGATCTTGGTCGACCTGGTGCGCGAGTACAAGCCGGAGATCTTTTTGTTGGGC
>DAOTVR010000431.1:0-3417 GCA_034436315.1 Anaerolineae bacterium
AGGCAGAGGGGATGACCTCTCTTTCGCGGTTGATATAGCGTGCCAGTTCATAGACCATCGTCTTGGGTACGTCTGAGATCACCGCCAGTCCACCGCTCATGTCGCCGTAAAGTGTACAGTAACCTACAGCAAGCTCGCTCTTGTTCCCTGTGGAGAGCACCAAGTAGCCAAACTTGTTGGATAGGGCCATAAGGATATTGCCCCGGATGCGGGCCTGAATGTTCTCCTCAGCCTCGTTCGGCGGACGCCCGGCGAAGTGTTCCTGAAGTGTGTCCAGATAGCTCTGGTAGATAGCGGCTATGGGGATCACGCGGAACTCGATCCCCAGGTTCCTGGCAAGCTGTTGGGAATCCTCCACACTGCCCCTTGACGAATATGGAGAGGGCATAGTAACGCCCAGCACGCTCTCCCGGCCCAAGGCCTTCACCGCAAGGCAACAGGTGACAGCCGAGTCGATGCCTCCCGATAAGCCGATAACCGCCCTGGAAAAGCCCGTCTTGAAGGCGTAATCCCGCAGACCCATGACCAAGGCGTCGTGGATTGAGGCGATCTCCTCTTGAGGGATGTAGCTGCCCGGAATTCCCGGCCGATCGCTTTCAACAGTCAAGACCTGTTCTGAAAAGGTCTGGAGGATCGCCAGCGGCTCGCCCTGGCAGTCAAGGCACATACTCCGGCCATCAAAGAGCAAATCGTCGTTACCGCCGACTTGATTCACGTAGATGAACGGTGTATTATGTCTCCGCGCGTGGTCGCGAAGGAGACTAAAGCGAACGCTTTCTTTGCCGGCGTTAAAGGGCGAGGCTGAGATATTGATGAATAACGTCGCCCCCTGGTCGGCAAGAGCTTGGACAGGATCGTAAGCGTAGAGAGGTCGCCCAGGCCACAGTGCTGGATCGGCCCAGGCATCCTCACAAATGTGAATCCCCAGTCTTTCCCCTTTGAAGGGTACGACGCGCACCTCCTGGGCCGGGTCAAAATAGCGGGCCTCGTCAAAGACGTCATAGGTGGGGAGAAGTGACTTGGCTTGGGTGGCCAGCACTTTGCCCTGATAAAATAGCACAGCGCAGTTGTAAAGCCCTTTGCCGTCGGCTCGACCGTTCGGAAGCGGCGTCCCTAGGAGGACTCCCACGCCCGGGTAACTCTCCGAAACCGTTTGTAGCGCCCTCAAAGCGTCTTGCACTTGAGCGATGAACCAGGCTCGCTCTAGGAGATCTTTCGGCGGGTACCCTACCAGGAAAAGCTCCGGAAAGACTACCAGGTCGGGTGAATCCTTCGCGCACGCTGCAAGGGTACGCTCCAGCTTAGCCCTATTGCCGCCGATGTCGCCAACGATAGGGTCCAACTGCGCGATGGTGACCCTCATGAAGCTGTCTCCAAAGCAGCCGTCAAGATATCATAGGCCCGCTTATCATAGGCGACCAAAATGACCTTCTCCAGGGTCGTATCCTGCTGGAGAAAGCGTTTAACCTCCCGCACGGCGATGCGCGCAGCGCGTTCCATGGGAAACCCGTAAGCTCCCGTGCTGATCGCCGGAAAGGCGATGGTCCTGATCCCATGCTCCCGGGCCAAGGCCAAGCTGTTGCGATAGCAACTGGCCAAAAGCTCATCCTCGTTCTGAGTACCCCCCTGCCAGATTGGCCCGACGGTGTGAATCACCCAACGCGCCGGCAGATTATAGCCCTTGGTGATCTTGGCCTCACCTGTGCGACAGCCGCCCAACGTGCGACACTCCTCCAACAGCCCCGGTCCCGCGGCGCGGTGAATGGCCCCGTCTACCCCGCCCCCACCGAGTAGCGAGCTATTGGCCGCGTTGACGATGGCATCCACCTTGAGTTTGGTGATATCTCCTTGGAGGACTTCCAAACGCTCTGACATCTTCCTGACCTCCTCCATGCCACATATCCCCTTGTGAAAGACCGTCAGAACTCGTTGAACACCTCGTGCCCTGGGCGAAGGGAACCATCGGCCTCGATGAAAGACAAATTCCCTGGAGCACCTACCGGACCAAACTCAGGTCGATGGGCGTCGGCGATCAGGCTATGGTGCAATAAATAGGCCAGCCAGCCGATGTGTCGCTTTTTGAGTTCGCCCAAGGTATAACGGATGATCTCCACGCGCTTGGCATCGTCCAGCGCCCCCCAACAGGTCTCTGTCGCCAACAAAGGCTTGCCCACTTTAAGCGCAAAGGCGACGTAATCGTCCAACAGGCGCTCATAAGCCCCTTTGTCATGGGGCGGGCTATCTGCCGTCCAATAGGGGTGAATGCTTAGGATATCACTGAGCGGCTCGATCTGCCGGATCCCCGCCAGACC
This sequence comes from Anaerolineae bacterium, assembly GCA_034436315.1. Lineage (GTDB taxonomy): Bacteria > Chloroflexota > Anaerolineae > UBA1429 > UBA1429 > DAOTVR01. Next base: position 2,313 of record DAOTVR010000431.1, read on the forward strand.
GTGAAGCATATGGATGCCCACGGTAAGAGGGGCTTGTGCGCCGAGCGCCTTGCACATCTTATACAGGCTTTCCAACCAAGCGTACTCCGCCGCTACGATCTGAGGTATCTCCTCGGTCGGGCAAAAATAGAAGAAAGGCTCGTTGCACAGGTCCCAAGCGAACACTCTGGGGTCGGCCGCGTGCCCTCCGACGATCGCTTGAAGGTAAGGCCCGAACAGCTCCTCGGGGCTTGCCCGCCTAATGGGCGGGAGAAAGTGATCCAGGTAAATGCCACCATAATCCAAGGTGTAATCGTGCCAGCGGTTAAAGAGCACGGGCATCACCACCAAGTCGTACCGAGCGGCGATGGCCAGTGCCTGCTCGAAATTGTCGGCGAACCTCTTCGGATTGCGCACGAAGGAATCCCAAGAGAGCCACAGGCGAATAGCGTTCATATGGGGGAAGTATCTTTTGCCGCGGCCGAGTTCAACCTCAATGGTGGCTGCGTCGAATTTCTGCCATAGCTCAAACCCGCTGGAGCCATAGCTCGGCTGATAGTTAAAGCCGCGAATCCTCGTGTAATCCATGGCTGCCTCCGATCCGCTCATAGGCCCATACGTCAAGCTGGTTCTTATAAGCGATTGTAATGTCACCTCGGCGAATGTCAAGCAACCCCCGCTGAAGTAGAGCCCAGCTTTGACGGTTCCTCCCTTCAGGGCTATACTGCGCAATATCTAGCCCAGAGCGAGCCTTGCGATGTTGCAAATGTCAGGTGCATGGAGCGAAGAAGACATAGCCCTTCAATTCCGAAGGGCACTGGCTATCGCCACCTCTCGATGGCGTGAGGCCTGGCAGATCCGCAGCCTGTATCATCCACCTATCATTCGTTTTGATCGCCCCACCAAAACCCTCCCGGTGAGCCTCACGGGCTGGGCTTGTGCCCTCAAATGCGCTCACTGCGACGGGCATTATCTACGACATATGCAGCCCATCTGGGAGGTGCAGCCTGATGGGGCAAAGAGCTGTCTGATCTCCGGGGGGTGCGATCCCGTCGGCCGCGTGCCGGTCACGGCGCACTTGGAGAAGGTGGCCCGCCTTCGGCAGGGACGCCGACTTAATTGGCAC
>DAOTVR010000432.1:0-5434 GCA_034436315.1 Anaerolineae bacterium
CTGAGCGCCAGGGCCAAGGCCAGATGGCTCGGCGCGTCACAGCGCCCGGCGGGAAGCAGATGGAGGCACAGCACAAGGCCGGGCAAGAGGAGGAGCGCTGAAAGCGCGGGGAGGTAGCGCCCATAGCGCCGGACGGCATGCCATAGGTCACCCAGCGCGTCCACCGGGCGATAGTCGTAAAGGGTCACAAAGTAAAGGTCGCCGGGTCCTTTGGTAACCCCCTCCCACATCTCGCCATAGGCATAGGCCTCCGAGGTGGTATGCCAGAAGCCCAGGCCATAATCCGCCCCGCAACTCAGGGTGAAGCGATAGGTAGCATATCGGGAATCCGCAAGCGGCCCGACGTTGAAGCGCAAGCGTTGGTTATGTTTGAGCCCCTGGGCGGCCAATTCAACCCGAATGGGGGATATGTCGGCCCGGTCCATTCGCTCTAGGGTGAGGACGATATGCGCGGAGGGCGGCAACTGGCGCGATTCGTCGTAGACGACGAGCAGTAGCTCCACCGCCTTGAGGCCGGCGTGTCGGGAGAAAAAGGTCTGTCCGATGGTATATCCCGGCCTTAAGGGCGCGCTGGCCTTATCCAGGCGCTCCTGGACGACATCGCGCTCCTCGTGGGCGGGGGCGCGTGCCAGGAGGATGGCGCTAAAGGCCAGGGCTAGGAGCAGAAGAGACGCGCTGGGGAGGAGCTGGCGCAGGCGAGGGCTCATTCAACCTTTCGCTTCAACTCAAAGAGCTTGTTGATCGCCTCTAGGGGCGACATGGACATGACGTCAAGCTGCTTCAACTCCTCCACCACCGGGTGGTTCGCCGTTAACAAGGGAAGCTGGCGGACCTTGATCACCCGTGTCCCCGTCCCCACCGGCACCCGTTGCGCGGCGCTCTCCAGATCCTTGAGGATATCTTCGGCCCGCCGGATGACCGACTTGGGCATCCCGGCCATCTGGGCCACGTGGATGCCGTAGCTACGGTCGGCCCCGCCGGGGACGATATGATGGGTAAAGACCACGTGATCGCCCTGATGCGCGACGGCGACGTTGTAATTGCGCACGCAAGGGAGGAACTTTTCCAGCTCGGTCAGCTCGTGGTAGTGGGTGGCGAAGAGGGTCTTGGGCCGTAAGCGGGGGTGGTTATGCAAATGTTCGACGACTGCCCAAGCGATGGAGATGCCATCATAGGTGCTCGTGCCCCGGCCGATCTCGTCTAGGATCAGCAGGCTGCGCTCCGTGGCGTGGTTGAGGATGTTGGCCAGCTCCACCATCTCCACCATGAAGGTGCTCTGGCCGGCGGCGATCTCATCTTGAGCGCCCACGCGGGCAAAGATGCGATCCACCAAGCCGATATGCGCCGCCTTCGCGGGGACGAAGGAGCCGATCTGAGCCATCAGGGTGATCAGGGCCACCTGCCGCAGATAGGTGGATTTGCCGCTCATGTTGGGGCCGGTGATCACGTGGATGGCGGCTTCGGGGGAGAGCTGCGTGTCGTTGGGCACAAAAGGCTCGCCCACCAGCGTCCTCTCCACCACGGGATGCCTCCCGGCGACGATGGTGATCTGCCAGTCGTTTCCAAGTTCAGGGCGCACATAGTTGTACATCGCGGCGACCTCGGCCAAAGCCAGGTAGACGTCCAGATGGGCGATGGCCCGCGCTGCCCTCAGGAGCTGCTCGGACGAAGCGGCCAACTGGCTCAAAAGCTCCTTGAAGATGCGCGCCTCCAGCTCCTGGGTTAACTCGGCAGCGTTGAGGATGAGGGTCTCGCGCTCCTTGAGCTCCGGCGTGATGTAGCGCTCGGCGTTGACCAGCGTTTGCTTGCGGATGTACTCCGGGGGTACCAAGGCACTGTTGGCTTTGGTGACCTCCAAATAATAGCCAAAGACCTTATTATAGCCCACCTTGAGGGTCTTGATGCCCGTGCGCTCGCGCTCCACGCGCTCTAGAGCCGCGACCCAACGCTTGGCTTCCGCGACCGAGGTGGCGATCTCGTCCAGCTCGGCGGAGTAGCCGGGCCGGATCACTCCGCCATTGGCGAGCGTGGCCGGGGGATCGTCCACGATGGCCCGCGCGATGAGCGCTACGGCTTGTTCACAGGCCTCTATATCCGCCGCATCCAAGGGGAAAACCTGCTGAGCGTCCTCGCGCCCGGCTTCGCGGACCATCTTGGCCACCAGGCCGGCGGCCTCCGGCACGCGCTCCAGGGCAGCCTGCAGGCCCTTCAGGTCTCGTGGGCCGGCAATGCCCTGCACGACGCGGTTGGTGAGTCGCTCCAGATCGCCGAAATGGCGCAAGAGGGCGCGCAAGGCTGCGCGGCCGGCCACGCTGCGAAAGCAAAGCTCCACGGCATCCAATCGGGCTTGGAGTGCGTCCAGATCCAAAAGGGGCTGGGTGATCCAGCGCCGCAACAGCCGCCCGCCCATAGGGGTGAGCGTCTCATCCAGGACGCCGAGCAGAGAGCCTTTGACGCTTCGCTCGCGGATGGTCTCGGTCAGCTCCAGGCTGCGCCGCGTGGCCGCGTCCAGGGTCATGAAAGCGCTGACCGAGTAGGTGGACAACTTGGTCAATTGCGCCAGCGCGGAGGGTTGATGTTGGCGCAGGTATTGCAGGAGCACGCCGGCGGCACGGATGGCCAGGGGCAGCTCCTCGCAGCCGTAGCCGGCCAAGGTGCTCACCTTGAAATGATCTAACAGCGCTTGACGACAGTTCCCTAGCTCGAAGCGCCAGTCCTCATAGAGCGTGAGCGGCGCGCCGAGGGCCGCGAACTGCGGATATCGCCTGGCGACCTCTGCCGCCTTGGCCTCCCCCAGGCCCACGAAGGGATCCCCGCCATCGCTCAGGATCACCTCGGCCGGGGCGAGGCGATCCAGCTCCCGCAGGACGGCGGAATGGATGTCCTTTTCCTGAAACTGGGTCGTGGCGAACTCGCCGGTGGTGATATCCGCATAGGCCACGCCGGCTCCCTCACCCTCCAGGACGACGGCCACCAGGTAGTTGTTGCGCTTGTCTGCCAACAGGATCGGTTCCACCACCGTCCCCGGCGTCACCACGCGCACCACCTCGCGGGGCATCAGGCCGTTGACCAGCTGCTGGGCGACCTGCTCGCAGATGGCCACCTTATAGCCTTTGGCGATGAGCTTGGCGATATAGCTCTCGGCGGCGTGGTAGGGCACGCCGGCCATGGGCACGCGCTGGTCCTTGGCTACGTTGCGCGAGGTCAAGACGACGTCCAACTCCCGTGAGGCAATTTGGGCATCCTCATCGAAGGTCTCGTAGAAATCGCCCAGGCGGAAGAAGACGATCGCGTCCGGGTAGCGCTTCTTCACTTGCAGATATTGCGCTCGGATGGGGGTAACGGTGGATCCCTTGGACATGACTGGGCAACTCGGCGGGCTAAAGCTCTGAAGAAAGTATAACCTCTCTGCGCTCCGACGTCAACGAGGCGGGCGGGGCGAAAAACTTGACACATCTCCAACCGTTTCTTAACAACTTTCAAACAACCTTCCGCTATACTTATAGGTGAAGGCGCCTGGATGCCGGTACCCTAGGGTCGATCTTTAGATTGGAGGGAGTGTATGAAAAAGAAAGTCGTTGTGTTTACCGCTATCGCTTTGGTCATCGCCTTGATCGTAGGGGCGTTGACCGTTTCGGCGCAATCGCCGAGCCCGACGCCGGCTCCCAAGGGCTTCTGGGGGCGCGGGGGCAAGTTCATGGGCCGAGGCTGGGGTGGTTTGGGGCAGGCCGGCTTGGAGGCTGCCGCGAAAATGCTCAACATGACCACCGAGGAGCTCTCAACCCAGCTCTGGGGAGGCCAGACCTTGGCCGATCTGGCCGATAAGGCCAACGTGGACCTGCAAGCCCTGCGCGACGCCGTGGACGCGGCCAACAAGGCGGCCATGCGCGAGCGCATTGAACAGGCCGTTGAGGATGGGAAGCTGACCCGTGAGCAGGCGGATTGGCTGCTACAGGGCCTGGATCAGGGGTATGTTCCGGGTCGTGGCCGCGGCGCAGGCAAGGGAGGCTTGGGGCAGGCGGAGCTTGAGGCCGCAGCCAAGGTGCTCAAGATGACCGCCGAGCAACTCTCCACCCAGCTTTGGGGTGGGCGGACGTTAGCTGCCCTGGCCGAACGCGCCAACGTCAGGCTAGAGGATGTCCAGGCGGCGGTGGAAGCCGCCCGCTTACAGGCGATGCGCGAGGCCATCAACGAGGCCGTGGAGCAGGGCAAGATGACCCGTGAGCAGGCCGATTGGCTGCTCAAAGGGTTGGAGAACAATTATATCCCCCGGATGCGTGGCCGCTTTGGCTTTGGCCCGTGGGGCGGGCGTATGGGGGGCAGGGGTTTCGGTTTCGGTGGCCTGCGTTTTGAGGGTAGCACGCCCACCCGCTCGGGTGTGAAGGCCACGGTAGGTTCTGCGGCCTAAAGGCAACTCCTCTTTCCCTACCCTCCTTGGAAGCTCCCGCAGCGTAAGCTGCGGGAGCTTGTGTGTTTCCCCTTAATGGTTTATGCTTAGAAGCCATGGATCGGGGGGGACACATGACCGACCGCACCTGGATCATCTACCTGGCCCAAGACAAGCACCTGGACTATAACTGGTGTGGCTCGACGCCTGCTATTGAAGCCCGCATGGCCCTCTTGCTCGACTATTACCTGGAGCGCGCCGAGGCCGGCGCAACCTCCTGGAACCTTGATGGCACGCGCTGGCTCGCCGTTTACCGTCGCCAGCGCGGGGCGGCGGCCGCCGAACGGCTGCTCCACGCTATCCGTCAACGTCGCATCGGCTATGCCGCCAACGCGGCCGTCATGCTCCTCGGCCTACAGCCCCTAGAACTCGCCCTGCGCGCCTTCTATGCGGCCCGACTCATCGAGCAGGCTACCGGCGTCTCCGCCGATCTCGCCCTAGCCATGGAGAACGTCGCCCTCCCCGGTGGGTTCGCCAACGTCCTCAGCGCCTGTGGCGTCACCTTCCTTGCCCGCGGCATCTATCCCTTGCGCGCCGAGTCCTATTACGCCCTTCGCCAGCCCTTCCCCCTCTTCTGGTGGCGGGCACCCGACGGCACGCGCATCCTCGTCCGTTGGGACCTCTACGAGGACACTTCCAGATGGGGCGGCTACGCCGAGGCCTTTGCCCTCGCCCAAGCTGCCGGCGAGACCTGGGATGCCCTCCAGGTGCGAAGCGTCGGCGACCGCAACACCGATGCCGTCTATGCCCAGCGCGTCGCCTACATTCACGCCACCGTCGCCCGCTACGCCGCATATGGCGAGCGCTACCCCATCTCTAGCATCCTGCTCCTCGGCACCGGCTGGGATAATTGGACCTGTACCGAGGATTTCGCTGCCTTCATCCGGCGCTTCAACGCCGACCCCCAGGCCCACGCCGGCCGGATCCGCCTCGTCGATGCGCGCTATCAGGATTTCTTCCACGCCGCCCTGGAGGAGATCACCGCCC
>DAOTVR010000433.1:0-16690 GCA_034436315.1 Anaerolineae bacterium
ATTGTTAGCCAGCACACCGATCTCCAGCAAATACTCGCGCTGTTCACCGGGCTGGAGGAACTGCAAGATGCCTCGCGCGCGATCCTTGTCCCGCCCTTCAACCAGGCAATTGGCCGGCTCCAAGCCGGTCACATATGTGCCTGCACAGACCTCTTTCCACTGGATCATGCGCGGCAGCTCTGCCTGGCGATACTTGACGTAGGCTCCCAATCCCTGGCCGTTGTTAAAACCGCGGTTGGCCAGGATCATGGTCACGAAGCCGTCCGCGTCGGCGACCATATCGTGGTAGAAACACTGCTCCTGATAGCCATCAATAGGCGCCTCATAACGGTTATAGACATCTAGCCCCGCAGCGGCCACCTCATCGCGAGGGGTGACCTTCTTGGAGGGCGTGATCAGCTCCGTGCCTTCGGCAATCAAGGGGAATCCGAAGTTACAGTGGTAGAGCATCATGTGGGGCGTGGTCTGGAAGCCCTCGTTGACCACCAGGTCGCGGATGAAAAGGCGTGATTCGCCCAGGTAAGCGGAGATGCGCCGCGTCAAGGTGAGGTTCTCGCCAAAGACCACCGTCTCGCGCATACGGCCCCGCACCCACATCTCGTACTCATCGCCGCGCCAGGCCCCGTCAGCCCAGACGTTGCTTGCCGGCAGGTGATCGATCCGCCCATGCAGACCCAACGATTTACCCTCGTCCACACAGGGGGCACCGGCATAGGTCATACCACAAGTAGCCACCAGCCCACCATGGAAGGTCCTCAACCAGCCAAGCCCCTCTGGCTCGAAGAAGGCCGGATGCGCGGCCCCAGTAGTAGATTCCCAGGCCAACGCCGCACCCCTGTACTTGGCTGCGCCGATATCCATACCCCTATCCAATAGCACAGTGAAGGTGAAGCCGGTGCCCGTCTCAAACTCCGCTATGCGCACCCCACGGGCGATGCCGTCATCGTACTGGCCCAAGCGGATACCGCCCACTTGGGTGATGCTCCCGATATGCTTCATCAACTCGCGCTGCGTCCACGACCGACCGAATAACTGCACCATAGCTAGGCCTCCTTTGTTCAAAGAGAACGGCTTTCAGCTTGCAGCAATCAATCATCCGCCACACCGACGAAAGTCCCCGCCGGAGGCCGATAACTGATCGCTCGATCCCTAGGCTAGTAAGAGATACGGCGCCTCGATGTAACGCATAATCCCTTGTAAGAAGCGCGCGGCCGGGGCGCCATCCACCAAGCGGTGGTCAAAGGTCAGGCTGAGCCACATGCGCTGGCGGATCACGATCTGTCCGTTCACCACTGCCGGCTCGGGACGAATACGTCCTACACCCAATATAGCGCATTCAGGCAGGTTAATGATCGGCGTGAACTGATCCACGCCATACATCCCCAGGTTAGTGATGGTAAAGGTGCCACCGGTCAAGTCGTCAGGGAGGGCCTTACCCTGGCGGGCGCGCTCCACCAGCTCGCGGAACTTGACGGCGAACTCCTTGACGCCCATCTTGTGCGCTCCTCGGATCACCGGCACCAAAAGGCCACGCTCGGTATCCACGGCCATGCCTATGTTCACCTCGGTCAGATGGCGAATCCCCTCCTGCTCCAGGCGCACGTTCATATAGGGGAACTCCACCAAACAGCGGGCTACAATCACTCCCAAGAGGTCATTGAAGCCGATGTTAAAGCCCAACTCCTCGGCATAGGCCTCTTTGAGCTGCTCACGGGCGGCCACAAACTCTGTGGCGTCCACAACGCTTTGCAAAGTGACCGCAGCGGTAGTCTGCGAGGAGGTGCTCATGCGCTCCGCGATGATCGCGCGTACACCCGACATGGGGACGACCTCACCCGCAGCCGGGGCCATGGGCGCAGGAGCAGGCGCAGGAGCTGCCGCTGCACGGACCTCGGCCGCCGTGATTCGTGGTCCGGCAGCCGGCACCTGTTCTAAGGGCACACCCAACTCTGCGGCCACCTTGCGGGCCAGTGGTGTCGCCGCTGGACGGCGCTCCAAGAAAGCCAACACGTCCTTTTCAATGATTCGCCCCCCAGGGCCACTGCCAGCGACATAGGCCAAATCCACACCCTTTTCCGCCGCCAGTCTGCGAGCGCGAGGGGAGGCGAAGATGCGCTCGCGGCCGGCAATAGGAGCTGGAGCCTCAACGGCCGGCGCAGTCGGCGCAGCCTGCGCAGCGGCTTGGGGGGCAGGAGCTACACCCGGCGCTGCCGCTTGGGGAGCGGGGGCTGCGCTCGGGGTCCCCTCTAACGAGGCGAGTAACGCACTGATATCCTCATCTGGCTCGCCGATGATCGCCACAGGGGTCAAGATGGGCACCTTAACGCCCTTATCTACCAGGATCTTGCGAAGCACTCCCTTATCTTTGGACTCTACCTCTAATACCGCCTTGTCCGATTCAACCTGAAAGATCACATCGCCCCGATTGACGACGTCGCCCTCTTTCTTCAACCACTCAACGATGGTGCCCTCTTCCATCGTCTGTCCTAGCTTAGGCATGATAACCTTTGTTGCCATACTCTCTCCTCACCGCTTATTCAGATTACCCGCGAAATTTACCCCAAGGACAAAGCCGTAAAAACCGAAAGCACCCTTAGCTCTAAGCGCTTAGGCTCCACGGAGCGCTCGCCTTACGCCGTTGATAATCGCCTGCACGTTCGGGATGGCGGCATCCTCTAGGGTTTCAGCCATGGGCACGGGTACATCCAGCGCCGCCACGCGCACCATGGGCGCATCTAGGTAGTCAAAGGCGCTCTCATTCACCAACGTAAAGATCTCACTGATCACCGAGCCGGTCTTGTAAGCCTCGGTCACCCCAACCAGACGGCCCGTCTTGCGGACAGAGCGGACTATCGTCTCTAGATCCAAAGGCTTGAGGGAGCGCAGATCAATCACCTCCACGCTAATTCCCTCTTCGGCCAGCTTTTCGGCAGCTTCCAGCGAGCGCAACAGCATGCGCGAGTAGCTGACGATGGTCACATCCGTGCCTTCCCGCTTGATGTCGGCGACGCCCAAGGGGATGGTGTAATCCTCTGGCGGGACGGGACCGGATGTGCCATAGAGCATCTTGTGCTCAATAAACATCACCGGGTTGCTGCCACGAATGCAAGTCTTTAACAGCCCCTTGGCGTCGTAAGGCGTAGCGGGCATGACCAAATAAATGCCCGGGAAATGCATCCATAGCGCCTCTAGGCTCTGCGAATGGTGCGCGGCGATGCTACGTCCCGCGCCACCCTCGGTGCGAATGACCATGGGCACCGTCGTCTTGCCACCGAACATATAGCGGTTCTTGGCCCCCTGGTTGGCGATCTGATCCATGGCCAGGGGCGTGAAATCCACATACATGATCTCGGCCACGGGGCGCATCCCCGTCATGGCTGCCCCTACCGCTGCGCCGCCGATGAGCGCCTCCGAAATCGGGGTATCAATGACCCTTTTAGGGCCAAACTCCTCAAAGAGACCTCGCGTGGCACCATAAGCTCCGCCGTAAAGGCCCACGTCCTCGCCCATGACGAAAACCTTTGGATCGCGCAGCATCTCCTCGCGCAAAGCATCGCGGATGGCCTCCCAATAGTATTTCTTGGGCATGTTTGGGTCGGTGCGCACGCGCTCGCGCAAGAGCCGCTCGGCTTCAAGCTCGGCGGGCGTGGGATTCACAAGCACATAGACATCCTTCTCGACCTCGGCAGGATCGGGCATTGGCGAGGCCAGGGCGAACTCGGTAGCCTTTTTGATCGCCTCCTCAGCGCGCTTCTCAATGGCGTCCAACTCCTCCTGTGTAGCCAGGCCATTTTCCAAAAGATACTTGGAGAAAACGATGAGCGGGTCGCGCGCCTTCCAAGCGGCTTCTTCCTCTTTAGTACGATATTTCCGAGGGTCCGACTTGGAATGTCCATACCAACGATAGGTCTTACATTCTATCAAGCTAGGACCATCGCCACGGCGCGCACGGGCCACAGCCTCGGAGACGGCCTCATAGACCGCTATGACATCCATACCGTCCACAACTACGCCGGGGATATCATAAGCCTTGGCCCGGTCGGCGATATCGCGCAGAGCGCTAACCTTATGAAAAGGCACCGACATCCCATAGAGGTTGTTCTCTACGACATAGACCACCGGAAGTTTCCAAGCGGAAGCCAAGTTCAATGATTCGTGAAAATTACCCGTATTAGAGGCGCCGTCGCCAAAGAAACAGAGCACCACCCGATCCAGCCCTTGCAACTGCATGGAGAGCGCCGCGCCCGTGGCCACGGGGATGTTGCCTCCGACGATGCCCGTCGCACCAAGGTTACCCTTCTCCACATCGGCGATGTGCATGGAGCCGCCGCGCCCTTTGCAGTAGCCGGTGGCCCGACCACATAGCTCGGCCATCATCTTGTTGAGATGCTCCTGTTTAGCCTCAGGCCCTTTGGCCAGGCTATCACCCCGCGCATGGCAATGCCCATGACCGCGATGGGTACTGGTGATCAGGTCGTCATCGCGCAGCGCGGCAATGGCCCCCACGGCCACGGCCTCTTGCCCCGCATAGAGGTGCGATGCGCCCTTGATGATGTTCTGATTGAGGAGATCGGACACGGTGTCCTCAAACAGACGAATCTCCCACATGCGCCGCAGCATGTCCAGCAGTTCTTCCCTGCTCAGCTCTTTGATCTTCTCAACTTTCGTTTGCTCGGTCATTTTTACCTTCTAGATAGTGATGATCTTCTCTTCGCGAACGTTTTCGTTCGCGTTCACCTCGCACATGCGTTTTTGTTACTCACAGACCAATTCATCACAGAGACAAACCACCCGAACCCCCTCGTAGACCTCCCGGATGCGAGTCCAAGTCGGCATGGCCGAGCCATCGCTCATCGCCGCCGCCGTGCCCGCAGCCACCGCCCAACGAACGATCTCCGGGGCGCTCAGCCCCTGGAGCCAAGCCCATAATCCGGCGGCCAGCAGAGCGTCCCCTGCGCCCACGGGGTTCACGGCCGTGACCTCCGGCGGTTCGGCCAGCCAGCAGACAAGTTTCGCTCCTTGCTTTGATTGCGGCGGATCGAAACTCGCCTGGATAGAGCCCCCTTCTGCCAGTGCTGCTCCCCGATTCCCTAAAGAGAGTAAGATGTGTTGCGGACCCAGGGCGAGGAGGGCCTTGAGCCCAGCTATCAAATCCTCATTACTCTGAAAAGGCCTGGCGAGAAGCTCCACAGCCTCATCCTCATTAGGCTTAAGGAACTCCGGGCCAGCGGCACAGCCGAGCCTGAGCGCCTCGCCGCTCGTATCCAGCGCGGCCTTGGCTCCTCGGCGACGCACGGCCCTAATCAGCCGCGCATAGGTATCCGGCGGCGCGCCAGGCGGCAGGCTTCCGGAGAAGACGCACAGGTCACCTTCTTGCACACGGCTCACCAAACGCCGCTCAAGGACGGCCAAATCGTCTTCGGTAACCCTTGGGCCGGGTTCGTTGAGTTTGGTCGTCACCCCCGTCGCGTCATCAATCACGGTGATGTTGGAACGTGTCTCGCCCTGTACATATATGCAGTCGCAAGTATAACCCAAAGCCCTCAGGCTCTCCTCAAAGACGCGCCCAGAGGCCCCGGCCATGATCCCCATGATCACGCTCTCAAGGCCGAACTGGCGCAAGGCCATAGAGACGTTTACGCCCTTGCCGCTGAAATCCATGCGCGAGCGAACTGCCCGATTCAATGCGCCCAGAACCAGGCGCGGGAAATGCATGGTACGATCAATGGTCGGATTCAGGGTCACCGTGTAGATCATCGCCAGCGCTCTTCCTGACCCAGCCTCCGATAACGCTCCAAAACGGCCATGCCCAACGGCTCATCTGCTTTGATCTCGCATACGGAGGCGAGCACTCCTTCGATCCCCTCAGCCGCGATACGCTTTTGTAACTCCACGGCTATTGGGTCTTGGGGAGAGTCAAAGGCCAGCCCGGCGGCGATCCCCCAAGCCAAGTTCAAGGGCATGATCCCCGCTGACTCAGCCAAGCGCGCCGCCCCCACGAGGCGATCAGAGGGAGCTAATTTGCGTAAGGGGTCTCTAGCCAAACGCAAGATGGGATCGGCCAAAGCGCGGTTGGCACAGCGCCGAGTCAGATCGGCGACATGCGCTCTGAGCCAGGACTCCGAAACGCCATAGTGAGCGACAATCCCTTTAAGAGACTCCTCCAGAGCGCCGTCGAAAATCGGCCGGATCTCAGTATCCTCCAAAGCCTCGTAGCCCAGGACATACCCGCGCCGATAGCCCAGATACCCCAAGATGGCGTGTCCCGCGTTATGCAGGTAAAGCTTGCGCGCCGTATAGACGGGAAAGTTGTCACAAGGCTCCAGCCCCACGATCTTGGGGATCTCGCCCACAAAGCCGGCCCGATCTACAGGCAGCTCCTTGTAAGGCTCTGCGATGATCAGAGAGGGGTCCTTGGCGCGTAGTTCGGCAGGGAGCTCTGGCACCATGCGCCCGATAACCGTATCCACAAAGCCCACGTGGGTCGTCAAATACTCCCGTCCAGCCTCATCCAGGTGCTCGGTGACCATGCCCCGGAAGATGGCCGCAGCCCCCTTAAGGTTCTCACAGATGATGAGGTTAAGCGACGCGCTTACCCCTCGCCGGGCTCGCAGGGAAATACCCGCCGCCACCGTTGGCGCGATGTGTGGCAAGGCGCGAGCACCTACAGCGGTCGCGCCTAACGTGGCCTCGGCCAGAGCCTCGGCCACAGCTTCCTTATCGCTACTGAGCAGCCCGGTGACGGGGCCGACGCGCACCTCCTCGCAATGCTCGTTATCTACAAGGCGTAGGGTATAGGCCCCTTGGGAGCGTAGGGCCCTGATGAGCGGCTCGTCAATATCCACGAAGACGACTTGATACCCCGACTCACAAAAGAGCTGCCCCAGGAAGCCCCGGCCTACGTTCCCAGCACCAAAGATGACCGCTTTCTTCACCTTACACGCCTCTAATGCATTTCCTGCCCGCCGGTGACGTTAATCGCCTGGCCGGTCATATAGGAGGATTCGTCCGAGGCCAAAAAGACCAACACATTGGCCACGTCCTCGTAGGTACAACCTCGTCCCAAGGGCACTTGGGCAAGATATCTGGCTCTTACCTCCTCCGGCGTAATGCCCCAACGCTTAGCGTACTGCTCATAAAGGCTATCCTGCCACAGAGGAGAATCTAGCAGATTGCCCGGACAGATAGCGTTGACGCGTATCTGATGTTCGGCCAGCTCAAGAGCCAAGCTTTGGGTGAGGCCGATGCCCCCGAACTTGCTGGCAGCATAGGCCGAGTTCTTGCTGGACCCTCTTTTCCCCGATTTGCTGTTGATCTGGATGATGACTCCCCGTCGGCGGGCCTTCATATGCGGCACCACTGCTCGCGCAGAGTTAAAATAGCCGATGAGGTTGACCTCAATGACCTTACGCCACCTAGCCGGGTCGATCTCATCGATGGCTCCCGCGATCAGGATGCCTGCATTGGCCACAAGGATATCCACCTGCCCAAAAGCTTGCAGGGTGCGCGCAACCATAGCCTCACACTGGGCCAGATCGGTCACATCGCAATGCACCCAAAGGGTTTTGACACCATAGGCCTGGGCAATAGCCTGAGCAACGGCTTGAGCCTTATCATCCATGATGTCGGCGATGACCACATGGGCGCCCTCTCTACCCAAGCGATGGGCCAGTGCCTCGCCCAGGCCCTGGGCAGCACCGGTGACGATAGCCACCTTATCCTGCAAACGACGGCTCTCGCTCATGGCAAAAGCTCCTTCAGAAACTCGGCCTCAGCCTCGACCGTCCAGGAATGATGCGGCCCCAGCTTGGCATACACCTGCGGCAAAACATCCTTGAGGTCCGCCAAAGCCGTGAGGGGGAAATCCAGGATCTGGGGATAGACGACGATCTTGCCGGCGAAAGTCTGATTCATGACCCCCTCAATACCCTTCTTCGCGGCGCTGAGCCCGGCAATCGCGGCAACCGAGAGATTAGGGTCGAGCAAGCCGCTTTCGGCGGCGCTGAGCATGCTGCGCATGTCGCGAATGGCCGAGCCACTCGTCCCGGTGAAGCGCACCCCTTTATCCACCACCAACCTCAAGTTGATCGGCGCGCGCACGCCACGATTCAGGCCGGCAAAGATGATCATCAGTCCATCCCTGGCCAGCATCTCTGTGGCCGAGGCGATGAGGCCCGGACTAGGAACCAGGACGACGATATCGTCAAATCCCGCCCCACCAGTAGCCGCGACCAAACTGGCGTTAAACTCTGCAGGGGACATGTTCCCCGGCGTGCGGCAACTCAGCTCCATCACGCCTCGTTTAGCCTCAATGAGCCGGGCGAACTTGGTCTCAAGCACCCTCAGCCGCTCGGGCACCAGATCGGTGGCGATGAGCAACTTGGGCCCTTCGCGAGCCTGCAGGGCGCGTTGGACGTGCATCTGGCCCATCGGGCCGGCGGCGCCGAGGAAAGCGGCATAGCCGCCAGGGCGTAACTGCGTGCGAATGGGCTTATAGGCCGAGGCGATCAACGGCTCGTTTGTGCCCACCAGGCTGAGATGATCGTAATGCAAGCGACCCACATCCACCTGTGCAGGGCCTTTAAAGGCCTGCGACCCGACCAGGTTCAACACAGCTCCTTTGGCCGCCAACGGCTCCAGAAGCTCATAAAGGGCCGAATCCGCACCGAGGAAAACGATGTCGTCAAAGCCCGCCGGCCCGGCCACAGCCTTGGCCTCTGCAATAGAAGCCTCGCCGGGAGCCGGGAGCTCCGTGAGTGCGAAACCATCAACCTTAGCTCGCTGACGCAGTTCGGCCAGCAGTTTCCCCGAAACGCCCAGGGTGATCACTCGCGCCGGAGGCTGTCCACCCTCATAGGGAGTACCCAACTCGTAATCGGCCAAAGCACCCGGCCCTGCCGCAATGAGCACCGTGCCCCCGGGCTTCCATCCCACGCGATAGACGACGTCATAGGCGGCCGTAATACAAGCCCAAGGCTCGGTGAGCGCGGCCTGGGCATAGCCCGTCTCTGGCTTGACGGGGAGCAAATAACAGCCCTCGTCGCCCTCCAAGATCTCTTTGCCGATGAGGTTGTATTGCGATAACCCCCCTTGCAAGGCATAACCATAGGCCATCCCCACACCCTTGTAATAGATGTCCGCTTGGACGACAAAGCGATCTCCGACCTTGAACTTGTCTACCAGCTTCTCGCCCACCCGGACGACGGTCAAGGCCACCTCATGGCCCAAGACCACCGGGTTAGCCTTCATGTTGCGGCCCACCAAACGGGGATGCGTCTCGCCGGCATGGATGATCTTGGTATCCGAGAAACACAGCCCCACGGCATCGTGGCGAACGAGGAGCTGATCTGGCCCCGGCGAGGGCGTATCTACCTGAATCGGCTTGTCATCCACGCCTAAATTCTCTAGCCCAGCCCCATAAAGCGGCCAGAGCCAGTATTTCGGAGGTATCGGCGTCTTGCCCTGCCGATAAGCAGCCAACTTTGGGTGCGCATACAATTCATCTAAACTCATCTAGCACTCTCCTTTGTACGCAATTGGAACCGCATCACCCTGGCACATCATAGTAAGCCCATCGTGGCCGACACGGCTATACGATGCCGAGCTGCTTACGCCGATAGAGCTCATCCGGACGAGTATGGATACGCCGCACCTGCTCCGGGGTCATAAAATGAGGGCCGCCAAAGGCATAAGTCCCCGCCAAGATGCGGCAAGTCTTGACATACATCTCCGTGATCTGATCCACCTGTTGCGGCGAGGAGCCCAGGGCGATAAGGCCATGGTTTTGCATCAGAACCACCTTAGGCGGCTCGCCCCAGCGCTCCGCATAACGTCGAAAGGCCTGGCGAACGGCCCGCGCCAGGGGTAAGCCCGGATCCGTATAGGGCACATAGGCCGGCGCCGGCCCGCACACGACGATCTCATCGGGGAAAAGACGGCCTGAGATGGCCGCCGTCAGACCCACAGAGCAAGCCAGGGCATTTACCGCCACCGGATGGGTATGCCCGACGAACTTGGCCCCCGCCTCGGCCAGGGCTAGGGCGTGCAAGACCGTCTCCACCGAGGGTCGCCGAGGGGCCAAAGGATCCACTTTGGCCGCCTCCAGTGCTGCCTTGATCTCCTCATCCGTCAGGCCCTCCCGCTCAGCCAGGGCACACACCTCGCCTAAACGAACGCGCACAAAACCCTGCGCATCAATGGTGCGCAACTCGGTGCCGCTGGCTTTGACCCAGAACGTCCCATCGTCGCACAAAGCCGAGGTATTTCCCTCGCCCAAGATGACCAAGTCGCGCTCCGGCCGGCCCAAGCTGCGCGACATCTCCACCAAGGCCTGCAAAACGCTTTCGGCATTAGACATAGGTTACGCTCCGGGATAACCGGATTCGCCGCCCGCCACGGGCGCGCGCTCGGCTCGGACCTTCTCCATGTAGCCGCTAGCCCTGAAAGCGGCGAGAGGATCGGGATCCAGGCCCATCTCCTCGCGCACCATAGCCAACAAGGGGCGCACATCGGTCCGGAAGGCCGCGAGCACGGTCTCCTCAGCGCGCACCACATCACCGTTCAACTGGGCCTCAGCCAACGCCTTACGGTCTATGAGCAGCGCCTTAGCGTAAGCCTCCTGGACGTTGACCACAGACTGGATCATGGATTCGATCTTGGGCTTGATGTTAATGCTCTCATCGATCATATAGGCCACATCCATCTTCACGGCCGGGTCTAGTGCGCCGTCGATCAGCTCATTGAAGATCAGGAACAGCTCATAGGGGTTGATCGAACCCACTGTGAGGTCATCATCGGCGTACTTTTTATTGTTAAAATGGAATCCCCCCAGCCGCCCCTCATCGATGAGGAAGGCCACGATTTGCTCTATGTTGGTGCCCAGAGGGTGATGCCCCAGATCCACCAAAACTTGAGCGCGCTCACCGAGCTTCTGGCAGACTACGTAAGCCATGCCCCAATCACCCAGATCGGTATGATAAAAGGCCGGCTCAAAGAACTTGTACTCAACGAGCATGCGCATGGAGGGGGGCATGGCCGCATAGACCTCACTCAGCCCCTCAACGAGGCGATGCTTGCGCAGGCGGATGTTATCTTGCCCCGGCGAGCTGGTACCATCCGCCAGCCACATGCTGAGGATGTTCGATCCAAGGGTTTTGGCGATCTCAATACACTCTAGACAATGCTCCACCGCCTTGCGTCGTGCCGCTGGATCAGGGCTACAGAAGCTGCCCAGCTTGTAGGCGTCATCCTGAAAGAGGTTGGGATTAATCGCCCCCAACGTAAGCCCCAGGGACTCGGCATAGGCACGCAACTCACCATAGTCCTCCACCTTATCCCAGGGGATATGCAGGGCCACCGACGGGGCCACGCCGGTGTATTTGTGCACCTGGGCAGCGTCGGCGAGCTTCTCAAAGGTCGTGCGCGCCGCGCCGGGTTGGCGGAACACCTTGAAGCGCGTACCGGAATCAGCATAGCCCCAACTGGGCGTTTCAATGCGCTGGGCCTTGAGTGCGGCCTTGATGCCCTCTACATCCAGACCACGGCTGGTCAGATCCTCGGCAAGAACCTGATAGGCCTTCTTCCATGTCTTCACAGTGCACCCTCCTAAATGATCTTCACGTGCTCACGACCGGATGGGTTATCGAAAACCCGCCATGCTTTACCTCTCAGGCCAGGATCACCTCAATGCCCCGTTCACGGAACCGCTCCACCCACTCCGCGGGAGCATCGCGATCGGTGATCAGGCGTTTGATTTCCCCCACAGAGGCACACGAGGCAAAGGCCACTTTGCCCAGCTTGCTTGAATCCAGGATGACGTTCACCTCGCGCACGGCGGAGATGAGCTTACGCTTCAACTCCACCTCATTGCGGTTCGCATCCGTCAAGCCCTCTTCCAGGGTCAGACCTCGCCCACTGAAAAAGCCGCGTTGGAGATTGCCTCCTGCCAAGATGCTGCCATCCCAATTACCCACGACAGAGGCGGCCTCGCGCCAAACAGGCCCGCCGGGAATAATCACCGAGATGCCCGGAGAGCGCAAGAGCTCCAAAGCCACGTAAAGGCCGGTCGTCAATACTGTCAGATCACGCCGAGTGAGCAAGTGACGAGCCATGTGCCAGGCCGTCGTGCTCGCATCCAAGGCGATGGCCTCCCCATCGGACACCAGCGCGGCAGCAGCTGCGCCGATGCGCTCTTTTGCCCGGACGTTCATGCTCTGGCGCACCGAAAAAGATAGGACGCTCTCGCCTACATGGAGAGGTACCGCCCCCCCATGCGTGCGTAGTAAGCGCCCCGCACGCTCCAACAACTCTAAATCGGAGCGGATGGTTACTGCTGAAACACCTAATGATTCGGCCAGCTCGGCCACCGATACATAGCCCGCCTCTTGTAGTTGTTTCATGATGGCCTCAAGCCGCTCTGGCCGATAGAGCTGACGCGACGGGCTCATTTCGTTTATCTTCGCTTTTCTTATGAATTTTGCGTTATAAAATTATAGCATGATCATCCACAGGCGTCAAACTTCATCGTCCATTACGTCCACAGGACGCCTGGCCACCCACATAATGCGCGGCGTAGTGGATGTCGGGGGCCTGAAAGAAAAGCACTCGTACTGCGCTTCTACCCGGAAACCGGCGTCAGTGAGCAGGGTGGCAACCTGCTCGTTGGGATAAGCTTGTTCGGTATGGCATTCCACGATCTTGCGATAGAGCTCATTGACCCGTTGGAAGCAGGTCACCACGACGGTCTCGCGCTGCCTCTGGGGATCGTACCGATTCTGAAAGATCACCGTAAGATCCTCGCGATCGGTGACAAAGGTCTCATCACCCCAAAGCTCGGCCAATGCCCAGGCGGTGTTCATATCAAAGAGGAAAAGGCCTCCCGGCAAGAGCGCTCCGAAGACGCGACGAAAGACCGCCGACAAATCCTCGCTCGTCAACATGTAGTTAAGGCTATCGTAAAGACACGTCGCCAGGTTGACGCGCTCAGGAAGCAGAAAGTGGCGCATATCCTGCTGGCTCCAGATAGGAGCCTCCTCATGCTCACCCACCTTAGCCCGCGCCTGGGCCAACATCTCCGCCGAGCCATCCACACCGTAAACGCGCCACCCTGCCTTGGCCATCGCAATGGCCACCGTACCTGTGCCACAAGCCAGCTCCAGCATCACCCTGCCCTGGACAGGATGCTGCTCAAGGAGTTGCCGAAGATAAGGGAGCATCTTGAGACTAAAAGCCAGTTGCCCCGAACGGTCATAGACCTCAGCGTAATCCTTGTAGATGGGCATCGGCGCCCCCAGGAAGTGCAAATAACCCCAAACGCCCCAATCCAAAATTATAGTTGCCTCAACGAGGGAACGCAAGTTGCACCCTGAGGGCGAAACCGGTATACTGGCCTGTCAAATGTGACCCTTACCAAGGAGGCCAAGGGATGCGTTTCTCCAAGATGTTCGGGCGTACCATCCGCGAGATCCCGTCGGACGCCGAGCTGATCAGCCATCAGCTATCCATCCGCGCGGGATTGATCCGCCAACTGGCGGCAGGGATTTACAGCTATCTGCCGTTGGGCTGGCGTGTCATCCGCAAGATCGAGCAGATCATGCGCGAGGAGATGGACGCCGTTGACGGTCAAGAGCTCTCTATGCCCGTGGTCCAGCCGGCGGAGATCTGGCGGATCACCGGCCGCTACGATGCCCCTGCGCCTGGGCCGGCGCTCCTGCGCTTTAAGGATCGCACCGGTCACGATATGGTCCTAGCCATGACCCACGAGGAGGCGGTCACCGACCTGGCCCGCCAGGAGCTGAACTCGTATCGCCAATTACCGGTAATGGTCTACCAAATCCAGACCAAGTTCCGCGACGAGCCTCGTCCGCGAGGCGGGCTGGTGCGCGTGCGGGAGTTCATCATGAAGGATGGTTATAGCTTTCATCCCGACCAAGAAAGCCTGGACGCCTATTATCCGCGTATCTATCAGGCTTACCTGAACATCTTTCGCCGCTGTGGGGTGGAGACCGTGCCCGTGGAGGCCGATACGGGGATCATGGGGGGGAGCGCCTCGCACGAGTTCATGGTGCTGAGCGAGGCCGGCGAGGACACGCTCGTCCTTTGCCCCGAATGCAAATATGCAGCCAACGCAGAGAAAGCCGAGTTCGCCAAGGGCGAAGGGCCTCAAGGACCGCCACTGCCCCTTGAGCGCGTGCCCACGCCCGGCACAACGACCATTGAGGCCGTGGCCCGCCTGATAGGAGTGGGGACTCGCCAAACCCTCAAGGCGGTATTTTACAGCACTCCCGAGGGCCAGGTGATCTTTGCCGTCATCCGGGGCGACTTGGATGTGAACCCGGCCAAGCTCTCTAACGTATTGGGCGGGGTGGAGTTGCACATCTCCACGGAGGAAGAGCTCAAGGCGGCGGGGATCGTCGCCGGCTATGCCTCGCCGGTGGGCTTGAGCGGGATGCGGGTCATCGCCGATGATTCCGTCACGAGGGCCTATAACCTTGTCGCGGGGGCGAACGAGCCGGGTTATCACCTGAAGAACGTGAACTACCCGCGCGACTTTCAAGCCGAGCGCGTCGCCGATATCGCCTTAGCGCGCAGTGGTGACCCTTGTCCGCGCTGTGGTCGGCCGCTGACGGCTTCACGAGGGATTGAATTAGGGCATGTCTTCAAATTAGGCACTAAATACAGCGCCGCTGTAGGCGCAACCTACCTGGACCGTGACGGGGTAGCCCGGCCGATGGTCATGGGCTGTTACGGCATCGGTGCAGGGAGGCTGCTCGCCTGCATCATTGAACAACATCACGATGACAAGGGGATCATCTGGCCGCCCAGCGTGGCTCCCTTCCAGGTACACATCGTTTCCCTGGCCGGCAACGACGTCCGCGTGGTTCAGGCCGCCGATGCCCTCTATGAGCGGCTCCTTGGCGCGGGCTACGAGGTGCTTTACGACGATCGCCAGGAAAGCGCGGGGGTCAAGTTCAACGACGCCGACCTAATCGGCATCCCCGTCAGGCTGACGGTGAGCCGCCGCACAGTGGAAAGCCAGACCGTGGAGCTAAAGCCCCGTTGGAGCGAAGAAAAGCGCCTGGTGCCTGAGGCCGAGCTAGAGGCAGCGATCAAGGAAACTTTAGCCTCATACAACTGAACCTTCCGTGCTCAAACCAAAAGCGCCAGGGGACGATTCCCCCTGGCGCTTTTGTCACCGGCGTTAACCGCCCTACCGCCCCTCGGCGATGATCCGATCCACCACGAGCTGGCGGAAATCCCTAGAGAGGCTGGCCCAATAGGCGCTAAAGCCCGTCACACGCACGATCAGGTCAGGGTAAAGCGAGGGATTCTCGTGGGCGGCGAGGATCTTTTCCTTATCCAGGATGTTCAAGTTGATCTGCGTCCCGCCCATATCCATATGCCCACGAATGAGGTTAACCACGTTCTCTACGCCCTCTTCATCGCGCACGATGCCGGGGTCTAACTCCAATTGCATGGGAGCCGAGTTGCCCCAGCCAGGGTTGACCCGCGCGATGGCCGCAGCCATCGCGGTGGGTGCGCCGTCCTGGCGAAAGCCGGGATCGGGGTTGCAACCGTGCGAGATGGGCGCGCGGGCGTGCCGCCCGTTGGGCGTAGCCCCCACGACCTCACCCATGCTGATCGTCCCCGCCCAAGAGAAGAAGCCGGGGATCATGTTATGCCCCTCAGGCGTGGGCTTGGCCTTGACGATCTCCACAAACGTATCGGCGATCTTGAAGGCCCAATAGTCGCCGCGCGAGCCACCATAACCGTAGCGACGGATATTCTTCATCATCAGCCGCGCCGCCTCACCATCGGGGCCGGCCCAATCGGTATCCAGATAGTGCTTCACCTGCTCCCAGGTGAGAGCATGTTCCTGCTCCACACGCTGCTCCAGGGCAGCAAAGGAATCGGCCACCGTAGCCAAGGCCGCAGCATCCACGCAATAGTTGACGAACTCCACCCCGCCCGGCTGTGAGGCGTCTAGGCCCTTCTCGATCGGTCCGTAGCAGAGGAGGTCCAGCGGAAGTTCGGGGAAGACCTCGTGCATATGGTTCATGTGGAAATCCCAGCCATCGGCTAGGAGATCCACAGCCTTGCGCACGTGCCCCACGAAGCGCTCCCACAAGGCCGCCACGCTGCGCTCAGCGTTGGGATCCTCCATCATCTCGTTGAAGGCCACCTCAAACACGGCCGCCAGGTTCACTTTGGGGCCGTCGTTCAGGCAGTACTCCCGACCCGGCAGGGCAAACCAGTGACAGCCCGAATAGGCACGCAGGTTGGCGATCTCGGGGGGGATGCCGTTGCGCGCAAAGCCTTGGGTGATGTTCTCCGTGCCGATGAACTTGGGCACACCACAGCGATCCTCAAACATGATCTCCACCCCGCGGCGCAACAGGCGCGGATCGGCCTTCTTGCCCACGCTAACCCCCACGTTTACCGGGATGCGGATGCGATGGGCGGCCTCCAGGCAGATGAAGGAGACCGGATTCGTCACGTCGTTTCCGTGAGCATCGGGGCCGCCGAGCTGGATATAACCGGTTTCCTTCAGGTAAAGGCAGGCTACATGGAAGATGGCCTCCTCGTCGGTGAGGATGCCCGCGGCCTTATCGCGCTCATAGTAGGGTAGGAGCAACAGGTCAAGTCGGCCAAGCGATCCCGAGCCGTTATACATGCGGGCCATCATCTGGAA
>DAOTVR010000434.1:0-33257 GCA_034436315.1 Anaerolineae bacterium
GGTTCCCCTAGAACGTTGAGCATGCGCCCTAAGACGGCCTGACCCACCGGCACAGAGATCGGCGCACCGCGAGACACAGCGGTTAACCCACGTCGCAGGCCTTCAGTAGGTCCCATGGCCATGCAACGCACCCGATTATTGCGCAATTGCTGTTGTACTTCGACCACCAAGGCGGGGCGCCCAGGGATGATGACATCCATAGCATGATATACCTGTGGAAGGCTTCCGAGTGGAAACTCGATATCCACCACCGGGCCAACAACTTGAACGACCGTCCCGCACGCTTTCCCTTGCTCGGCCATTTGCCCTACTCTCCACCCACCGTGCCCACCCCGCTCACGATATCCAGGATCTCGGCCGTGATCGCTTGCTGCCGGGCTTTGTTGTAGCTTATTGTCAAGTGCTCAATGAGCTCTTCCGCGTTGCGAGTAGCCGAGCGCATGGCCATCATGCGCGAGACGTTCTCGGCACACAACGCCTCCAAGAACGCCTCATAGACCTGAAAACGGATGAGCCGCGGTAAAAGCGCCGAGATCAATTCCTGTGGCTCTGGCTCGTAGATATACTCGCGCGAGCTCGTGGGACGCTCTGGACAAATCGGCAAAAGCTGGCGAGCCGTAGGACGCAAGCGCGCCCCCGGCCCAAACTGGGTGTAAACCATCGTCACCCTATCAAAGACTCGCTCGTTAAAGCCATCCAGCAAGACTCGGGCTACCGGCGTCATGGCGGTGATATCCGAAACGTCACCCAACTGGCTGAAATCGGCGTGAATGGAGAACCCCCGACGCAACATAGCATCCCGCCCGATCTTGCCAATCGTGATAACCTCTACCGGAACAGGACTCCTGTAACAGAGATCCGTTGCCAGCGCGATGATGTCCAGATTATACGTGCCGACCATCCCCCTATCGCTGGAGATGAGCAGCATCGCAAGCCGTTGGACATCCGAATATCCACAAAAGAAAGGGCTCTCTCGCGCATAGGATTCGGCCGCCGAGGCCAAGTGGGTGAGGATCTCCCAGGATTTCTCAGCAAAGACGCG
This sequence comes from Anaerolineae bacterium, assembly GCA_034436315.1. Lineage (GTDB taxonomy): Bacteria > Chloroflexota > Anaerolineae > UBA1429 > UBA1429 > DAOTVR01. The sequence goes on from DAOTVR010000434.1 coordinate 1,043, forward strand.
TGTGCTCTCAAGCCGGGCCTGTAACCGGCGATTCTTCACCGCCGAGACGGTCTCTAAAGCCCGTGTCACCTTGGAAATGCTGCGAACACTAGAGATATGTCCTTTGATCTCACGGGCAGTAGGCATTTTAGTCCCGCTTGGCCATTTGCTGCTTGAACTCTCGCATCGTCTCGTGCAGCATTTGTTCCAACTCTGGCGAGAGCTCCCGATGAATGGCCATCGGACCACTCAAGCCCAGGTGCTTGGTTCGCAAGAACTCTATTAGCCCCTTCTCAAACTCCCCGATATCCTGAAGCGGGATATCGTCTAGATAGCCATGAACAGCAGCAAACAGGACGGCGATCTCTTCCTTCAGGCTCGCCAGCTCGTGAGGAGCCTGCTTGAGAATCTCGCGAATCCGCGCACCGCGATCGAGCACCTTTTGGGTAGCTTGGTCCAGCTCAGTCCCAAACTGGGCGAAAGCCTCCAACTCCCGAAACTGAGCCATCTCCAAACGCAATTGGCCCGCTATAGCCTTCAAAGCCGGACACTGTGCGGCTCCGCCAACGCGGGAGACCGAAAGGCCGATATTGATGGCCGGCCGCACGCCGGCATGGAACAGCTCCTCCTCAAGGAAGATCTGCCCATCCGTGATAGAGATCACGTTGGTGGGAATATAGGCCGCTACATCTCCCATCTGCGTCTCAATAATCGGCAAAGCGGTCATTGTACCGCCCCCTAAGGCCTCGGAAAGGTGACCAGCCCGCTCCAAGAGGCGAGCATGAAGATAGAAAATATCGCCCGGATAAGCCTCACGGCCGGGCGGGCGCCTCAAGAGTAAAGAGATCTGCCGATAGGCCCAGGCGTGTTTGGTCAGGTCATCATAGACAATCAGTACATCGCGCCCATTTTCCATGAACTCCTCGCCCATGGCACAGCCGGCATAGGGTGCAAGATACTGTAAGGCCGCCGGCGAGCCGGCATCGGCGACAACCACGATGGTATGCTTCATGGCCCCAAAGCGCTCTAGCGTGTCCACCACCCGAGCTACGCTGGAAAGGCGCTGCCCAATAGCAACATAGATGCAGAGGACGTCATCCTCTTGCTGGTTCAGGATCGCATCCACGGCGAGCGTGGTCTTTCCTGTTTGGCGATCACCGATGATCAGCTCTCTTTGGCCACGTCCGATCGGTATCAAGGCATCTATAGCCTTAATCCCCGTCTGCAAGGGCGTCTTGACCGGAGCACGAGCGATGATCCCGGGCGCAACGCGCTCCACCGGCCGGAAACGGCTAGCGCGGATCGGCCCTTTCTCATCAATGGGAGAGCCCAAAGCATCTACAACGCGGCCCAGAAGCGCATTACCGACGGGTACGGATAACACTTGCCCCAGCGCGCGCACCGTGCTTCCCTCAACGATGCGCTCACAACTCCCTAGGACAACGGCACCTACACTATTCGTCTCCAAATTCAGGGCCATGCCCCAGGTTTCATCCTCAAATTCAAGCACTTCGCCGACCATAACGTCTTCTAGGCCGGTTATACGCACAATCCCATCCCCCACCTCGCTCACGGTTCCCACAGAGTTGGGATGCAAGGTAAACTTGAAGTTTCGTATCTGCTCGCGGATCGCAGCAGAGATCTCCGCGATGCCGGCAAATCTCTCCCTAGACACACTGCTCATAGTGACTCGGCCCTTAGCGTAGTGAGATCGACTCTGGCCGATGACATCGTCCGAGCCTGCGCCCGTAAATGGTGACGCAGAGCCTCCAACTTGCCCTTTAAACTGCCATCAATCACAATATCACCAACACGCACCCACACTCCACCCAAAATACTGGGGTCCAGCTCGACTTTTAGATCGAGCTCGCGTTGAAAACGTCGTTCAAGGATCTCCTGGAGTCGCTGAAGCTCCTCAGGCCTGAGTTCGACGGCCACCCGCACTAGCGCCCGATCGTGATTCATTTCAATCTATCAGCCTCAGCAAGGAATTCCTCTATCAAACGATGATGTTTCTCCGGGTCGAGGTTCTTTTCTAGTAACCTGGAAGCCACAGCGATGGATAGGTCGATCACCTGCTGTTGCAAGGCGGCCTGCTCTTCCTGCAGTATGCGCTGAGCTTCCTGTTGAGCTCGGGAGATCAGCTCATGAGCTTCTTGCCTCGCCTGAGCCAAGATCTCCTGGCGCTGTTGGTCACCCAAACGAGTAGCCCGCTCGACGATCTCACGAGCCTCGCGCCGCGCCCGTTCTAGCTCCTCTTGATAGCGCACATTGGCCTCTGCCAACAGTCTCTGCGCTTGGTCGGCATCATCCAACCCCTTTTTGATTCGCCGAGCGCGTTCCTCCAGCTTACCTAGGACCGGCTTATAGAGAAAAGCATAGAGTAAAGCCAGCAGAAGCCCAAAGTTAACGATTTGAGATAGAAGGAGGCCTAGGTCAACCCCTAATTCTTTCACTGCTTGTCCGCTTTCCTCGGCAAAAATCCCGCCTCAGCCAACAAACTTGATAGCCAGGGCCACAACCAGGGCGTAGATAGCAATGGCCTCGGTAAAAGCCAAGGCGACAATGAGGTTTGTGCTAATAGCTCGCTCCGCCTCAGGATTACGCCCTAACGCCTCCATAGCCGAAGCCATGAAACGGCCAATGCTCAAAGCCGGTGCAATAGCCCCAATTGCGATCGTTAGACCAGCAACCAAATCCCGGCTGATCTGCATGTTCCAAGCTCCTTTCGCGTTACACGAATGTAGTGGTTTGATCGGCAGCAGAGGAGATCAAGTTCGCGTCCTCTGCCTCTACGCCGGCGGAATGGCTCGTCACAGCACCCAAAAAGGCGGTGGTCAATACTGCAAAAATAAAAGCCTGGATAAAGCCACCAAAGATCTCTAGAGCCATAAAGGGAATGGATATGACATAAGGCACGAGAAAAGCGATCACGGCGAGCAAGACCTCAGCCCCAAAGACGTTGCCGAAGAGACGGAAAGAGAAGGATAGAACCTTCGTCAGATCCTCAAAAAGCTCCATAAGGCCGATGAAAAGGTCAAGGAAACCCCTGAAAAGTAACGATAGGCTAGGCTTCTCCCCCCTTGCCACGAGACGGAGAAACTGCGCCAGCCTTCCAACAGCCAGAAAGCGCGAAGTATAACCGGCGAGTCCGCGGAAATGAACACCATAGACTTGTAAACTGATCACCGCACAGCAGGCCAAAGCGATGGTTGTGTTCAGATCCGCCGTGGGGCTCTTGAGCAGGGGCATGAAAATACGCTGACCATCCTGCTCCTCCCAAAGGCCCACACTGCCGAACCCTGGAAGTAGTCCAAGCCAATTTGAGGTCAAGATAAAAAAGAATAGAGTGCCCACAACCGGAAAGAAAGCACGGGCATGAGCGCCCACGATCCTCTGCATAAAGGCATAGAGAGCTTCAACAACCGCCTCAACGATATTCTGTAGGGATAAGGCCCGGGGAACATCTACTAACTTGCGTCTGGCAAAGACGGCCAACACAACGAGGATCGCCATGGCCAGCCAGCTCGTTAACAGCGTGTTGGTGATCTTGAATCCGCCGATCTGGAAAACCACCTCCGGAGCAAGACGAACGACGATCTGGCGGACCCTGAAGGGCGTGAGGATATCAGCCAAGATCAATGCCCCTACCAAAAGCAAAATCAGTCCCTTTTTGCCTCGGAACATGCCTCGCCTTCCCGTTTGTCGTGGGCCGAGCGCACCACGTGCACCAGCCGTAAAGAGCCCAAGACGCCTAAAACAAGGCCCCCCAGAGTAAGCGTAAGCGTTGCAATAACCCGGGTGTGCAACGCTCGATCTACCCATAACCCAATGGCAAGGCCAACCAAGCCTGGCACAGCCACCCAGGATAGCACGCGTAGTGCCAGGCCAAAGCGCGGCAAAACCTGAGGAGCAAGATGGGAATCTTGGTCAGAATCAGGGGACAGACGTCTGCTAGACTCTATTGCTAGTCGGTAGATCGCTACTTGTCCAACTAAAGCGCCGACGATCAAGAGTGCCAGCGTAATAACAGGAGCTGTGCCCAACTGGGAATCCAACCAGCGTCCCAGGAATAGCCCCAGGATAGCTAAACCCGCGGCCATAAGGCCCATGGTCATGCCCAGTTCCGTCGCCAAGACGACAATGCGACTAAGCCGCTTCACAGTTCTGCTTTTCTCAACGCATTCCACTGCCACCCCTTGAAGGCGGCCTCATGCGTTGCCTTAAGGCTGCCCCCTCGTGACCAGAGCTATAATATACTTTAGAGGGTAACGTGTCAAAAGTTTGGCTTGTCTCCTCATCGCGAGCCCTAACGCCCAAAACTAAACGATGGGGATAGACATGATTTGACAGAGCAGCTCGCATATAGTACAACCCCCTAGCATTAGCACTTGAGGAGCAAGACGAGGTGGTCAACGCGCTGCGTATTCACCCCGAGGATAATGTGGTAGTAGCCTTAACCGACTTGGCCCCAGGAACGATCCTGGAGTGGAGCGGAGCTCCCCCTAACCAGGTCGTCGCGAGCCGCGATGCCATCCCTTTCGGCCATAAAGTGGCCATCGTCCCCATCCGCAAGGGACAAATGGTGATCAAATACGGCGCTCCCATCGGCATAGCTACGACAGACATCGCTCCCGGAGACCATGTCCATATTCATAACCTTCGCAGCGTGCGTGGAGTGATCAAGTCATGAACAAGCAAGACGTATTTTGGGGCTATCCTCGCCCTGATGGGCACGTGGGCGTGCGTAACCTCGTGGCCATCATCCCATCATGTGGCTGCGCGCTGCACGCCGCCACACAGATCGCCGCCCGGGTAGAAGGGGCGGCTCTCGTGGCTTATAACGGTGGATGTGGTCAAACAGAAGCCGATATCGCTCTCGCCACGCAGCTCCTCGCCCAGTACGGCAAGCATCCCAATGTCATCGGGAGCTTGGTCATCAGTTTGGGCTGTGAGACCCTTGACGCAATGGACCTCGCGCAACGTATCGCCTCCGGCCCCGCCCCCACAGAGTTGCTTGTCATCCAAACGTTGGGAGGTACGCGGCGCACAGTGGAAAAAGGCGTCGAGTTGGCGCGCCGGATGGTAGCCCAGGCTAAAGCCCTCCAGCGTGAGCCGTGCCCGGTTTCCTCGCTGACCATTGGCCTAGAGTGCGGTGGCTCGGATGCGACCTCCGGAATGGCCGCAAACCCTGCAATGGGCGTCTTTAGTGACCTGATGGTGGCCCAGGGAGCGCGGCTTATCCTGGCAGAGACCAGCGAGCTCGTAGGAGCCGAGCACATCTTGATCGAACGAGCCGCGACTGCGGAGGTGGCAAAGCGCCTCGCCCAGGTGATCAGGGAATGCGAGACGCGCTTAAAGGCCACCGGCGAGGATTTCATGGGCAAACAGCCCAGCCCCGGCAATGTTCAAGGGGGCATTACAACAGTGGAGGAGAAAGCTCTAGGAGATGTGCTCAAAGGGGGGAGCACGCCTGTAGTAGACGTCCTCGCCTATGGTCAGCCTCCGACCAAGCCCGGGCTCTCGTTCATGGATACGCCGGGAAACGACCCGGCTTCAGTCACCGGGCTTGTGGCCGCTGGCAGTCAGATCGTTGTCTTCACCACGGGGCGCGGAAACCCTATGGGGAACGCCATTGCTCCGGTGATCAAAGTCACGGGCAACGCGCGAACCTTCGCCCACATGAACGAGGACATGGATATCAACGCCAGTACCATCATTAGTGGGGAAGAGACAATCGCTCAAGTGGGACAACGCATCTATGAATTCTGCCTGCGCGTGGCCTCAGGGGAAACGACGGCAGCCGAGAGGTTGGGACATGCCGAGTTCGACATGTTGCGCCTAGGCCCCATCTATTAAGGCCACGATATTCGCCTTCCGATCAAAGCCTTTCCCGGGCAGGTCACCAAATGCGGGGAACGGGCATACATTGGGCCCGCTGTCTTCTGCAAAACTCGTCCCACTGACGGGCCATGGACTCCAATGAGCGCATGGCCTTGTTCTCTACGTCATACCCACGCCAAGCTCCCAGAGGGGTATTGCTCCGTGCAGCAGGGGTCTCACGACAATAACGATAATAGTCCAGAAAGCTTTTGAACTCCACCTTGATCCGATAGGCCGCGGGATCCCTGCTCATCGGCGAGTAAGGATCTATGGTATGAAGCATGTTGGCCATCCTCAACAAATGCGGCGGGTAAAGTCGCGAGATCTCCTCAGCTAGTCGCAAGGTCTGCCTGAAAGTCCGATCATTCTCGCCGGGAAGATTCAGCGAGAAGTAGACAAAAACGGGCATCTGTTGCTGCTTGAGGTACGTCAGAGCCTCTAGCAAACGCTGGTTGCTGAACTGTTTTCCGTTAAGGCGACGCACCTCTTCAGCCCCTGAAAGGGGCGAGATCACCAGCTCCGAATACTGAGGCTCCGCTACCTCCATGAAAGCGTCAAAGAAAGCGCGCTCTGGGAGCTGAAAGAGTTCGTCATAGAGGCCGATTTTGAGCTTGCGACGCCGCAACTCCCCGAAAAGCGAGGACCAGTACGATTCTCCCATGATGGCCGGGTCAAGGTTGAACGAAACCTGTTTGACTCCCAATTCACCCAAGCGCTCTATCTCCTCGGCAACGACCGAAGGCGACCGCTCTACGATCCCTTGGCGGCCAGCCAAGGCGGCATGCGCCTCTCGCCCCCCACCACAGAACGGACAATTGAAACAGCATCCCCGCCCAACGGTCACCCAGTGCCCCCACAACATAGAGGCCCGAGCAGGGGCCATAGTCTTGATCATAGCTCCCGACGCAGGAGAAGCCTGGACAGGCTTGATGACCTTGGGGCCGTTGAACTCTGTCGCGAAATATTCCTGAGCATGAAGCAACCACCCCATGTCCGCAAAGTCAAGCCGATCCAAATCCTCAGACGTCGCGCAATACGTACAAGGGTTTTCCAAGATATAGCCATCATCTCTATAGGTCAGGTTGGGAATCTCAGCTAAATCGACCTTCCCCTGAGTGCAGAGCGCGCTGGCCAAGCGCAAAAGGGGTTGTTCACCGTCCCCACGGATAATCCAATCCACCTGCGGGAAATGGGCCAATATCTCTTTAGCAAAGTAAGATGCCGTCAAGCCGCCCAACACAACGGGCACGCCGGGATGAACTTGTTTACAGACCTGAGCGACATCCAACGCGCCAAAGCAGTGCTCATACCAGTGGAGATCAACAGCAAATAATCGGGGAGCCCCCTGCTTTCTGAGCCAGGTGCTGAGATCAAAGTCAAGGTCCAGAAGCGTCTCAAGAAAGACATTAAGCCCCAAAACGCGCAACCCCTGACGACGTAGCAAATTCATCATGCCTGGGATGCCAACGGGCATAAGAGCGTAGGGGCTTATTGGAGGAGCATCCGCAGAAGCCCTAAACGTGGCCCCATGCTTTGCGGGGTGCAAATAAATAACGTCTACATTTCCCATTGCGTCAGCAATGATACCGTCTTAACCTATTTGCTGCGTAGCTGCGGGAAAAGGATCACCTCGCGGATAGATGCCTGGTCGGTGAAAAGCATCACCATACGGTCAATGCCAAAGCCCAGCCCACCCGTGGGGGGCATTCCGTGCTCCATAGCGATCAAAAAGTCCTCGTCCATCGGATGGGCCTCTTCATCACCAGCGGCAGCAGCACGCCCTTGCGCAGCAAAACGTTCCCTTTGATCCAGCGGATCATTGAGCTCGGTGAAAGCATTTCCGCATTCCAAGCCCCCAATGAAGTACTCAAACCGTTCCACAAGGTGAGGGGCGCCTGGCTTTCTTTTGGCTAAGGGAGAGATCTCCACAGGATAATCCAGAACGAAAGTGGGCTGTATCAGTTTTGCCTGGACGTATTCGCTAAAAAGCTCCTCTACCAACTTCCCCCACGTTGGTTTTCTGTCCAACACGAGCTCGCGGTCCTGGATGGCTGCCATTAGGCTCTCATAGCTGGAATGGACCTCAATGTCAATACCGCAAGCCTCCAAAATCGCCTCACGCATGGTCACCCGCCGCCAAGGAGGGGATAAATCGATCTCGGCGCCCTGGTAGACGATAACCGGCTTGCCCAGGACAGCTTGCGCGACATAGAAGTAGAGTTCCTCCACAAGGCGCATGATCTCATAATAGTCGGAATAGGCCTGGTAAACCTCAATGACGGTAAACTCGGGGTTGTGCTGGGTTGATATACCCTCATTGCGAAAGTTATGTCCGATCTCGTACACACGATCAAAGCCGCCGATGATCAGCCGCTTAAGGTAGAGCTCGTCGGCGATGCGCAGGTAAAGGGTACGGTCCAGGGCGTTGTGATACGTCGTAAAGGGCTTTGCCGCAGCGCCACCATAGATCGGCTGCAGGATGGGCGTCTCCACCTCTAGAAAACCTCGCTCATCCAAAAAGCGGCGTATGGCCGAGACCATACGAGTGCGGGTAATAAAGATTCGGCGCACTTCTTCACTTGATAGAAGGTCAAGATACCGCTGACGATACCGAGTTTCAACGTCTCTCAGCCCATGCCATTTCTCAGGCAGCGGGCGGAGTGCCTTGGCGAGCATAGTCAGTGATTTGACTTCCACAGTGATCTCGCCTGTACGTGTGCGGAAAAGGCGCCCACTGGCACTCACAAAATCCCCCAAGTCAAACACCTTGTCAAAGAGCTCATACGCCTCTGCGCCCATGATATCCTGGCGCAAGTATATCTGCAGGCGCCCCGTTCCGTCAGCGATATGGGCAAAGGTTGACCTCCCCATCTCACGGATGGCCATCAGGCGGCCCACCACGGTCACCACTAACTCCTGGCCTGCATCCAGGCTCTCAAAGGCCGCAATAGCTTGGGCCACCGTATGGGTGTAGTGGACCCGCGGGGGATAAGGATCAATGCCAAGCTGGCGTAAACGCTCAAGCTTGGCGATGCGCTGCTCTCGTTGCTCTTTCTCTGGCATGGTTCTTCCTTGATGAAAGCTGCGATTGCCTCTAGGAGGTCTAACCGATGGCTATGATCTCAAAACAAAGCGTGCCACCCGGTGTATTTACATGAACCCTATCGCCGACACGGCGGCCCAAGAGCGCTCGCCCCAGAGGAGATTCGTTGGATATACGCCCTTTCAGAGGATCAGCTTCAGCTCGTCCAACAAGCTGATAGGTCTCGGGCTCGCCGCCATCCTCAACGATCGTCACCCGAGCCCCCAAGGTCACCACCTCGTGATCGCTACGATCAGTCAAGACTTGCGCTGTGGAGAGAATAGCCTCAATCTCGCGAATACGCCCCTCCACAAAGGCCTGTTCGCGCTTTGACTCATCGTAGCCGGCGTTCTCGGTGAGATCACCCCCCTCCACGGCGGCCTTCAGATTGGCCGCAACCTGGGAACGCCTTACCGTACGTAAATACTCAAGCTCTTTCTCTAGTTTCTGGTAACCCTCAGGGGTGAGAAAGTGAACTCGTTCGACCATAGACATCATTGCCTTCTCCTGACTACATAGCAAAAAAGCGCCCGCGGGCGCAAGATCACCACAGCTATTGTGGAACAATTACGGAAAATTATACACTGAAGGGCCTATTCTGGCAAACTTTTATTCTACATCTTTTTAGCACGCTCTGTGACTAGTTGAAATCCAGCGTAAGAGAGATATAATGGAAACATCGGCAATGATGAACAGAGGAGAGCTTGAACAAAGACTAATGAACCGAAAGTGTTTCGGGATTCTTTTGAATTTGCTGATCCTCTTCCTGATGCTGTGGTGCTCAGGCTCTGCCCTCGCCATAGGGACAACGGTCTCCCTTAGGCCCGTGAGAGCGGAAATCAGCATGGGCGAGACGCTTGATGTTGAAGTACTCATCAACAATGTGAGCGGCCTTTATGGCGTGGACGTGGTCCTATCTTTTGAACCCACTATCGTAGAAGTTGTTGACTTTGACCCAGACCATGAGGGCGTACAGGTTAAGCCAGGGCAATTTCCGCAGCCCGATTTCCTGGCCGAAAACGAGGTGATCAACGACTTTGGCACGATTTGGTACGCCGTATCACAGGTAAGCCCCCGGGAGCCCGCTAATGGATCGGGCGTTGTCATGACGATTCGCTTCCGAGGCAAATCCCCCGGTATAACCGAGATCCAGATCGTGGATGTGACGTTATCAGACTCCGGGGGCCTCCAGATCCCCGTTGAGGCTAGCTTGGGCGGCGAGATCACCGTACTGGAATTGGGCGTAACCCCCGTGCAACCCTCGCCCACTCTCAGTCCCTCGCCTATGGCCACACCGACTTACAGTCCCTCACCTCCGGCCACCCAGATGCAGCCAACACCCACACTGGCCAGAACTCCCACAGCCTCACCGACGCAAGAGCCTGAGACTCCTACAGCCACCCCTCTTACAGAAGCCTATCCGCTGATAACGCCCACTTCTGCGGAAAGTTACCCCATTTCCACGCCGGGCACACCCCGGTTACAGGAGACCCCTACTCTAGCGCAGCTGTCAGGTACTGCAACTGCGATGCCGACTACGTGGATGGTCGAGCCGACGACTACCCGTACAGCGACCTATGTGACACAGCAACCCTTGGAGACCAGCCCTACCAAGCTCACCAACACGCCGGCGAAAGTAGTAGCCATTATTCCCACGTTGCGGCCGGCCCCTACTACAGCAGGAACCTTGCAAGGGACCCAACAAGAGCCTCTGATCCCGGAAGACGTGTTCATCTTCTTGGCCGCCTTGCTGATACTCCTAACGGGGGCTTTGCTCTTTCGCCTCGTTCGGCAAGCTAACCGATCTGGGAGCTAAACGGTGTACAATAACCTCTCGAGTTCTAGAATTTGGCTCTTGTTCGCGTTAGTCTGCGCTTTGCTTGCGGGACAAGGGGGGGTGCTTCCCGGCTGGGGGGTTCCTTTTGCTTCCGCAACGACAACGTCGCTTACCTTTGTCCCCGCAAGCGTATCCCTTGATATCGGAGGTGAGGCCTGGGTCAGCATCCTGATCAACGAGGTCACGGATCTATACGGCGCTGACGTGCGTTTGGCCTTTAACCCCGCAATCATCGAGATCCTAGACGCAATCCCCGGTGATCCGATCAGCCTCCAATTAGGCGATATGCCTTACCCTGATTTCGTCATGAAGAACCAGGCGGATAACACGAATGGTACGATTTGGTACGCCGTGGCCCAGCTTTACCCGCGAGAGCCCGCCTCAGGTAGCGGTTTCCTAGCACACATTCACCTTCGCGCCAAAAACGAGGGGACGACCGAGCTGACCTTCACGAGCCACGACCTTGTCACGCGCGACGGTCTCCCTATTCCCCATAGTGTAGGTAGTTGCACGATCCGGGTTGGCCCGCACGAAGCCACCGCTACAGCCACCGGCATGCCTACGAAAGTGGTCACGCCCCTGCCCACACCCACAACTGGGGCTACACATACCGCCACTGCGCCCCCAACGATCACTCCCTCTCCGGCGATGACGCCAATTCCGACCGGCACACCCACGATGACCCGAACTCCTGAAGCATCTCACACGCCCCTTTTTACCCCGACGCCCACGCGTTCTCCAACTGTAACCGCCACGCCACAGCCCTGGGTAACCGCCTCACCCACAGCTACGCCTTCTTACACGCCCCTTAGAAGCCCAACCCTTGGAAGCACAAGCACCGCTACGCCCCCAGAGACCCTTCCAAGTCCGTCGGCCACGCCAACAAGCCCGAGTGGGGGCCAAGTCTATGTCGGGTTGCGGGCCTCTAGGGATACATACATAACGGGCGAATTCCCTAACCAGAACTTTGGCTCCCTAGGAGCGTTGGAACTATCTCTACTCCGGGATGGCCCGTTTAAGAACGCCTTAGTAGGGTTTGACCTGCAGGTGATCCCCCCAAGTGCTGTCCTCATAGAGGCCAAACTCTTCCTCTTTGGCCGCAATGTATTCGGCGAAGGCAGAATCCCCCTATGGGCCTATGGCCTCAGACGCGACTGGGATGAACTGAGAGCAACCTGGTATGGGGCTTCTGCCGACGAAACCTGGGAACAAAGCGGCGCCCTGGGCCCCAGCGATCATGATGACGTGGGCGTTCAGGGTTCCTTCGTAGATGGGCCCCAGATAGATTACTACGAATGGGATGTGCGGCCCTTGGTGCAAGAGTGGATCAACGGCACGCGCCGCAACGACGGTTTCTTGATCACGCCGGCAGGGGGCGCCATGACTTTTATCAAACTGGTCCTTTATTCACGCGAATATCGTGAATTCGCGCTGACTCCTTTCCTTTCCCTTGTTTACATTCTGCCCACGCCGACTTTGACCCCGACGGCAACGGGAACACCAACCCTGACGGCAACGCCTACAGCAACGGTGACCCCGACCGAGCTGGCCACCTTAGCCCCCGTAAGGCTGCTCTTTTTGCCGGTGCTCTTCAAAGCAGGCCGGTAACCCCTTGTAAGGATCTCTCTACACCCACTTTGACACGCTGATACAAGTGATGTATCTTGTCAATGTAATGGGATGAAGGGAGTATCATGAATATTATTCAAAGCGTTGGTGACAAGATCATCAGCAATGTGGAAAAGGTGATCATTGGCAAGCACCGAGAGGTACAGCTCGCCTTTGTGGCCATGCTCTCCAAAGGCCATGTGTTGATAGAAGACGTCCCTGGCGTTGGTAAAACCGTCTTGGCCAAATCTCTTGCCAAATCGGTAGGTTGCAAGTTCCGACGTATCCAATTCACTCCTGATCTCCTTCCCAGCGACATCACCGGCGTCTCGGTCTTTAACCAAAAGACAAGGGAATTCGAGTTCCGTCCCGGCCCTATCATGGCCCAAATCGTCCTTGTCGACGAGATCAATCGCGCGACGCCCAAGACCCAGTCCGCGCTCCTAGAGTGTATGGAAGAGCGCCAGGTAACGGTTGACGAGACAACCTATCGTATGCCCGAGCCTTTCCTGATCATGGCTACTCAGAACCCCATTGAGTACGAGGGCACTTTCCCCTTACCTGAGGCCCAACTGGATCGCTTCTTGATGCGCATTAGCCTGGGCCATCCCAAGCCAGAGGAGGAGATCCGTATCCTTGATGCTCAGCAATACGTTCATCCTGTGGAAACGATCGGACAGGTGGTATCGGTCTCCGAGTTGCTAGAGGCCCAAGAAGAGGTTAAGCGCATTTATATCGACCCGCTCATTAAAGAGTATATCGTTGCCTTGGTCAACGCGACGCGAAACCATCCTGACGTTTACCTGGGAGCCAGCCCGCGCGGTTCTCTCGCGCTATACAGAACCAGCCAAGTCCTCGCCGCCTTGCAAGGCCGCGATTTCGTTATTCCCGACGATATCAAGGCCTTAGCTGAGGTGACCCTGGCACACCGCATCATCGTGAGCCCCTCGGCGCGCATTAAGAACGTTGACCCGCGAACGGTGGTACAGGAGATCATCAGTACAGTTCCTGTGCCGGGGATCCGCGTGCGCGCCTCGCGTTAGCCTACAAGCTGCTCCTCCTCTCTCGCCGGGTTATAGTAGCGACTCTGGGTTCGGGACGAGATCATGAACATCCGACGAGCAACCATTGCGGATATTGAGCGTTGCGCGAGCCTTGAGGGCTCTTACACGACAGAGTATGTCTGGCAAATGGAAGAGGCCGTCCATGCCGATTCCATCACCGTCGTCTTCAGGCGCATGCGCATTCCTCGCCGTATAGAGGTCGCTTATCCCTGTGGCATCGGGGATTTGAAAAAGGACCTCCTGCGCAACGAGTGCTTCCTAGTAGCCGAGGAACCCGGTATGGTCTTCGGCTATCTCGACATGACGGTACGCCGCTGGCAAGCTCAAGGTTGGATCGAGCACCTGATCGTGCAGCCGTCTTACAGGAGGCAGGGCATTGCGACGAACCTGCTAGAGGCAGCCCGTCAATGGGCGAGGAGCAACGGCCTTGTGTCCATCGTCGCCGCTGTACAAACCAAGAATGATCCCGCGATAAGCCTCCTAACCAAGCTGGGATACACCTTTGCCGGCTTTATCGATCACTACTTTAGCAATGGCGATATCGGCGTGCTTTATTCCCGCGAGATCTAGACTCTTCCCCCACCGTCCACGCCCCACTATCTGAGCTTCTGCTTTCCTGCCAAGGCTATTGCAGCCGCCTTCAGTAACTTTACACACTCTAGGGGTCGTAGTATACTTTTACAGGGTTAAAAAACCTAGGAGGTGGATAGGCATATGTTATTCTGGCCGATGTTTGACCCCATCTATTACCTATTCGCATTGCCTGCGCTGATTTTAGGGCTTTACGCTCAGTATAAGGTGCGCGCTGCCTACCAACGTTACCGCCGTGTGGCCAATATGAGCGGCCTCACCGGCTACGAGGCTGCGCAACGCCTTTTGGTTAGCAACGGTCTGAGCCATGTGGAAATCCGAGAAACACAGGGAGAGCTTTCGGACCATTACGATCCTCGCACGAAGTCCCTTTTCCTCTCTCCCGGCGTTGCGCGCTCCGCATCGGTCTCTGCGTTGGGAATTGTAGCTCACGAGGTAGGCCATGCTCTCCAAGATCAACAAGGATACGTTCCACTGAAGCTGCGAGCCGGGCTTGTACCCGTTGTCCAGCTAGGGTCTTGGTTGGGGCCGATCATCTTCTTGGCCGGCATGGTGCTTCCGATCAAGAACCTTTCCCTGATTGGGTTGCTGCTTTTCTCGGGCACGTTGGTATTCGCCCTCATCACGTTGCCCGTCGAGCTGAACGCCAGTAACAGGGCCATAGAGATGCTTGGGCGAAGCGGGCTGATAGCCCTTAATGAGGAAAAAGGAGTGCGCGCTGTACTCTCGGCAGCAGCCTTGACCTATGTTGCGGCCGCCGCACAAGCCATATCTACCATCCTTTACTATATCTTCCTATTAGGCGGATCCCGACGGCGGGACTAACCTGGGAGCACGCAACCCACATGGTAATTGGGGGAGTTGACCTCTTGGACCTATCCTTCGACGGACTGCTGCAGACGGTTGTTGACTGGGGACAGCCTCGGTTTCGTGCTGCGCAGATCTGGCATTGGATATACAAGTCCTTGGTCACCGACCCCGAACAGATGTCCAATCTCCCAAAGGACCTGCGTAACCAACTCAAAGAGAGAGCTTATATAGGCCATCTCCGGCCAGTCGCCACAATTACGGCGGATGATGGCCTCACAGAAAAAGTCCTCTTTCAGACTGCAAACGATCAACAGACCTTTGAGTCCGTCCTGATGTGCTATGCAGACCGTAACACAGTCTGCGTTTCCTCGCAGATCGGATGTCCCTTAGCTTGTGCCTTTTGTGCTACAGGACGGCGTGGACTGGTACGCAACCTGACTACGGGCGAGATTATCGCCCAAGTTATGTACTTTGCCCGCAAACTCCTTGAGCAAAAGCTTCACGTGACCAATGTGGTCTTTATGGGCATGGGAGAGCCCATGCTCAATTTCGACGCGGTCTGGCAAGCGATTTTGAACCTCAATGATCACCGAGGGTTCGCGCTTGGTTCACGCCGCTTCACCATTTCCACCGCAGGCGTCGTTCCAGGGATAGAGCGCCTGGCCCGCGAGTCATTGAGCGTGGGGTTGGCGATCTCCTTGAACGCTCCAAACAACGCATTGCGCAACCAACTCATGCCGCTAAACCGTCGCTATCCTCTGGAGCGCCTTATGGCCGCAGCCAAGCTCTATGTTGAGCACACAGGGCGACGCGTTAGCTTTGAGTACGTGCTGGCGAAAGACGTAAACGACTCGGAGGCCCATGCAGAACAAACTGCCAAGTTGCTGCGCGGGATGCTCTGCCATGTCAACTTGATCCCCCTGAATCCGATTCCCGGTTGCGACTATGAGCCCTCTCCTTGGGAGAGGGTCTTGCGCTTTCAAAGGATCCTAACCCAAGGGGGGATCCAAGCCACGGTGCGCGTGAGCCGCGGCAGCGAGATCTGTGCAGGATGCGGACAGTTGCGAGGCCTGTATACAACCGCCGGGACCCAAAAGACCGGCGACCTAAACTCACATGGCGAATCTGGAGATCTTGGGGACTAGCATGTCAGAGCACCGTCGCGTGCGCATTAGCGCTTCAATCCTTTCGGCCGATTTCTCCAAGTTAGGGGCACAAGTACAAGAAGCAGAGTTAGGAGGAGCAGACGCAATACATGTTGACGTGATGGACGGGCGTTTCGTACCCAATATCACCGTTGGCCCCTTGGTCGTGCGTTCCTTGCGTGCAGTGACACGGCTGCCGCTGCAGGTACATCTAATGATCGTGGAACCGGAACGATACATTGAGGACTTTGTCCGTGCCGGGGCAGACCTGATCACGGTGCACGTGGAAACTTGTCCTCATCTACAGCGCACGCTCGGACAAATTCGCGACGCAGGGGCACGTGCTGCCGTCACCCTGAATCCCGCGACACCATTGGTCACCCTAGAGGAGATCCTCGACCAGGTCGACCAGGTTCTGATTATGACCGTGAACCCAGGGTTTGGCGGGCAAGAGCTCATCCCGAGTACGATCAACAAGATTCAGCGCCTGCGGCAGATGATAACCGAAAGGGGTTTGAACTGCGCTATTGAGGTAGACGGAGGCATTAACCTCCAGACCATGGCTCAAGTCGTACGGGCTGGAGCCGATATCTTGGTCATGGGCGCCGCCATCTTTGCCGGCAAAGATGGCATTCAAGCTTCCCTTCGCCGACTCCGGGCCGCTCTTGAGAACTGTAGCTAAGACATAAATACTGGACCAGCCCTACACAAAGCCGGTCCAGTACAAGATGCCCCTACAGCGATAAAGAAAGGCGCTAGATCTTGTTCAGAGTGCGCAAACAACGAGTGCAGATATTAATCCTTTTGGGACGCCCAGCAACGGTAACAACGGCCTTCTGAATATTCGGTACCCAACGGCGATTGGTACGACGCTTAGAATGGCTCACATTGTGACCGTATTGCGGCCCTTTGCCACACATCTCACAGATTGCCATGTTATTCACCCCTTATGATCACCCGAACTGCGAGGGCAAATTTGCGCCAAACATACACAATATGATACCATAAATAAGATATTCCGCAAAACAACAGGAGATATCTCATGAGCGAAGCTCCCCCGATCGGCAAGATTGAGCTTTCGCCCCGCGCCATAGCCAGCATTGCTGCAAATGCCGTCTTGAGCTGCTATGGCGTGGTGGGAATGGCCGCGGCCACCCTGCGCGATGGTATCGCCGAGATCCTTCAGTTTGATAACTACCATCGCGGTGTTGAGGTCAAGGTGGTAGAAGGCAAGATCATTATTGATCTCTATGTGGTCATCGCCTATGGCACGCGCATTTCAGAGGTAGCCCACAACGTGATGGATAGCGTCAAATTTAGCGTGGAACGTGCCTTGGGCATGCCGGTAGCCGAAGTCAATGTACATGTGCAAGGGCTACGCGTGAGCGACTCTGTGTGAGAATCTCTGGAGATACGGTTCCTTGGTTGAGACTCTACTTGAAACGGAAAAGAACGAAGGCTCTTTGAATATTAACGGCAAAAAAGCTGAGAGCCCCGATACCGTCATTGACGGACATAGCCTTCTGGGCGCTTTGCGTGCAGCGAGTGCCTATCTGGACATGCACGTGAGCCAGATCAACGCCTTGAACGTGTTCCCTGTGCCCGATGGGGACACAGGGACCAACATGTCGCTGACGATGCGAGCGGCCGTAAATGAGGTAGGTAACACATCGTATGCCTCCGTCTCCGAACTGGCCCGCGTGATAGCGCATGGAGCACTCATGGGAGCCCGAGGCAATTCGGGAGTGATCTTGTCACAGATCTTGCGAGGGATCGCCCGAGCTCTTGATGATAAAGAGGTGCTCACCGCCGCTGACCTTGCTAGGGCTCTAGAAGAAGGGACGGCGACGGCCTATAAGGGCGTCATGAAACCTGTGGAGGGCACCATCCTCACCGTCGCCAGGGCGGCCGCAAGCGCCGCCAGACGGGCTGCCTCAGCGGGGGGTCAAATCAAAGAGGTGTTGGCCAGCGCGCTCGCTGAAGCCAAGGCTGCGTTGGCTCGTACCCCTGAGCTACTGCCTGTCTTGGCTGAAGCCGGCGTAGTGGATGCGGGCGGTCAGGGGTTCACAATCATCCTGGAGGGGATCTTGAGATATATAAGCGGAGAAAGTTTCGGCGAAGCCCCTTCGGAGAAGGCAGTACTTCAGCGCGCTCGCGCACCAGAGGGCAAATTCAATTACGACACACAGTTCATCATCCAGGGGACGAACCTCGACGTGGAAAGCATCAGAGAGCAGGTCGCCAGGATGGGCGACTCCGTGCTTGTAGTGGGGGATGCACAAACCGTCAAGGTCCACGTCCACACCGACAATCCTGGGAAAGTCATCGAGTACGGAACGGGTTTGGGGCAATTGACCGCAGTGATCGTAGAGAATATGCAGCTCCAGTATGAGGATTTCAAGCGCGAAGCTAACGTGCAAGTTCCCACTTCCAAGCCCGTTTCTGCCGTCCTCACAAACACTTCCTCGGCCCCTGTCAACGAGGTTGCTACGGTCGCCGTGGTCTCAGGAAACGGCCTGCAGCGCGTCTTTGAGAGCCTCGGTGTCAGTGCGATCGTCCCCGGAGGCCAGACGATGAATCCCAGCACTCAGGATTTGCTCTCGGCTATCAATAACGTTGCCGGCGATAAGGTCATCCTCCTGCCCAATAATAGCAACGTCATTCTGACGGCCCAACAAGCTAAGGAGTTGGCCTCAAAGCAAGTGTTTATAGTACCCACCCGTACGATCCCTCAGGGGATCGCCGCCTTACTAGCCTATAATTACCAGGCCAGCTTGGAAGCCAATCTAGGGCTCATGACGGAAGCTAGCACCCAGATACAAACGGGAGAGATCACCCGAGCCGTACGCTCGGTCCAAGTCAACGGGCTCTCAATCGCCGAAGGCCAAATTATAGGCTTGGTGAATGGTGAGCTGGTCGCCGTCGGCACGGATATTTCCATGGTTATGGCCGCATTGTTAGAGCATATGGGAGCCGAGAACTATGAGATCATTACCATATACTATGGCGAGGAAGTGACGCCAGAAGAGGCCGCCCAAGAGGCCCAGAGAATCAAACAGCGGTATCCCAACCTGGATGTAGAAGTGCTCAATGGCGGGCAAGCACACTATTACTATATTATCTCCGCTGAATAGGACTCGATACGAAGAGAGGCGCTGGCATGAGCAATGTCAAAATCGTCACTGACAGCACAGCCGAGCTGAGTCCAGAGGTAGTTGAGGAATACGATATCCGCGTTGTGCCCCTAAGCATACGCCTGGGGGCTGAGACGTATACAGATGGTCCACAACTTAGGTCGCCTGAATTCTACCGCCAGATGATCAAGCAAAAGACACCTCCCGTCGTTATCCCCCCCACGCCGAGACAGTTCGCCCAAGTGTATAGTGAACTGTGCCGCGAGACCGATGATATCGTGTCCATTCACCTGCCCGCCCGGTTTAACGAAACGGTCTTAGCCGCCAGCCAGGGACGTACTGGCCTCCTAGGGCGGTGTCGCATCAGTGTAATTAACTCCCAATTCACCTCTCGGGCTCTGGGCATCTTTGTCACCGAGGCCGCCAAAGCTGCCCGCGCTGGGCTCTCAGGACCAGAGATCGAGCGTTTGGTGCGCAGTTTGCTCCCGCGCACGTATATGGTTTTCTATATTGAGAATCTGGAATACCTAAAGCGCAGCGGGATCTACCGCCAGCCCCGGGAAGGCGTCTTTGGGCCTCCGAGCTCCAAACCTTTACTGATGCTGGAGGAGGGCGAGATCACCCCCTTACAGCGCCTCCGCAACCGAGGTCGGCCAGCAGAGCGCCTATTGGAATTCATCAACGAGTTCCCCTCGCTTCAAGAACTTACCATCCTTCATACAGGGATAATGTGTGATGATGTGGAGGAGCTCAAGGTCTTGCTCAACGAGGGGCCGCGCAAGTGGACGTTCAACGAACATATCTACGGGCCGATCTTGGGCGCTTACATCGGCCCCACCGCACTTGGCGTAGTGGCTTTTGAAGGGCCTAGACGAGAACGTGCCTTACCCTGGTCGCCTTGATCCATACCCGATGAGGCAAGTCCATGGCATCGGCATATGAAAAGCTCAAGCGCATTCTAACCCTTGAGCGAGATCAGAATTACCGTGATCGGGCCGTGATCGGTGGGTTGGCTCGGTTTTTGACTTATTGGGAAAAGGAGGCTCGTCAAGAGGCAGAACGTAATCGCCCTCCCGTCACAGTTGACGATGTCCTCAGGATCCTAGATGGATATGCCCAGCAAACCGTAACAACCCGTCGTCAAGGCGTGGAGCGCTTGCTAGCCCTATTGGAATTAAATGGCACCGAGAAGCCGAGTAGCAGCCAGGCGCAACAAGCCGCTTCGCTTACATGGGCAGCACAAAGGCAAGGGGCGTTAGATGCTGTCCAATCCCCTTCGGTTCCCCCGATGCAGAGCTCCAGAGTTCTCCAAAGGCAACCGGCCAAGCCTCAGGGGAAAGAGGAGCAGATGACGCTAGATTCCCCTGTCACCAAACTTCGTGGCGTCAGCACGGTGATCGCCAGCCGGTTGGCCAAATTGGGGATCAAGACGATCAGAGATTTGCTCTATCACTTTCCTCGGCGTTTTGACGACTTCTCCGACCTGAAAACGATCAGCCATTTGCACCTTGGCGACGAGGCGACCATTGTAGGCCGCATCCTGGAAACCAAAGTGCAGCAAACGCGCAGTGGCCAAACCCTTGTGCGCACAGTCATCACCGATGGCACCGGCACCATTGAAGCCAGTTGGTTCGGGCAACCCTATCTTGAGAAGAAACTCAAAGCGGGCACCGAGATCGTGCTCAGCGGCAGAGTGGACGAGTATCTCGGCCGGCTCGTGTTCACTTCCCCAGAATGGGAACCCGTGCAACGGGAGTTGTTACACACAGGGCGCTTGGTGCCGGTCTACCCCCTCACAGAAGGGCTCAGCGCGCGCTGGCTACGCCGCCTTATACGGAGTGCACTTGAATTCTGGGCACCGCGCATCACGGATCCATTACCTCAAGAAATCCTGGAGGAGACAGGCCTTCAAGGCCTCGGGGCCGCCCTCTTTCAAATGCATTTCCCAGATAACAAGGCCTCCCTTGAGCGGGCACGTCAGCGCCTTTGCTTTGACGAGCTTTTGCTCTTGCAACTGGGTATTCTCGGTCAACGAAGGGTCTGGCGCTCCCAAGCTGCGCAGGCAATGCATGTTCCGCAGCAGGATTTGCAAGCCTTTGTAGATAACCTTCCTTTCAAGCTGACCAGCGCGCAACAGAGAGCCATCGCGAGCATCCTTGAGGACCTACAAAAGCCTGTGCCGATGAGCCGGCTGCTCCAGGGAGATGTGGGCTCGGGCAAGACCGTGGTAGCGGTGGCAGCGATCTTGACCACAGTACGTAACGGCCTGCAGGCAGCCGTGATGGCTCCGACAACGATCCTGGCCGAGCAACACTACCACACGATATCCGGCATGCTCAAGTGTTTCCCCGATATCCGTTGTGAGCTGCTCATCGGGAGCCTGTCCGCAAGCGAAAAACAAAACCTTCACGACGAGATCGCCAAGGGCGCAGTGCAGGTTATCATCGGTACACACGCCTTGATTCAAACCGCTACCGAGTTTTCCCGGCTCGGACTGGTAGTCGTTGACGAGCAGCATCGCTTTGGGGTAGAACAGCGTGCAGCTCTACGGGCCAAGGGCTCAGGCTTCCAACCCCATCTCTTGGCTATGAGCGCTACCCCCATTCCTCGCACACTGGCACTCACGATTTACGGCGACCTGGATATATCGGTCCTAGACGAGCTACCCCCAAACAGACAACACGTCGCAACAGCCATTCGCGATAGAAGCAGCCGTGAACGCGTGTACTCTTTCATCGAGCAACAGATAAAGCAAGGACATCAAGCATTTGTCATTTGCCCTCTGATCGACGAATCGGACAAATTGGACGTTAGAGCCGCAGTCGCCGAATACGAACATCTTCAACAAAAAGTCTTCCCCCATCTGAGGGTCGGCCTGCTTCATGGCCGGATGAGCGCAGAAGAAAAAGAACAGGTCATGGCGGGCTTTAAGGAGGGGCTCTACGACATTTTGGTTTCCACTGCGGTCGTTGAGGTGGGTATTGATGTCCCCAACGCGACCGTGATCCTCGTTGAAGGGGCCGAACGTTTCGGGTTGGCCCAGTTGCATCAATTCCGAGGCCGTGTAGGACGAGGAGAGTTCAAATCCTATTGTATCCTGCTCTCCGACGACCCCTCTCCAGCCTCTCTCGCCAGGCTACAAATCATGGAGCAGACCCATGATGGTTTCGCGCTGGCCGAGAAGGATTTGGAAATGCGCGGGCCTGGAGATTTCTTTGGTATTCGCCAAAGCGGGCTGCCCACACTCAGGGTTGCACGGCTCAGCGATACCGCGATCTTGGAAAAAGCCCGTGCACAAGCCCTGAGGCTGTTTGAAAATGACCCCACATTGGCTGCTCCCGAGCACCAAGCATTGGCGGCCAGTGTGCGCCGTTTTTGGACTATACCAGACCTTTCCTAAGGAGGTTTCTTTTGGCCATTGCAGTATATCCGGGGACTTTTGACCCTGTTCACTACGGTCACATCGATATAGCCAAACGAGCAGCAGAGATCTTTGAGAGGTTGATCGTGGGCGTTTACGAACGTCCTCAGAAGAGCTTGATGTTCTCGCTAGCCGATCGCCTGACGATGATGCGCGAGGCCTTGCGAGATATCCCCAATATCTCGGTGATGTCTTATCGGGGGCTGACGGTTGATTTCGTAAGACAACAGGGAGCCTCAGTGATCGTGCGCGGATTACGGGTGGTTTCGGATTTCGAGCTAGAGTATCAGATGGCCTTGACCACACGCAAGCTGGCTCCTGAAGTGGATATGGTCTGCCTGATGACCAGCCTGGAATATGCCTTCATCAGCTCCACCATCGTCAAGGACATCGCCCTAGCGGGTGGCTCAGTCTCTGCGTTCGTGCCCCCTCATGTTGAGCGCGCCCTATATCTTGTAGCCAAGAGCCGGGGAAACCCGTCTAACGTCATGAACGCGGAAAGGGGGTGATCAACATAGACATTCTACAGCTTATTGATCGTCTTGAGGAGTTGGTTGATCGCGGGTGGCGGCTGCCTTTCGGGGGCAAAGTAGCCATTGATCGGGACATGTTTTTGAACATCATCGATCAGATGCGCATTACGATCCCCCAAGAAATCAAGCAAGCCAAGGATATACAGCGCGAGAGAGACAAGTACGTGGCCCAGGCCCAGGAGGAGGCTAGGCGGATTATCGCCCAAGCCCGAGAAGACGCCGCAAAAGAGCTGGATAATCACAAACTCAAGAGAGCGGCCGAGGCGCAGGCAGAGGCTATCTTGAAGCGCGCGCAGCTTGAGGCAGCCCGTATTCGTGCCGGCGCGGACGAGTATGCCGAGGCCCGGCTAAAGGATCTGAGCCAACAAGTCGCACAGCTACAGATCGTTATCCAAAACGGCATTCAGACCTTGGAGGCACGACGTATACAACAAACAGAGGTGACTCAGGCGAAACAGACAGCCACTGCAGCCACTAAGCCGCCTCAAGCAAAATCCGAGCAAACGAGCACAGGCGAAGGGAAATCATCCGAATAGCTTCCCAATGCGCTTCTTTCTGGGGTCCTGCTTTTGACATGACCGGAGAGCACGCTTATAATCAATCAATAGTGCGAATCGGCCCAGAAAGAGGGAACATGTTTCACAATGTGGCTCAATTGCTCAAGGAAGGGATTGGGGCCACTCGACAGGTAGAGATCTCCGGCGATCTGTTGGACATTGACGAGAATAATGCAGGGCCTACGCACGTTGAGGGTAAAGCAACCCTTTTGCGCACCGAGACGGGTATCCTCGTCACGGCGCAAGTGCGCGTCAAATTGATCCAGATTTGCCGTCGCTGCCTGGAACCGACCTTGCATGAAGTGGAATTCGAGGTAGAAGAGGAGTTCGTCCCTTCTATAGATATCCGGACCGGCTTACGATTACCCATAGCGGACAAAGATAGCCCGGAATTGATCATTGACGAGCATCATATCTTGGACTTGACCGAGGTCTTGCGCCAGCATGTAGTGATCCATGGTGTGGGTTTTGGCCTATGCCGGCCAGACTGTAAAGGCCTTTGTCCTACATGCGGCCATAATCTTAACCTCGGGCCATGTCAGTGCGTAACGGGTAAATTAGATCCGAGACTCGCCGTCCTTGGCAAGTTGCTTGGGTCTCGGGAAGAAGATACCATCTGAGTGAAAGGAACGTATCCTAAATGACACCTCTACCTAAGCGTAAGCTTTCCAAAGGGCGCACGCATCGCCGTCGGAGTCACGAGGCTCTAACCGCCGTGCGTTTGGTTGAGTGCTCCTCATGCCACAAGATGCGTCCGCTTCATCGGGTTTGCCCAAGCTGCGGCACATATCGTGGCATGACAGCTATTCGCGTCAAGGCCGAGAGCTAGCCTTAAGCAAGTTGTCCGGGTCACGTGTCGTTCCTCTGGTGCTTTTTAAGGATGATGTAGCCGAGCTTATTGCCTAGTACGGTGGCGGAGGCGGAAGAATTATGGAAGAAGCCAGACTAGGGACCGTGCGTATCTCTCCGCATGTGCTTGCCACCATCGCTCGACTTACGACACTATCGGTGCCCGGAGTAGTGCGTATGTTTCGCGATCTCCCCAGCGGCGTCGACCGCCTATTGAAGGGAAAAGGCGCCAGCGACGGCGTGCGCATCCAAGTTGTTGACGAGGCCGTGTCGGTGGATCTCTATATCGTCGCCGCCCAGGACGTAAACCTATACCAAGTAGGGCGAGAGATACAAACTCGCGTCGCGCGAGCGATTAAGGACATGGTGGGCATGCCCGTGTTAGCCGTCAACGTGCACATTGAGAATGTTGAGGATGCGCGCGACCATGGATAGCCTTTGGGACGGAGAGACCATTTGAAAGTCCGGAGACGTGCCCGAATCCTAGCTTTGCAAGCACTTTTCGAAGTAGATACGGCTCACCACCAACCGGAAGCTTCGCTACGAGGACGCCTAGAGGAATCACCCATTTCCCCGGAAGGCGAAAAGTTCTGCCGTGAGCTACTATACGGTGTCCTCCAAAATCAACGCGTCCTAGATACCCTCATTCAACGCTTCGCTCCCGAATGGCCCATTGAGCAGATGGCTCCTGTGGATCGTAACATCCTCCGCTTGGCTGCTTACGAGATCCTCTTTAGCCAGAGCACGCCCCCGAAAGTGGCCATTAGCGAGGCTGTGGAATTGGCCAAGATCTTTGGAAGCGATAGTTCCTCTCGCTTTGTTAATGGTGTGTTGGGAACGCTTTTAGCTCATAAGCAAGAACTCAACATGATGACCGCCCCAGCGCCATTGACAAGTGCGATAACTCCGGCAAAAGCGAACAACTCCCTTGGCCGGGAAAGCTCTACCAGGAGGTCTGCTTAGAATATGTTTGGAATAGGCACTGGGGAGCTCTTGTTGATACTGGTCATAGCTGTGCTAGTTGTGGGGCCTGAGCGCATGGTGCAGTTTGCCGGCCAGCTCGGAAGATGGTTAGCCCAGTTCCGTCAGACGACAGAGAGCGTCACCAAGGAGTTTAAGGAAGCCTTCTCATTAGAGGCTGAGGAACAATCCGAGAATGAGGCTTCCACCGGTGCCGAGGCGCAAGAGACGCCCACGCCTCAGCCAACGAGCCCAAGTTCGGCAGAGCCTGCTTCCTCAAGCTCCATAAGCCAGAGCGAGGTTGCCGCCCCCGTTGTGGAGCCAGCTCCTTCACCTATCTCTTGGGACGGCGAAACCAACCCGGTTGAGGAGATCGCATCAAGCAAAGCGGGACCTGACACCGAGCCGGTTATCGTTGAGGTTGCCGAGCTGGTGCCGGAGGAGCAAGATGTGGAACCGGTTGTCCTCGATCAGGTGGTGCTCGTTGACGAGAGTATAACCGAAGGGACGCCAGGTGGCGAAGGGTAATTCCTATGTCAAATGATGTTCAGCTCACCATCTTTGAACACCTTGCGGAGCTTCGCTCGCGCCTACTCAAATCGGCATTAGCGCTGCTTGCCGGCACAGCCATCAGCCTGATATTCGCCGAGCGGGTGCTCCAGGTCCTTATCTCCCCGCTGGGCGACAAGGTCCCCCAAACGATACACCCCACCGAGTCGTTCATCGTGTATTTCCGCGTGGCCCTCATCGGTGGAGTGACATTGGCTATGCCCGTCATCGTATACCAGATTGTCCGCTTCATGCTTCCGGGGCTACTTCCCCAAGAGAAAAAGTACCTTTACTCCCTCCTTCCCGGCGTGTTCGTATGCTTCGCCAGCGGAGTGGCCTTTGCTGCGCTGGTCATGCTCCCCGCAGCAATCAATTTCCTCCAAAGCTTTATGAACACGATCATTGACAACCGTTGGACACTTGATAACTACATCTCCTTCGTAACGCGCGTCATGTTCTGGATGGGCATCGTCTTCCAAACGCCACTGCTGATGTTCTTCCTGGCCAAGCTCAATTTGATCACCGCCAAGAAGCTGGCGCGTTTCCGCAAGTACGCGATCGTGATCATCGCCATCATCGCGGCCGTCGTAACCCCCACCCCAGATCCCATTAACATGATGATCGTCATGTTGCCCCTCATGTTGCTCTATGAGGTCGGCGTCATCTTGGCGCGCATCGCCGTTGCGGGGAGAAAACCAAGCTCAGTAGAAGCCTCCTCGTCGCCGCAATCCTAATTGAAGAAGAGAGACTCCATGACGAGAATCAAAGTCCTGATCATGGGCGCGGCCGGACGCGATTTTCATAATTTCAACGTCCTCTTTCGGCAAAATCCCGCTTATGAGATCATCGCCTTTACCGCCGCGCAGATACCCAACATCGGGGGGCGAATCTATCCACCCGAACTGTCCGGGCCTTTATACCCCCTGGGCATCCCGATCTATCCCGAAGAGGATCTAGAAACCCTTATCAGACAAAACGACATCGCCCAGGTTATCTTCGCCTACAGCGACGTCTCTCACGAACATGTCATGCACATCGCTTCCCGCGTCTTGGCCGCCGGAGCCGACTTTCACTTGATAGGCCCCAAAAACACGATGTTAGTGGCACAACGCCCTGTCGTGGCCGTTTGCGCTGTGCGCACGGGCAGTGGTAAAAGCCAAACAACCCGACGCGTCGTCGAGCTTCTGCAGAATGCGGGCAAAAGGGTTGTCGTTGTGAGACACCCAATGCCCTATGGGGATCTCGTGCGCCAGGTTTGTCAGCGCTTTGCAACCTATGAGGATTTAGACCGACACCACTGTACCATAGAAGAGCGCGAAGAATACGAACCACTCCTTGAGCGTGGAGCCATCGTTTACGCCGGCGTAGACTATGAGCAGATCTTGCGCCAAGCCGAAAGGGAAGCGGATATCATCGTCTGGGATGGAGGGAATAACGATTTTCCCTTCTATCGCCCGAATCTGCATATCGTGGTCGTGGACCCGCACCGCGCCGGACACGAGCTGGCCTATCATCCGGGCGAGACAAACCTGCGTATGGCCGACGTGGTGGTCATCAATAAGGTGAACACAGCCTCCCCACAGGCCGTGAGCCTGCTTCACACGCACATTTACCAGACTAACCCGAAAGCGATGATCATTGAAGCAGCCTCACCGATATATGTCCAAGACCCTCAGGATATCCTCGGCAAGCGCGTGTTGGTGATCGAAGATGGCCCCACACTCACTCATGGCGAGATGTCCTATGGGGCCGGCCTTATCGCCGCACAACGTTTCGGGGCTGCCGAGATCATAGACCCTCGTCCCTATCTGCTTGGATCACTGGCCGAAACCTATCGCAGATACCCCGGTATCGGCCCTGTCCTGCCCGCCATGGGCTACGGCACAACCCAAATCGCCGAGCTAGAGGCCACTATCGCCGCCATCCCTTGTGAGCTGGTGCTGAGCGCAACCCCGATAGATCTGAGCCGCATCATCAAGATCGCTCATCCCTTAAAGCGCGTCCGCTACGAGCTACAAGAGATCGGCAAGCCCACGTTGGCCGATGCCCTGAAACCCTTCCTGGGCTGATCCCCTGCACGGTACATGTCGGCCCGCCTAGCTCCAAGCTCTCTGGATCTTTTGTGCAGCTCTGACGATGTCATCCATATCGGCCCGAGTCCCCAGGAGGGCGTTTTGCCGTAACCATAGCCCTCGGGCACAGACCTCCTTAGTCACCCGACAATCCGGCTTGGGCGTCTCCGGCAGCCCTAGCTTCTCGCGAATATAAGCGATCCGCCGGACGACGACCGCCGATTCGCTCAGCGGCTCAGGATAGCCCACGCTAAGCGGTATGCCCTCCGCTTGCATCGCCTCCCCGAACTGGCGCGCAGAGCGTCCACCAAAATGTTCAGGGTGATACCAAAGTTTGAATAGATGCAAAGCGTTGCGCGTAACCCGCGGGTCTTGCGGCAGCGGCTCCAGCCCTTTGACCTCGCTCAAAGCCTCGGCCAAATAAGCCGCATTGCGTGAGCGGGTCTCCGCCTGTTCATCCAGCCGTGACAACTGAACCCGAAGCACCGCCCCGGCCCACTCCGATAGGCGATAGTTGCTTGCCATGCGCACATGCTCGTACCATTCTCCCTTGCGTTGGCGGCCCACGTTGCTCACCGACCAACACTTTTCTGCCCAACCTTCGTCGTTGGTGAGGATGATGCCCCCCTCCCCGCCGGTGATGTTCTTGCTAGCCTGAAAGCTGAAACAGCCCATATCACCGATAGCCCCCACTTTGCGCCCCCGCCAGATCGCCCCATGGGCTTGGCAGGCATCTTCAATGACCAAGAGGCCGTGTCTCCGCGCGATCGCGTTGATCGCGTCCATATCGGCCGGCTCGCCGGCGATATGGACGGGCATGATCGCCCGCGTCCGTGGAGTAATCGCGGCCTCGATCTGAGCGGGATCAATGTTCCAGGAGTCGGGGAGGATATCCACGAAAACCGGGATAGCCCCTACCAGAAGACAGGAATTGGCCGTAGCAATGAAAGTGTAGGGGGTCGTTATGATCTCATCGCCCCAATCCACGTTCGCCGCCCGCAAACACACCTCCAGCGCCGCGCTGCCATTGGTGACGGCCACGCCATACTTCGCATCGTGATAAGCGGCAAACTCTCGCTCAAACTCCTTGACTTGGGTGCCTCCGGGAGCCCACCATCCGCCGGAGTGCAAAACCGCCATCAGCGCCCTCTCCTCGCGCTCATCCCACTGAGGCCATTCGGGATAGGGCCTTGTGCGTAACGGGCTGCCACCATCAATGGCCAATTTCTCGCTCATCTCGTTTGCCTCCGATCAGAATTGAGGTTACTCTAGCCGATCATGAAGCCATCGTCAACTTGGCAGCCCGAATGAGAGGGAGTAAAATGGCACGGGCACAATCCAATGAGGAGAGAGGCACCATGTCCGCTCGACGATACACGACCGAGATCACCTTACGCGATGGGCGCAAAGCCACCGTAAGGCCTCTGGAGCCTACGGACCTTGAGCCATTGACGGCTTATTTCCTGAGCTTGTCCGAGGAGACACGGCGGCGATATGGACCGCACCCGTTTGATAGGGCCACGGCCGAAAAGCTTTGCGCCTCTACGGACGACCAGCGGATCGTGCGCTTCGTTGCCGTACTAGATGACGGAGGGACGTCTCCCGAAATCATCGGCTACATGATCCTCTCACGCGAGATCTGGCCCGACGACCAGAAGCGCTACGGTAATAGGTTACGCCAAGGAGAGTGCGCCTGCTTCGCCCCCTCCATTGCCGATGCTTACCAGGACCAGGGAATCGGCACCCAGATGGCCCGCCATGTCTTGGCCTGTGCCAAGGAGATGGGCATTCGCCAGCTCATCCTCATGGGCGGCGTCCAGGCCGCCAATGACCGCGCCAGGCACTTTTACGCCAAACTGGGCTTCCGTGAGGTGGGCAGCTTCTGGCTCCATCTTCACGGTCAGGATATCTTTAACTACGATATGATGCTGGAGCTATAAAGGCTACCTAAAGCCCTCAAAGGAGTTAAATGAAAATCCTCGTCACCGGTGGCACAGGAGATGTCGGGCGAGCCGCAGTGGCTCGTTTGGTCGCCCATGGGCATAAAGTGCGCGTTATGGGGCGGCGCGCCGGAATGGCCGTTGAGGGCGCAGAATACGTTTCCGGCGACGTCACCAACTACACGGAGGTCCGCCGGGCCGTGGAGGGGATGGAGGCAATCGTCCACCTGGCGGCGATTAGGCACCCCATGCTGGCTCCTAGCCAAGAGATCTTCCGGGTGAACTGCACAGGCACCTTCAACATCTATCAGGCGGCCGCCGAGGAGGGCATCCGGCGCGTCGTCAGCGCCAGCTCGATCAATGCCCTGGGCTATAACTTTGGGATCAAGGATTTCCCCTTGCTTTATTTCCCGATCGATGAGGAGCACCCCACTTACACGACCGACCCTTACTCTTTCTCCAAGCAAATCGTCGAGGAGATCGCCGCCTACTTTTATCGCCGCGAGGGGATATCTGGAGTCCAGCTGCGTTTGCCCGCGGTGTATGAGGTCCAGGGCGAGGCCGTCTGGATCCAAGAAGCCCTCGCTAAAATCAGGGCGGCTTACCAGGACGTGCTTTCCCTACCTGAGGCGGCCCGCCGCCAGCGCGTGCAGCAGATCATCGCCAAGTTCGAGGCGATGCGCGCCAAGCGCACCTGGGAATACCCCGCTGCTGACATGAACATCTTCCAGGATGCCGAGGTCCTACTAGCCTTCGGCCGCAGCAACTTCTGGACCAGCGTGGATTCCCGAGACTCGGCGCAGGCCATTGAAAAGGCGCTCTTGGCCGACTATGAGGGCAGCTACCCCCTTTTCGTCAACGACGGTCACAATTTCGTAGGCATAGACTCCCGCACCTTGGCCGAGACCTTCTTCCCCGAGGTGAAAACGTGGAGGCGGCCCCTCCAAGGGACCGAGTCCTTGGTGAGCATTGAGAGAGCCAGGCAGCTCATCGGTTTCGAGCCGGAGTACTCGTTGGTCGTTTAACAGTCGCTTGCCGAGCCACTCTCGCGTGAGGAGGAGATAGGATAATGGCCCAAATGAGCAAGCGCGAGCGTGTCATGCGCACGGTGAACCTGCAAGAAACCGACCGCGTGCCGCTCTATGACATCGTGCAAAACGACGGGCTGATAGAATACTTCACAGGACAACGCCTGACCGTTGAGGATGGAGAGCGCCTGACCGCTATGGCCATCGGGCGTTGCCTGGATATGACCCGCATGGCTGGAGGGCCGCAAGCGCCGGGGATCTATACCCGCGAGGACGGCATCGTCATCCAGCGGGAACGCTGGACCTCTTGGATCATCAAACGGCCCTGGCATGACCGGGCCAGCTTGGTAGAGTGGGTGAAGCGGGAGATAGAGCGCTCTGAGCGAACCGTGTATGACCGGGCCTACGTGGATGCCTTTCACCAGAGCATCGACCGTTTCCACAGCTATGCCGGAGATGACACGGTCTATGTCATTGAAAGCGGCACCGGCCTCACTGAGATCTACTGGGCATTGGGTTGGGAGGATTTCTCCTATCTGCTGGCCGATGAGCCGGGGCTGATTGAGGCCTGGCTGGAGGCCAGAAACCGCGCCGAGCTGCGCCGCGTGGCCGCCATCGCCGACCCCGAGCGCATCCCCATCGCCCTCACCTACGATGACATCGCCTATAAGACGAGTATGTTGATCTCGCCGGCCTGGCTCCGAGCTCACTGGTTTCCCCTTCTCAAACGGCTCAACGACGCCTGGCACGAGCGCGGCAGTAAATGTCTCTTTCACTCCGATGGCAACCTCTGGCCGGTGCTTGACGATCTGGTGGCAGCGGGGATTGACGGCCTCAACCCCCTGGAGGTGCAAGCGGGGATGACGGTGCGCGAAGTACGTCGACGTTATCCTCACCTATTCCTCGCGGGCGGCGTAGATGTGAGTCAACTCCTGCCCTTGGGCACTCCTGAGCAGGTGCGCGCAGCCTGCTTGGAAAACATCGCCGCCACCGATGGAATAGGCTATTTCCTAGGCTCCACGACCGAGCTACACTGGGAGATCCCCCTGGCCAACATCTTGGCCATGTTTGAGGCTGCCTGGCAAGGGCTACATTGATCCCTGAGGAGGGCCGTATGCGCATCAAGGGCGTCTATCCGCCGATTGCCACCCCTTTTGATGATCAAGGGCGATT
>DAOTVR010000435.1:0-10227 GCA_034436315.1 Anaerolineae bacterium
CAGGCGATTGAATCCTTTACCTCCATCGCGGCTACGCCCATCACGGATGCACTGGCCATGCAAGCTATTGCGCTGACCGGGCGCAACCTGTTGCGCGCTTACAAAGCCGGCGACGATCTGGCCGCCCGCGAGGCGATGAGCATGGGCAGCCTGATGGCAGGGATGGCTATGGTGAACGCGCGCTTAGGAGGGGTGCATGGCATGGCCCATCCTCTTGGCTCGCACTTCCATATTCCCCATGGGGTGATCTGCGGGCTGTTGCTCCCCTATACCATGGAGTACAACTTGCCCTATGCGATGGCCAAATACGCTCAGGTGGCGCGCCTTTTGGGCGAGCCGGTAGAGGGCCTAGAAGTTGAGGCAGCTGCCCACAGGGCGGTGGAGCATGTGCGCGAGCTTATGGCGCAGGTGGGCATCCCGGCACATCTAAGTCAATTCGGAGTCACCGAGGAGCGTTTTGAGCAGATCGCCAAGGAATCGCAATCCGAGTCGTTGAAGCACAACCCTCGTCCCCTGGGGATTGAGGATGTGTGTAACATCATGAGGGCAGCGCTCTAGTAAAGGGTGGGAGGAGTCCCATGCAGAAGGTCAACGAAAGCGAGTTTGCCTATCGGGGTGGTGATAGTGGCGTCAAGTACCTCATGCGAGGTCCCAAAATCGATTGGGGCGTTATCCTCTTGCTTCCGGGGCAGACGTTGGGCGGACATTATCACCAGGAGGTAGAGGAGACCTTCTACGTCGTCCAGGGCCGAGGCACCTTTATCGTCAACGGGCAAGAATATCAGGGCGTAGAGGGAGATGCCTTCCGCATGGAGCCAACCGATCGCCACGACATCCGCAACGACAGCGACCAGCCGTTAAAGCTGGTCTTTATCAAGTGCCCTTACCTGCCCCAGGACAAGGTAGATATCTAAATCTTATCCTTGCTCAAATGGCCCGTTCGCCAACACCGCCTCGTGAACGAGGCCGTTGGTCACCAGCCAATCCGGCTGGCTCAGGACATAGGGTTGGCCCCGTAAGCTGGTCACCCGGCCCCCAGCTTCTTCCACGAGCAGCGCCCCGGCGGCGACATCCCAGGGGCTCAGCGTAAATTGAAAATAGATGTCCGCCCAGCCGGCGGCGACGGAGCAGAAGCCCAATGCCGCGCTGCCCCGCGAGCGCACGGCGTCCACCTGCGGCGCAAGCCGGCTCAGCAGGCGCAACGCGGCCTCGCGCAAGGCCGGGATACGAGGCCAATCTAGCATAAGCAAACACTCGCTCAAAGTGTTGCGCGAGCTGACATGGAGGCGTTTGTCATTCAAGTAGGCCCCCTGGCCACGCTCGGCATAAAAGAGCTGTCCCAACAAAGGATCATAAACTGCTCCACATAGTACCCTTCCCCCTTGGGCCATGGCCACGGAGACGCTAAAGGTGGGCAGCCCGCGGGCATAGTTGGTTGTCCCATCCAGGGGGTCAACGTACCAGGTGGGCGCATCGCCATAATCCTGCCAGTGACTATTGGATTCCTCGGAGACGATACGAGCATCAGGACAACCTTCGCGGATAATATGCAGGGCCACGGCTTCCGCGGCCAGGTCGGCCTCGGTGGAAATATCGCGTAAACCCTTGACGTTGATTTCATGGGGCTGGTTGTACTTCTCGGCAAGGAGATAACCTGCCTCGCGGGCAGCTCGGATGGCGATTTCTAGCATCATTCGCGTCTCAAGTCTTCTTACTCCCGGTAACAAAACCAAAAGGGATTGTATGTAGGGAGGGAAAAGACGTCAAGAACGGGGGTAGAGCGTTGGACGAAAACTTAGAATATGAGTATAATTAGTTGACAATTAGGAGCGACCGAAAGATCTGGAGGTTCAATGTGTCAGAACTTGCGGAGCTTTACGAGACGATAAGGACGTGCACGTTATGTCCTCTATCGCGGGGCCGGACCTTGGCAGTCCCCGGCGAGGGGCCAGAGGATGCCGAGATCATGTTCATCGGCGAGGCCCCCGGCTTTCATGAAGATCAGCAGGGACGCCCCTTTGTGGGTGCAGCCGGGCAATACCTAGATGAGCTGCTGGCCTCCATTAACCTCTCCCGTAAAGAGGTGTACATTTGCAATGTGATCAAGTGTCGCCCCCCCAACAACCGTGACCCGTTGCCCGAGGAGTTGGCCGCCTGTCGGCCATACATTGAGAAACAGATCGCCCTAATCAAGCCCAAAATCATCGTCACCCTGGGCCGTTTCTCCATGGAACTAGCCTTCCCTGGGGTGACGATCTCCCGCGTACACGGCATCCCCAAAAAGGTCGGGGACATCGTCTACTACCCCATGTTTCATCCCGCGGCCGGGTTGCATCAACCCAAATTTCGTTCCTTAATTGAGGAGGATTTCCGTAAACTCCCTCAAATCCTGGCCGATCTTCAATCGGTGAAAGAGGCAGAGACAAAGCCGAAATCCCCACAGCAACTCAGTTTGTTCTAGTACGTGGAGGTCTTGTTTGGCAGCGAAGGATAAACTGCGCATCATCCCCCTCGGCGGTTTAGGAGAGATCGGGCGGAACACGCTCGTCCTGGAATATGGCGAAAGCATCCTCATCATTGACGCCGGCCTGATGTTCCCAGCAAACGACATGCTGGGGGTAGACATCGTGATCCCCGACTTCAGTTACGTGTTCGAGCGAGCGGAGCGCGTCAAGGGCATCATCGTCACCCATGGCCATGAGGACCACGTGGGCGGATTGCCTTATCTGCTGGCTAAGGTCAAGGCCCCCATTTACGCCACGCGCCTCACGCGGGGGCTGATCGAGGTGAAGCTTCGCGAGTCCAAGGTCAACGGCGTGGAGCTGAACACGGTCGCCCCAGGAGATGTATTGTCCATCGGCCCCTTTGAGATCGAATTCTTCCATGTCAGCCATAGTATCCCCGATGGAGTAGGACTGGGCATCCATACGCCAGTGGGGCTGATCGTTCATTCGGGAGATTTCAAGTTTGACCACAGCCCCGTAGACGGCCGGCGCACCGATTTCGCCAAGCTGGCTGAATTGGGCGGCAGAGGGGTGTCACTCTTGCTTTCGGATAGCACCAACGCGGAACAAGCCGGCTACACCCCCTCCGAGCAAGTCTTAGGGGAGACTATCGCGCGCGTCTTTGCCGGAGCTACGGGGCGCGTCATCGTGGCGACCTTCGCTTCAAATATATCTCGCATCCAACAGATCGCCGATACCGCTCATCGCTATGGACGGCGCGTGGCCATCGTCGGGCGCAGCATGGTCTCCAACGTGCGCATAGCCCGCGAGCTGGGTTACTTGAACATTCCAGAGGGTACACTGATCTCCGCAGACCAAGTGTCCCAATTGCCCGATAACCAAGTGACACTTATCTGCACTGGCAGCCAGGGTGAACCCACTTCTGCTCTGGTGCGTATGGGCCAGCGTGATCCGCGCATGATCAGCGTGGTTCCCGGTGACACGGTCATCGTCTCGGCGACTCCTATACCGGGCAACGAGGAGGTGATCAACCGTACCCTGGATAACTTGTTCCGCCTTGGCGCGAACGTATACTACGACGAAGTGCTTGACGTTCACGTATCGGGCCATGCGAGCCAGGAAGAGCTCAAGCTGATGATCAACCTCATCCGCCCCAAATATTTCGTGCCTATCCATGGAGAGTATCGCCATCTGGTATTGCATAGCAAACTAGCTCAACAGTGCGGCATCCCCCCCGATAGGATTTTCATCATGGAGACCGGGGACGTATTGGAGGTGAGCGCTAACGAGGCCGCAGTAGTGGATAGCGTCGCGGAAGGACACGTCTTTGTAGATGGGCATGGCATCGGTGACGTGGGGCCAAGCGTTCTGGATGATCGCCGACTTCTCTCACGCAACGGTTTTCTGGTCGCTGTGGTCACCCTAGACAAGTACACCGGCAGCCTCATCGGAGAGCCACAAATCGTCACCCGAGGATTCATCTATGAGGCCGAGGCGGAAGAGCTCTTGGAGCACGCCAAACAGGAGATCGCCAAGATCGTAGCCTCTGGCGGGTCGCGTTCGGATATCGCCGAACGCTTAAAGGCTTTTCTGGCGCGTTTCGCCATGGAAGAGACGGGCCGCCGGCCGGTGATCGTCCCCGTGGTGATCAAGGTCTGAGGGCTGAATGGCCAAGAGAGCAAGCCGCAACCGACGCGTCTCGTACAGCCGCGGGAAAGCTAGAGCTAAGCCCCTCCTGAGCACTGCGCAATGGCGCTGGATTTCAGGGCTAGCCCTGACAGGCGTGGCTTTATTGACCTTGCTCAGTTTCCTCTCCAAAGAGCACGGCTCTCTCACCGACTTATGGGTGGATATCCTGCGCCGTACCTTCGGCTGGGGCGCCTACGTCGTTCCGGTGGGGCTGGCCATATTCGGCGTTTGGATCGTCACCTTAAATACAGAGCACCCACTCCGTCTTCCTAGAAGCCGCCTCTTAGGCGGGGTGCTCTTGTTTGCCGTCGGATTAGCGCTGACGCACCACTTCTCAGGCCAAGGCAGGGGCGAGGATACTGTTGCGCGCTATGGCGGTTACGTGGGGCGTTGGCTCAGCCAAACGCTCTCCTGGGCCTTGAGCTGGGCGGGGGCGATCGTCTTATTAACCATCCTGGCAGGGGTTGGGTTAACTCTCGTGCTTAACGTTTCCTTCGCTCAGGTGATGGCCGATTTTGCCGACCTGGTTAAGCGCTTGGTGAAGTGGCTAAAAAGCCTACCCCTCTTCCAACGGACTCATCACAACTCGCCGTCGGATACCTACATCCCGCCATGGACAGGGCCCCAGTCTCCAACCCCTTCTTCTCAAGTCCCACCCCTAGGGCACAAGGAATCCGCGACGCTTCAGCTCGCTCCAGGAGAAAGTGCAGTCGCCAGTGCGCCCATATCCGCCAGCGCCTCGGACAGCGCGCTAAAATGGACCTTGCCAAGCATTACAGAGCTATTGGCCGAAGGCGAAGAGACGCAGATGAGCGTCAGCGATATCCGCGAAAAGACCCGGGTCATTGAAGAGACCTTACGCAGCCTCGGCGTCCCCGCAACCGTCGTGGAAGTGAACCCTGGCCCTGTGGTGACTCAATTCGGCCTAGAGCCGGGGTACATTGAACGGCGCGACCGAGATGGCAAGGTAAAGCGCGCTAAAGTGAAGGTGAGCCGCATTGCCGCTCTGGCCAACGATCTGGCATTGGCCCTGGCAGCCTCGCCAGTGCGCATTGAGGCTCCTGTACCGGGCAAAGGGATCGTAGGCCTGGAGATTCCCAATAGTCAAACGGCCATCGTGGGCTTGCGCGGAGTTATGGAGTCAGAGCAGTTTCAGGCCATCAGTTCTTCCCCCCTTGCCCTAGCCTTAGGGCGTGACGTCTCCGGGGCAGCAGTGGTGGACGATTTGAGCCAATTGCCTCATCTGCTCATTGCAGGCGCTACGGGCTCGGGCAAGAGCGTATGCATTAACGCCCTCATCGCCTGTCTCTTGTTTCGCAATACGCCAGACGAGCTCAAACTGTTGATGATCGACCCCAAGCGCGTCGAGCTGTCCAGCTACAACGGCATTCCCCATCTACTTGCCCCTGTCGTGGTGGAAATGGATCGCGTCGTGGGGGTATTAAATTGGGTCACGCGCGAGATGGACCGCCGCTACAGGGTCTTTGCCCGGGTGGGGGCGCGCAACATTCAAGCCTATAATACGCTGGCCGCATCCACGGGCGAGGCCAAATTGCCCTTCATCGTCGTCTTCATAGATGAGTTGGCCGACCTGATGATGGTCGCCCCCGAAGAGGTCGAGCGCCTGATTTGTCGCATCGCGCAGATGGCTCGCGCCACCGGAATACACCTGGTCATCGCCACCCAACGCCCTTCGGTGGACGTCGTCACCGGGCTGATCAAGGCCAACTTTCCGGCGCGGATCAGCTTCGCCGTCTCTTCGCAGGTTGACTCGCGCGTGATCCTGGATATGCCCGGAGCCGAGAAGTTGCTTGGCCGGGGCGATGCGCTCTACATGGCCCCCGATTCGCCCAAGGTAGTGCGTATCCAGGGTTGTTACGTATCCGACGCGGAGCTGGCTCGCCTGGTGGACTTTTGGATAAGACAGGTCACACAACGCGGCGAGGTGCAGGCTCCAACAGCGCGGGAAGCGGAGCCTCTATCCGTAACGCCTCCTGTGCAACAACCCCTGTGGCCCGATATGCAAGCCGAGCAGGCCGAGAAAAGCGACGAGGACCCTCTCCTTCAGGAGGCCATCACCCTCGTTCGCCGGGAGAAAAGGGCCTCTGTATCGTTCTTGCAGCGCAAGTTGCGCATCGGCTATACGCGAGCTGCACGGCTCATGGACATCTTGGAGCAAAAGGGAATCGTAGGGCCATCTACGGGAGGCAGCAAGATGCGCGATGTCCTCCAGCTGTCCGACAACGAGCAGACCACGAAAGGCCCTGAAGCGACCAAAAGAGAGACCATTTAAGTCCGCATAGCGTGAGGAAGTGCATTTCTATTAGGAGGTTGTCTCAGCGTGTTGAACGATAGTGACATCGCCCGTTTGGAAGCGATTGTAGGCCAAGCAAATGTCTCGGTGCGCAAAGCCGACCTAGAGGCCCATTCCATCGATGAATCCTGGTTTGAGCCTCATTTGCCCGATGTGGTCGTATGGCCCTCCTCTACGGAGCACATAGCGGCCATCTTACGCCATGCCAACGAGCGCAGAATCCCCGTGGTGCCGTGGAGCGGTGGATCCAGCCTAGAGGGCAACCCGATC
Source organism: Anaerolineae bacterium (assembly GCA_034436315.1). Lineage (GTDB taxonomy): Bacteria > Chloroflexota > Anaerolineae > UBA1429 > UBA1429 > DAOTVR01. Next base: position 6,739 of record DAOTVR010000435.1, read on the forward strand.
CCCGTACACGGGGGGATCATCCTGGCGATGTACCGCATGGACAAGATCCTGGAAATTCGCGAGGACGACTTGCAAGTGGTGGTACAACCGGGGATCGTCTACGATAACCTCAACGCTCAGTTGCGTCGCCTGGGGCTATATTTCCCGCCGGCGCCGGGCAGCGCGGATGTGGCCACGATCGGAGGCATGGTAGCCAACAACTCCAGCGGCATGCGCGCAGTAAAGTATGGCGGCACCCGCGATTATGTGCTGAAGTTAGTGGTCGTCCTACCAAATGGTGAGGTGATCACTGTGGGCAGCAACGCTCGCAAATCATCCAGCGGGTACGACCTGGTCAGCTTGTTCGTAGGCTCAGAGGGCACGCTGGGCGTGGTGAGCGAGATCACCCTGCGCTTGATCGGCCTACCGGAAAAGGTGGGCGTGGCCGTTGCCGTGTTTGATGGGCTGAACGATGCAACCGATGCGATCTACGAGTGCATCCGCTCCGGCCTAACGCCCTCGGCCATTGAGCTGCTTGATGCGGCAACGGTGCGAGTGACAAATCAGCAACAGGGTCTCTCGCTGCGCGAGACCCCCACGCTTTTCGCCGAGTTTGACGGCAGCGAATCCGCCGTTGAGGAGCAACTAGAATTTCTGCGCGAGCTCTGTGAGGAAAGCCATTGCATCGACTTTCAGGTAGCCACCTCTGCTGAGGCTCGCGAGAAGCTTTGGGCAGCCCGTAAAGAGGCTCGGGAATCCATCAAACAATCCCATCCTGGGCAAACGATGATCTCCGGGGATGTGTGCGTGCCCATCTCACGGTTTGGCGAGATGGTCGCGTTCGTCCACGAGGTGTCGGAGCGCAGCGGCGTACTCATCTATGCCTTTGGCCACGCCGGGGATGGCAACCTGCACACCGAGACGATCGTTCGCCGGGAGGACCCGGAGGAGTTCGCTCGCGGCCTGCGCGCTACCGAGGAGATCATCGAGCACGCCATTGACCTGGGAGGCACCGCCACGGGCGAACATGGAGTTGGGCTGGGCAAGCGACAGTTCATGCGCAAAGAGCATGGTGCCAGCTTGGAGGTCATGCGCGCCATTAAGCATTTGCTCGACCCAAATGGCATCATGAACCCGGGCAAGATCTTCCCCGATACCTAACTTCGGCGAACCAATGTGATGGAGCTGCTGCGCGAGGGAGCGAAAACCTTAGGTCTCACTCTGGGGCCCAAACACCTGGCCGCTTTTGAGACCTACTATAGGGAGCTGGAATCCTGGAATCGGCGCTTTAACCTCACGGCGATCACCGGCTATGAGGATGTGCAGTGCAAGCACTTCCTTGACTCTCTGAGTTGCCTCTTGGCCTTACCACAGGAGGACAAGCCAGGCGTTATACCGGATACGGTCCCCCTACAACGGAGCGTACGTCGCCTATGGTGTTTGGACGTCGGCAGTGGGGCCGGATTTCCGGGCCTCCCACTCAAGATCATGCTTCCAGAAGCCAAGATGACCTTGGTAGAGGCCACGGGCAAAAAGGTCGTCTTTCTGCGCCACATAGTCCAGGTGTTAGGGTTACAGGACGTGGAGGTGTTACACGCTAGGGCCGAAGATGTGGGCCACATGCCCGAACATCGGGAATGCTATGACCTGGTTACGGCGAGGGCTGTGGCCCATTTGGCGGTAGTGGCAGAGTACTGTTTGCCTCTCTGCCGCCTGGGAGGGCGGGTAGTAGTCCCAAAGGGAGAGGATGCGCATGAGGAGGTCCAAGCCGCCCAACGAGCCCTGGCCGAGCTGGGCGGAACGCTCGTGGACGTCAAACCGGTCTCCCTGCCGGGTATACCGGGGCGACGCTACCTGGTCGTGCTGGACAAAGTGGCCCGAACCCCCGAAAACTATCCGCGTCGGGCGGGTATACCCTCTAAAAGGCCCCTTCGCTGAGCCTGGCCCGCGTTCCTACTGGAAGCGCTGATAATGAACGGCCCAGCCCTGTACGACGCGGGGCTCCACATCGCCATCTAAGCGCAATCCGAATACAGTTCCTAGCCTGCGCAGAGTCCTTTGCGCTTCGCTCACCGAGCGTCCCCGTGCGGCCGCGAACAAAATCTCCTCGGCCAAATTCCCCAGCGCCTCTAAAGCCGCGCGCGTATTCAGATTGTCATCCAAAGCTGCCTCAAAGGCCGAGACAGTAGAGTCAACCTCCAGTTTCGGGCCTGCGCCTCCCTGGGCCTTGGCCGCACGCAGCAACCGTGCGGCCAGCTCATCCGCCGGCTCAAGCTCGGCAGCGTCATATTCCCAGGTCTCGTAATATGGATGGCTGTTCACCAGAACGCGCACGGCATCAGCACGATGGGATTGTAGCAAATCGCGCACCCAGATGAGGTTCCCCAACGATTTGCTCATCTTCTCACCCTGGTAGCGCACCATCGCCGTGTGCAGCCAGAAGCGCGCAAACTCCTTTCGGCCCGTTATGCCCCGGGCTTGAGCCGTCTCGCACTCGTGATGCGGGAAGGCCAGGTCGCCCCCACCGCCGTGGACGTCGATCACTTCTCCAAGGTATTCCTTGGCCATCGTGGTACATTCAATATGCCAGCCCGGTCGTCCCATCCCCCAGGGGCTGGGCCAAGCGGGCTCGCCGGGCTTTTGTGCTTGCCAGAGGACGAAATCCAGTGGATGACGCTTGTGAGGATCATCGGGGAAATTCCCTCGCTCGTTGGCGACGGGCAGCCATTGCTCCGGGGGCAATCCGCTAACCTGGCCGAAATCAGGGGCTGTAGAGACATCATAGTAAACGTTGCCCTCAACCACGTAGGCATGTCCCTTGTCAATCAACGTCTGAATGGCAGCGAACATCTGCGGGATGACGTCGGTAGCACGAGGAAAGACATCGGGGGGACGAACGTTCAACGCCCGCAGGTCCTCAATGAAATGCCGCGTCCAACGGTTCCCCAAGGCCCACCAATCCTCACCTACTTCTTTAGCTTTGCGCAGGATATCATCATCTATGTCGGTGACGTTCTGCACATAACGCACCCTGTACCCCAGGTACTCCCAATAGCGAATCAACACGTCAAAGCTCAAATAAGTGAAGGCATGCCCCAAATGGGTCGTGTCGTAGGGGGTAATGCCACAAACATAGATGGTCACGGGGTCTTTCAAGGGCCTGAATTCTTCCAATTGCCTGCTCAGCTCGTTATAGAGTCTCACGGGAGTATCCGTTCCTTTAGGAGATGTCCGCCTGTGTAACTATACCAATGGCACCACACCCAAGTCAAGCGAGAGCGAGGATTTTGGGGAAAAGGCCGCTAGGGATCTTGTCAAAATAGAACATTTGTGCTATCATAGAGTTGTGAACAAATGTTCTATTACCTGGAGGAAACATGGATCTCATCCTAGTGGCTGTAGCTGCTCTCGTCTTGCTGACCGTGGCCGACGCGCGGCTCTGGCCCGACGCTTCATCGCAGAACGGGCGACAACCCCGAGGCCGTTGGACGCCCAGACGCGCCATCCCCA
>DAOTVR010000436.1:0-16635 GCA_034436315.1 Anaerolineae bacterium
CTGCTCGACCAGCTCCGCTATGGCCGGATCGTCTCCGGGCCTGACATCGGGGAAAGCGGCGCGCACCAGGTCCTCCGTGGCCATGCCCGGGCGCGGAAGCAGGATGCGCTGCACCCGGGCCTTGCCGGCCGACTCCTTCCAGACCAGGCCGAAATCGCCGACCTCGGAGGGCACGAGGATGTAACGGAAGCCCTCGTCTAGGGGAGACCGGCGCGTTCTAGAAATCATAGGTGATAGACCAGCGGGCTTCATGATGGGACCAATCTAGGCGCGTTTATGGGCAAAGTCAAATGCGCTTGCTCGCGGCCCTCTTCTTCACTACAATGTGCTCCTATCCAGCGATCTGGCCACATAGAAGGAGGACGAGCGTGATCCGTAAGGTCCCGGTGACATGCAATAAGGATTGCGGGGGCGGATGTCCACTGCTGGCTACGGTTGAGGACGGTCGGGTGACCGAGATCCGCGACAACCCCTTAGGCGGACCAGCCATGCACGGCTGCATCCGCGGCTATCAGGCCGCCAGGACGCTTTACGCCCCCGATCGCCTGAAGAGGCCGCTCCTACGCGTCGGCCCCAAAGGTTCGGGACAATTTCGGGAGATCCCTTGGTCCGAGGCCCTAGACAGGGTGGCCGAAGGGCTGGTGAACATTCGGGAACGTTATGGGCCCGAGGCGATCATCCACCTGGGCGGCTCGGGATCATGCCGGGGGGCCTTGCATAACACGGGGACGCTCACGGCGCGCTTCCTCAACCTCTTTGGCGGCTATACGGTCACTTATAGCAGCTACAGCTCCGCGGCGGCGAGCTTCGCGACACCCTATGTCCTGGGCACATCCATAGCGGGGATCGACCCCGCCACCCTGCGGTATTCCAAGCTGATCCTCCTCTGGGGCGCGAATATCGCGGACTGCCGGCTGGGGTGCGAGTGGCTGGCCCGAATTCGCGAGGCCAAACGCAGGGGGATAGAGATCGTGGTCATCGACCCACGTCGCTCGGCGACGGCGCGCGTCCTGGGCACCCAATGGCTCCCCGTTCGCCCCGGCACGGATATCGCCCTGATGATGGCCGTCCTGTACGTCTTGCTTGCGGAGAAGCTGGTGGATCGCGCCTTCATCAACCGCTACAGCGTCGGCTTCGACGAGCTAGAGGCGCACGTCTTGGGGCGAGATGGCTCGGCGCCCAAGACGCCCCAATGGGCAGAAACGCTGTGCGGCACTCCGGCGGAGGCGATCGTCGCCTTGGCGCGGCTGTATGGCCGGACGAAGCCGGCCGCCCTTATCCCCGGCCTCTCCTTCCAGAGGACGATCGGCGGTGAGGAGGCGGTGCGCATGGCCATCGCCCTTCAGGTGGCTACCGGCAACCTGGGCATCTTGGGGGGCTCTTCGGGGGCGCTCACTTGGGGCAGGCTGCCGGGGCCGAGGATGGGGGCGCTAGAAGTACCTAACGTGGGTCGTCACGCGTTCGTGCCCGTCTACGAGTGGCCGGACGCCATCCTCCAGGGCAGGAAGGGCGGCTATCCCAGCGAGATCAGGGCGATCTATAACGTCGGCGGCAACTACCTGGTGCAGGGGGCCGACGTAAACAAGAGCATCAGGGCCTTTGAGAAGGTGGAATTCTCCGTCTGCCACGATTACTTCCTCACCCCGACGGCGCGCTATTGCGATCTCGTGTTACCGGCGACGACCTTCCTGGAGAGAAACGACATCGTCTTCACGGGGGGCAACTTTGTCCTGTTCTCCAACCAGGCCGTGGAGCCGCTCTACGAGGCGCGCAACGACCTGGATATATTCTGCGCCCTCGCCGAGCGGTTGGGCTTCGGGCGCGTCTTCTCCGAGAGGAAGAGCGAGGACGAGTGGTTGCGCAGCTTCGTGGCCGTCTCGGAGGTGCCCGATTACGAGGAATTCAAGCGCACAGGGATCTACCTGGGCCGAGACCAGGAACGCGTAGGGCTGGCCGAGTTCATCGCCGACCCCGAAAGGCACCCCCTGCGCACGCCCTCGGGGAAGGTTGAGCTATCTTCGGCCCTCTACGCTCGCACGGGGTTCCCCGCCATACCCCAAGCGCGCATCCTGTACCCCAGGCCAGAGTATCCCCTGAGGCTGATCACGCCCAAATCAAAATACCGGGTGCATTCGCAAAACAGCAATATCCCCTGGTTCAGGGAGCTCGAGCCGCACGTGCTCTGGATCCACCCGACGGACGCAGCGGCCAGAGGCATCGCGGACGGGCAAAAAGTCCTGGTGAGCAGCCCCGAAGGCAAGGTATGCATCCCTGCGCGCGTCACCGAGGACATCATGCCGGGGGTCGTCTGCCTGCTGGAGGGTGTTTGGCCGGAGTTCGCCCCCGATGGGGTGGACGTGGCCGGCTCGGCCAACGTGCTCACCTCCACGACGCCCACCGAGCCCAGCCGCGGCTCGCGCACGCATTCGGTGCTGGTGCAGGTGACCCCCTATGCTCATCGGCCAGCGACCTTCGCCTAGAAAGCTCAAAAAACTCGGGGGGATGAGGCCTCCCCTCATCCCCCCGCCTTCATCCTCCCGGCCCTCACAGGGCCAGGCCCCCATCCACGCACAACACCTGGCCGGTGATGTACTGCGCCGCATCCGAGGCCAGGAAGGCCACCGCCGCGGCTACATCCTCCACCCGCCCCAGGCGCCCCAAGGGGATGCGCGCCAGGGCCTGCTGCACCAATTCATCGGCAAGCTTGGCCGTCATCTCCGTCTGGATGAACCCCGGGGCCACCAGGTTCACGGTGATGTTGCGCGCGCCCAGCTCCTTGGCCACCGCCTTGGTCAAGCCCACCAGCCCCGCCTTCGCCGCGGCATAGTTCGCCTGACCGGCGTTGCCCGCCAGCCCCACCACCGAGCCGATGTTGATGATCCGCCCGGCGCGCTTCTTCAAAAAGACCCGCTGCACCGCCTTGATGCAGGCAAAGGCCCCCTTGAGGTTCGTATCCAACACCGCGTCCCAATCCGCCTCCGACATGCGCAACAGGAGCGCGTCGCGGGTGATCCCCGCATTATTGACCAAAATGTCCACCGTGCCGAAGGCGCTCAGGGTCTCCTCCACGAGCCTCTCCGCCTCGGCCATGAGGCTGACGTCGGCACAGATCGCCCGCGCCTCGCCTCCCTCGCGGGCGATCCTCTCCACCACCTCCTCCGCTGCCGCGGCGTTGGCCCGATAGTTCACCGCCACCTTGCACCCTTGCCGCGCCAACTCCAAGGCGATGGCCCGCCCGATTCCCCGCGATCCTCCGGTGACGATGGCCACCTTGCCCTCCAGTGGTCTCATGCGCCCGCCTCCTCCCAACGCAACGCCCCCAGGCTGGGGACGTCCGTCACCGCCTGGACCGTGACCTCCGCCGAGATGCGCTTGACCAACCCCGCCAACACGCTGCGCGGGCCGATCTCTAGCATCGTCCGAGCTCCCCCTTGGATCATCGCCTGCACCGATTCCACCCAGCGCACCGGCGAGGTGAGCTGGCGCAAGAGCGCCGCCCGGATCTCCTCCGGCTCCGTCAGTGGGCGGGCCAGCGCGTTGCTCACCACCGGCACCCGGGGCCGCAGGATACATGTCTCCTCTAGGGCCTTGGCCAGCCGCTCCCCAGCCGCGGCCATGAGCGGCGTATGACAGGCCACGCTCACCGCCAGGGGCACGGTGCGCTTCGCCCCGCGCGCCTTGGCCAGCGCAAGGGCCTGCTCCAGGGCCTCGCGCTCTCCGGCGATCACCACCTGCCCCGGCGAGTTATAGTTCGCTATCCATACCCTCTGCCCCTCGCCGTTCGCCGCCGCGACCACCTCGGCCACCGCCCGATCATCCAGCCCGATGATCGCCGCCATCCCGCCGGGCCGCTCGGCCCCCGCGTCGCGCATCGCCTCCCCGCGCAGGCGCACCAGCTGCAACCCATCGGTGAACGCCAATGCCCCGACGGCCGCCAGAGCGCAGAACTCCCCCAGGCTGTGCCCGGCCGCAAAGGCCACCCGCTCCTCCACCTCCGCCAAGCTGGGGCCCAGAGCCTCCCACAAGGCCCAGGTCGTCACATAGATCGCCGGCTGGGTATTGGCCGTGTCGTTGAGCTCCTCCTCAGGCCCCTCAAAACACAGCTTGGATAGCTTAAAGCCCAATACCTCGTCGGCAAGCGCGTAAATCGCGCGCGCCTCGGTGAACTCCTGGTAAAGGTCCGCCCCCATGCCCACGAACTGCGAGCCCTGTCCCGGAAAGAGCAAGGCCAGTTTGTTTTTCGGCTTCTCCATCTCGCACCCCCTTACGAGGCGATGAACGAGGGCATGCGCGCCAGTAACCGCTCCGCCTCGGCCACCGTGCGCCGCACCACCTCCCCGGCGGGGATGATCTCGTGGATCAAGCCCGCCACCTGCCCGGCCATGAGCGAGCCGCGCGTCACATCCCCCTCTAGCACCGCCAGGCGCAGCCGTCCGGTGCCGAATTCCACGATCTCTTGCTCCGAGGCCTTGCGCTTCTCCAACTCCTCAAACTCATAGGCCATCGGGTTGCGCAGGCAGCGCACCGGGTGCCCGATGGAGGCCCCCGTGACCATCGTGGAGCGCTCGTTGGCCCGCACGATCGCCTGCTTGTAATTCTCGTGGGCAATGCACTCGTTCGTGCAGATGAAGCGCGTGCCCATCTGGATCCCCGCCGCCCCCAGGGCCAGCGCCGCAACCAGCCCCCGTCCGTCGGCAAAGCCACCGGCGGCGATCACCGGCACGCTCACCGCATCCACCACCTGGGGCACCAAGACCATGGTGGTCACATCGCCGATGTGCCCGCCCGATTCCTGCCCCTCGGCGATCACCGCGTTGGCCCCGGCCCGCTCCAGGCGCTTGGCCAACGCCGCCGAGGCCACCACGGGGATGACGATGGTCCCCGCCTCCTTCAAGGGGGCGATATAGGGCGTGGGATTCCCCGCCCCTGTGGTGAACACCGGCACCCGCTCCTGGACGCACAGCGCCACCACCTCGTCCACATAGGGGCTGAACAGGGGCACGTTGACCCCATAGGGCTTGCGGGTGTGCTCCTTGATACGCCGGATCTGCTCGCGCACATAAGCCCCCGGCGCGTTCCCCGCGCCCAGGATCCCCAGCCCGCCGGCCTCCGATACGGCCACGACCAGCTCCCACGTGGCCACCCAGGCCATCCCCCCTTGGAGGATGGGGTGTTCGATTCCCAATAGGTCCGTCAAAGCCGTCTTGAGCATCTCGTTCTCCTTTGTCTTATCTCCACCTCATAACACCCCAAGCCCCCTCGCGTTGCGCGATGGCGCCCCCCAAACGCCGGCTTTGCACTGATATGACCGCGTCGCTTGGCCGGCAGCCGCGCGGGCCCAAGATGCTCCCCAAACAGGGGCAACTTTTCCCCGGCGAGCGTGTTACAAAAAAAGACAATCAGGCGTTGGCCTGGCGCATCCAATCTCGCTCACTTCAGGAGGAACGGATTGCATGAATAGACGAGTTGTCGTGACGGGCATGGGGACGATCTCACCCCTCGGCAACGACTTGCCCACCACCTGGGCGGCCATCATCGCCGGGCGCTCCGGCGTCGGCCCTATCACCCGCTTTGACACCACCGACTTTAAGACGACCATCGCCGCAGAGGTCAAGGGCTTTGACCCCAAGGCGCACTTCCCGCCCAAAGAGGCGCGGCGCATGGACCTCTTTGTGCAGTACGCCCTCGTCGCCGGCCGCGAGGCCATCCGCGATTCGGGCCTATCCTTTGACGGCGCCCTTCAGGAGCGCACGGCGGTGATCATCGGCTCGGGGATCGGGGGCATGAACACCTTGGTGGAACAACTGCTCGTGCTCAAGGAGCGCGGGCCGAACCGCGTGAGCCCCTTCTTCGTCCCCATGGTCCTGCCGGATACGGCGGCGGGCACCCTGGCCATTGAATTCGGCCTCAAAGGCCCCAACATGGCCGTGACCTCGGCCTGCGCCAGCGGCGCCAACGCCATCGGCGAGGCCTACGAGATGATCCGTCGTGGCGTAGTGGATGTGGCCGTATGCGGCGGCACCGAGGCCGCCATCCTAGAGCTGGCCGTGGCCGGCTTCTCGGTGATGCGCGCCCTCTCGGAGCGCAACGCCGAGCCCGAGCGCGCCTCGCGCCCCTTTGATCGCCAGCGCGATGGCTTTGTCATCGGCGAAGGGGCCGCCGTCCTCGTCCTGGAAACCCTTGACCACGCCCTCCGGAGAGAGGCTTCCATCTACGCCGAGCTCGTCGGTTACGGCTCCACCGATGACGCCTTCCACATCACTGCCCCCGACGAGAACGGCACCGGCGCGGCCGCCTGCATGCGCCAGGCCCTGGCCTCGGCGAGGCTCGCCCCCGAACAGATCAGCTACATCAACGCCCACGGTACAAGCACCCCGCTTAACGACATCACCGAGACGCGGGCCATCAAGGCGGTCTTTGGCCCACACGCCTACCGCATACCCATCAGCTCTACCAAGTCCATGACCGGGCACCTGCTCGGCGCAGCGGGCGCGCTGGAGGCTGTCCTCAGCGTCAAAGCCCTACAGACCAACATCGTGCCCCCCACGATCAACTTGGATGAGCCGGACCCCGATTGCGACCTGGATTACGTGCCCCACCAGGCCCGCGAGATGCCCTTGAGCGCGGTGATGTCCAACTCCTTCGGCTTCGGTGGGCATAACGCGTGCTTGATCTTCAAGAAGCTGTGATGGCGCGGACGAAAAAGGAGGCCGAACCTGAGCAGACGAGCGGAGATCATCGGCTGGGGGATGTACGTCCCCAAACAGGTGCTCACCAACGGCGATCTGGCCCAAACCGTGGATACATCCGACGAGTGGATCCGCACCCGCACGGGCATTGAACGCCGCCACGTGGCCGGCGCGGGAGAATCCACCGCCCAAATGGCCATTGAGGCGGCCCGCGCGGCCCTGCGCGTGGCCGACGCTGACCCTCGCGCCATCGACCTGATCATCGTGGGCACCTCCACGCCCGATCATCTCATGCCTTCCACGGCCTGTCAGGTGCAAAACGCCCTCGGCGCAACCCGCGCCGGCGCCTTTGACCTCAACGCGGCCTGCTCTAGCTTCGTCTACGCCCTGGCGATGGGCCACCAGGCCATCGCCTCCGGCGAGCATCGCCTGGTGCTGGTCATCGGCGCGGACACCCTGACCCGCTTCGTGGATTGGCAGGATAGGTCCACCTGCGTCCTCTTCGGAGATGGCGCCGGCGCCGTGCTCCTGCGCGCCACCGAGGGCCCTGCGGGCATCCTGGCCACCCTGCTCGGCTCCGACGGCTCCGGTGGGGATCTGCTCATCATCCCCGCCGGCGGAAGCGCCCTGCCCCCCAGCAAGGAGAGCGTGGAAAAGGGCCTGCACTACCTGCGCATGAACGGCCAGGAGGTCTATCGCTTCGCCACCCAAACCCTGGCCCAAGCGACCGAGGAGGTCGCCAAAAGGGCCGGCCTGAAGCCCGAGCAGATCGACCTGATCATCCCCCATCAGGCCAACCTGCGCATCATCACCACCGCCGCCAAGCGGCTCAAGTTGCCCTTGGAGCGTTTCGTGGTCAACCTCCAAGAATACGGCAACACCTCGGCGGCCTCGGTGCCCATCGCCCTCTGCGAGGCGCTGGAGGCCGGGCGCATCAACCCCGGCCAGAACATCGTCCTCGTGGGCTTTGGCGCCGGCCTCACCTGGGCCGCCGTAGCCTTAAAGTGGAGCATCTCGCCGGCCAGGGCCGTCTCGCCGGCCTATCGCGTCTGGTGGCGTTGGCTGCTCTACCGCTGGGCCGGCATCCGCAGCCGCTTGCGCCAGGCCACCCGACATGTCACCGTCTGGCTCATCCGCCTGGCGAACCGAATCGGCCACCGCTAAAACGCCTCCGGGATGAGGGCCGGCCGAGTTAACCTTGCGGCCGGCTCTTCACCAGCAAGCTCCATTCCCCTTGCTGCACCACCTGTTCGCGCTGGTTCAATACGTTCACCGCAAAGACGACCACACCCCCGCCCATGCTGGGCATGGCGCGCAGCTTGGTCACCTCGGCGCGGATGCGGAGCGTATCGCCGATCAAGACGGGCCCCTTGAACTTCCACTCCAGCCCCAGGAAGGCCTGCGCCGTGCCCTCTATGAAGCCCGCCCGTGCCGCCAGCCCCGAGGCGATGGCCAGCCCCAATAGCCCGTGGGCGATGCGCTGGCCGTAGGGCGTCCCCTTGGCGAACTCGGCGTCGGTATGTAAGGGGTTATAATCCCCCGAGAGACCGGCAAAGAGCACGATATCCGCCTCCGTCACCGTGCGCGCCGGGCTCTCCATCTTCTGCCCGACGGCGAATTCCTCAAAGTAAAGCCCCCTGGCCCGACTCTCGCCCATGCTGTCCTCCCTGCTGCCTTGTGATCATCTGCCAAAACACCCCGCCCCAAGAGAGGATACGCGCCCAAGCGCCCCGACGAGCATCAGGCGCCCGTGGGCAAATTCAAGGGATAGCGGCCGAACTCCCGCACCGTATCTATCATCGCCCGATAGTTCTCCGGGGGCCACAGCATCCCCTGGTCCGGCCCCAATATATAGCCACCGCCCGGCCCCAGGATGCTCAGCACGCGCAGCGTCTCCCGGCGCACCTCATCGGGGCTGCCCACCACCAGCAGATGCGAGTCCACACCCCCCTCCAAGGCCATGCGCCCGGCCATAGCATCCCGCTTCACCCGCGCCAGGTCATTGGCCCTGGCCTGCACCGGGTTCAAGATGCTCACCCCGATACCGGCCAAGTCGGCGACGATATCCTGCACGCAGCCGCAGGAGTGAAAGCGCACCAACTTGCCCGCCGCAAGCACCCCCTCAAAGCAGCGCTTGTACTGCGGCAAGAGAAATTCCCGAAAGATCGCCGGCGACATCAACAGCGCCTTCTGGCTGCCCAGGTCCTCGGAGAAACCCACCGCGTCCACCCCCAGCTCCAGGTAACGTTCAAAGACCTTGATGTTGTAATCGGCGATGCGCCCCAAGAGCTCGTGCATCTCCGCCGGGTGGGTGTAAAAGGCCATCAGACACTCTTCCATACCCATCAGCGCCCAGGCGCGCTCAAAGAGGAAATAGGTCAACATCCCGGTGATAAAAAGCCGCTCGCGGTCGGGGCGTTGGAGCACGGCCCGCATCTCCTCGCCGATGGTCAGCGCGCCGGGGTCAGGGAACTTGAAATCCGCCAGCCTCGTCAAAGAGGGCAAGGGGTTCACCTTGGGAAAGGGGACGAACTCCTTAAGGGTCATGCGCCAGCCGACGCCCCAGGCGTCGTTCCAGTCGGCCAACCTGAAGTTGCCCTCAAACTGCACGCTCACCTGGATGCCCTCGTCGGGATAGGGCACGTAGGCCGGGCTATCATAGTGAATGGCCCGCAACAGGTTCTCCTTGGGATCCATGCCACCTGACCTTTCGCCGGATATGGGCTATAATAGGCCTTACAACCTCACCGAGATGCTCTGATGAAACGAACCCGCCATAGCTCAGCCCAAAGGAGAGGGTGCGCCTTGTTCGTCCTATACTTGATCATGGGCCTCCTCCTAGGCCTCATCGCCGGGATCGTGGCCCTGCGCTGGTGGACCGACCATCGCTACAAGGAGCGCATCTACACCCCTGAGACCGTCCCCCCGCGCCCCGTGGCCATCGTCTTCGGGGCCGGCGTCTGGCCCGATGGGCGGCTCAGCGACGTCCTCGCCGATCGCGTCCAGACCGCCGTGGAGCTCTATCGCCTGGGCAAGGTCAAGAAACTCCTGCTGAGCGGCGATAACCGTTTCGTCTACTATAACGAGCCCAAGCACATGCGCGAATACGCCCTGGCCCAAAGGGGTGCCGGCCGAGGATATCGTCCTGGACTATGCCGGACGGCGTACCTACGATAGCTGCTACCGCGCGCTGCACATCTTCGGGGTCAAGGAAGCCATCCTGGTCACCCAGGCCTATCATCTGGATCGCGCCCTCTTCATCGCCGAGCACCTGGGCCTCGACGCCGTCGGCGTGGGCGCGGATCGGCGCAGTTACCTCTACCTGCGCAATTACTGGTGGCGCGAATTGGCGGCCACGGCCCTCGCCGGGTGGGAAGTCCTGATCGCCCGCCCCAAGCCGGTCCTAGGGGAAAAGCTGCCCATCTTCCCCGAGCAGTAGCGAGCTATTCACCACAGAAGCCGCAGAGAACACAGAAAGAACGGCATTTGTAGTGGCGCCGTGAGGCGCTCATGCCCTGACGGGCACACTATGAACGCTCCGCGTGCTCAGCGGAAAGCCTCACGTTTTCCTACAAAGTCAGGCTGTGCCTCTCAAGCTCACTTCGTCAGGCAAGCGGTTTGCCCCTGATATCATCCTCCCCGCCAAAGCTCCAGGGCCTCCAGCACCTCCTCCTGGCTGGCCGTGCCCGTCGTCCCGATGCAGCGGATCGTCACCGAGGCCACCAGGTTGCCCAACAGCGCCGCCTCGGCCGGCGTCGCCCCGCAGCAGAGGCCCGAGACGATCCCCGCCATCGTGCTATCCCCTGCCCCCACGATGTCTATCTCCCCCGTCACCGGGACGGCCGGGATGCGCTGACAACCCTCCTGTGTACAGAGCAAAATGCCCCGTTCCCCGACGGTCACGAACACCGGGCGCCCGGAGCGCTCGCTCAAGGCGCGCCCGGCGGCCCCGGCGGCCTCCAGGGGGATCTCCCCCTCCGGCTCCACGCCGATCCCCCGCAGCGCCTCGCGCTCGTTGGGCTTGAGGATGACCCGCCGGAACTCGCCGATGCGCATGCGCGAATCCGCGGCCATCACCACCTGAGGATACATCTCGGCCAGCTCGCCCAACACCCCCCGCACCCGATCGGTGATCACCCCATAGTTACGCTCCGGCATCTGGTCGGCGATGATCACCCCATGCATGGTCGGCACGAGCCGGCGCAGGCGGGCGATGATCTCTTGTTCCAGCGCCTCCGGCAATGGCGACCGGCTCTTGATATCCAGGCGCGAGAGCTCGTGGACGCGGCCATCGGGCTCGCGCATCATCGGCTTGGTGTAAGTCGGCGTGAAACGCTCGCGCGTTTGCAGGAGCGGGCCGATATCCACGCCCCGCTCCCTCAGCCCACGAACCAGCTCATAGCCCTCGCCATCGTCGCCGATGACCCCCAGTGCGACCACGCCCACCTTCAGCGCCCGCAAGTTGGAGACGACCGTCCCCGCCGCCCCGGGGCTACAGCGCACGTTCACCACCTGGTGCGCCTCTAGCCCCGTCTCCAGCGAGACCTCGGCCAGCCGGCGGTCGATATCCAGGTACTTGTCCAGGAAGTAATCGCCCACCACCAACACCCGAGTGCGCTCAAACCCCGCGAGGATCTCTTTCAGGCGCTCCCGATCCATCATCGTGCCCCCAACTCCCTCAGGATGTAATGGTGTAGCCACGGCACGGTGACCTTGTGGTCGGCGCGAATGTAAAAGCTCTGCCCGCCATCCTGCACCGTGCGCACCAGGATCGTCTTATAGGGGCGGAAGTAATAGGCTGCTTCCGTCTTGGGCGGCTCATGGCGCAGGTCCTCGCCGAGGTCCTGAAGGTCAAACACGGCGGTGGTAAAGTGGTTGAGCGGCCGCCCCTCCTGGTAGGCCACGTTGCGGGCCATGGCCAGCGCCTTGAGATAGACCTCCGGCCCCATGATCGCCGTGCCCATGCTCAATAACACCCCGCCCTCCAAACGCGTGACCTCCTGGGCAAAGACCAGAAAGTCGGTATAAGAGGCTGCCCCCAGCGCGGCCCCATCGCAATTGGGGTGCTCGTGGATGATGTCATAGCCGAGGCTCACATGCACGGTGACGGGGATGTGCAGCCTATAGCCGGCGGCCAGGATGCTCACCTCGCGGTAAGGGAAGGCCTCCTCCCAGATCACCCGTCCCACGGCCTCCCCCAGGCCGATCCCCTCCTGGGCCGCGAGCGCGGCGATGTCGTTGATCCGCCCCGTCTCCGTCCACAGGCCGAACTGCCCCTCGCGGATATAGCGGGCCACGCTCTCCGTCGTCGCCCCGATGGCCGCCAGCTCGAAATCGTGGATGCAACAGGCCCCGTTGAAGGCCACGGCGCTCACCGCCCCGCGTTCCATGAGGTCGATCACATAGCGCGAGAGGCCGTTCTTGATCACGTGCGCGCCCATCATCCAGATGACCGCGCTCCCCGCGCGACGGGCGGAGACCATCCGCCGGGCGATCTCCGCCAAAGCGGGATTATCGTAGGCCGGCAGCGGATCATCTAGACGCGCGAACTGCTCCAAGGTAAGGTCGTGCGTCCGTTCCCTCAGCGGCTTGAGGCGCAGGCGAGAACGGTCGAAAAGCGGATAAGGCATTTCTCCCACCTATCGGAATGGATCAATAGGTACAGAACAGCGCGCGTATTCTATAGCACGGCCCTCCGGGCTGTCAACGAACGACGAGCCGTTTGTAGTGTGCCCGTAAGGGCATAGGCGTCTGACGACGCCACTACGAACCGGCAGAGTGTAGTGGGGAGATCACGAACCGGCCTCGTACAGCCGGCAATAGCTCTCATAGCGCGTCTCGGCGATCTCGCCCTCCTCAACCGCCCGGCGCACGGCGCAATCCGGCTCGTGCCGATGCGTACAAGGGGAGAAGCGACATTGCCCCCGATAAGGGGCCATCTCGGGGAAAAGGGAGGCCAACCGCCTGGGGTCAACATTCCAGAGGTGAAACTGGCGCAGACCGGGCGTATCCGCCACATAGGTGCCCGGTTCGGGGGCCAATAGCTGCGCCACCACGGTGGTGTGCTTGCCCCGCTGGTGAAACGCGCTGATCTCGCCCACCTCCAGGTTCAACTGTGGCCAGAGGGCGTTCAACAAACACGACTTGCCCACCCCCGACGGCCCCGTCAAGGCCGACACCTTGCCCCGTAGGGCGATGCGCAGGGCCTCCACCCCCTCGCCGGTGAGCGCGCTGGTATAAAGCAGCCGATAGCCGATGCGCCGATAAAGCTCCATGGCCTCGCGCTCGTCCTCGGAGCTCAGCAGGTCCACCTTGTTGATCACGATGACCGCCGGCAGCCCGGCCGCCTCACAGGCGACGAGGTAGCGATCCAACATGAAGGGATCAAAGGGGGGCTTATGCACCGCGAACACCACGACGACCTGGTCCAGGTTGGCGACGATGACCTCTTCGCGGGTGCCCTCCAGCCCCGAGGCCCGCGAAAGCGCCGACTTGCGCGGCAAGACCTCCTCAATGACCCCACATCCGGGCTGCGTGGGCCTCCAACGCACGCGGTCACCCGTGGCCACCAGGTCGCTCCTGGCCCTGGTCCTCTTCAGCCGCCCGCGTAGGGCGCAATCGGCCACCAAGCCGTCGTCCGTCTGCACGTAATAGTGTCCGCCGTGTGCCCGAATGACGGTCCCCTCAACGAGTTCCATAGCTCAGGGGCATCTCTCCACACGGGTGACGCGAATGGCGTTGATCACCGCAGCGTATTCCGTCGTATGGCTCTCAAAGGTGATATCCAGGACGCCGTCGCCGACTTCAACGCAGTACAGGCCATCCCAAGCCCGGTAGCGCCCCCATCGGCTCGCCGTATCCACGTGATCCAACACGCGCTGGCCCTCAATATCCACCGAAAAGATGCGCCGCCCCGGGCCGGCATAGGGAAAGATCTCGGCGAAGCGCAACAGCACCTCGTAGCGCCCCGCCGGCACGGTGAAGCGATAGGCGCTCATGGCATAGCGCTGGGATTGATAGAGCGCATCGTCAACCGTATTGGAGATAGGCTGATCCGTCGTGGTCACAAAGCCTTGCTGGCCACCCACCCAGCCCCATGAGCCGGGCGTGTATTGCTGATCGGGCCGATACCAGAGGCCATCGCTCGCCTGATACCACGTCCCCCCACAGTTGACCCCCACCTGATAGGGTGGAGGCGTCGGGGTAATGGTGGGCAGCGGCGTCCGCGTGGGCGTCGCCGTCCGCGTGGGCGTCGGCGTGGGCATCTTGTAGAGTAAGGACAGATAGCTGTGCACCGGCGTGTTGGTGGGCGTCGCGGTCGGCGTCGGCTCGCCCTCGCAGAATACGGAGAGCTGATAAGGCCCCATAGAGCCGTCATAGCCGTCCACGACGAGATAATAGGTGCCCGGGGCCAGGTTCGGATAGAAGAATCCCCCTTCCCCCGCCCTCAACAAAGCGGAAGGGTGAGGCTCGTAGAGCAAAAAGACGTCGTGATCCACCCCCGGCGGATCCACGAGGCTGACCGTGAGGTCGCTCGTCACCGTCTTGATGAGGATGTACACGTCCTCCGGGCCGGTCTCCGGCCAGGGCAAATCCCCGTATCGGCTCGCGTTATTGGGTTTTCCCGTCGTGTCGCCGATGAAGACGCCCTTGCAGTGCGCGGGCATGGCGCGAGAGACGTCAATCCACGAGGTCGGCGTCTCGGTGGGCGTGGGGCTGGGGCCTGGGGTGGGCGTCCGGCTCGGCGTGGGCGTGATGCTCGCCGTGCGGCTCGGCGTGGGCGTCGCCGTCCCCGTCGCGGTGGCAGCGGGGCTGGTCCAGGTCGGCGAGGGCGTTTGCGTCACGCCGGAAGTCGGCGTCAAAGTAGCCACCCCGCCGGGGGTGTTTGTGGCGCTGGGCCTCGGCGTGGGAGTGGCCGTGCCCGCAGGAGTGCTTGAGGGGGTGACGGAACCTACGAACCGATCCCCGAAATCAAAAACCACGACGCTCCCGCCCGCCACAGGCAAGAGCACCGTATCCGGGGTCGTCGAGACGGTCCCCGGAGGATTGCTCTCCGTCAAACGATAAGTGCCCGGAGCCAAATCGCCGAAGGCGTAAAGCCCATCGGCCCCGGTGAGCCGCGTGCCCACGACGATCCCGCTCAGCGTAGCCAGGGTCAACCTCGCCCCGGCCAGCCCCGGCTCCCCGGCATCGCGCACGCCGTTGCCGTTGCGATCCTCAAAGACCATGCCTTGGATCGTCCCCAACGCTGAGGGCGTGGCCGTGCGCGTGGGACTGGGCCCGGCGGTTGCCGTGGCGCTCGGCGTGGCGGTGAGGGTGGGCGGGGCGCTGGTGGGCGTCGCTGTGGCCGCCGGCGGCTGGTACTCGACGATCAGCCTGGGCTGAAAGGTGGGGTTCCCCTCGGAGGAGAAAAAGTCATAGCTCACCGTCGTCCCCGCGCCGACCAGGATCAGCCCGTAGTTAGAGGCCGGCGCGTTGACCCACTCCTGCACCAAGCTGGTGAGCGTCCAAGCATACCAGCCGGGGACGGCGCCCGTCGCTGGGATGGTCGTCTTGGCTGCGGCCGTGCCCTCCCGGTCCACTCCGATCGCCCTGCACCCTGCCTGCGTCCAGGGCACGCCGCTTGAGGCCAGGTTCCAGGTGGCCGAGTTCTCCTGCCAGGGCACCAACACCTTGTAGGCGCTGATCTCAATCTGCGCGGCGCGATCCCGATAGGTGCAATAAAGCTCCAAACGGGCATTCTGAACGACCGCTCCTACGGGGATGCTGCTCAGCTCCCAACGCAGCAGGGCGCTAGCGATGCCCCCGTAGGGCCGCACGCGAAAGCCGCCCGAAGCGCCAAAGTTCGTCAGCGGCTCCCACTCATAGATCCAGGTATCCTCCAAGGGGAAGGCCTCAACCATCAGGGAGCGCCCGCTAGGCCCGGGCTTTCCGAGCTGCTCGCCCTCCGCCGGCCCCTCGGCCCCTCCGCGGGGGAGCCCGACCGTCTCCCCGGGCGCCCAACCCTCCTCACCGACCGGGCCGGCCGGCGCGCCCATCACCGGGAAGATCAGGCCGGCCACCAGCGAGATCATCAACACCGACAGGAGCAGAAGCCTGGCTCTCATCCTCACCTACACCTTCCCCTCAAGCGAACGGCCATCAGCGGCCATCTCGCAGCCGGCCACCGATGGCCAATGCGTCCCGATCACTTTCGGATAAGCGGCAAGTAGACCTTGGGCGGCGTCACCACTCGCGGGTTGTAATCGGCGAAATCTATCCCCGAGGTCGTCAGCCCCGCGACTACCATCACCCCGGAAATCTCATTCGGCGTGGTGGAGAGGTAGCCGGGCGGGTCTATCTCCTTGACGGTATAGATGCCCGCCGCAAGGCCCTCCAAGCGATAGCCCCCCGAACCCGAAGTGACTTGTTGGCCGAGGCGCACGTCCCCCTGCCACAGCTCCACGGTCGCGCCGCTCAGCCCCGGTTCCCCCGCATCCCGGCGCCCGTTCAAGTTCAAATCCTCAAAGACGGTGCCCTCTATGGCCCCCGTTGACGGCGTCGGCGTTGGCGTCGGCGTGCTGGGGGTCGGCGTCGGCGTGCTTGTGGGCAGCGCCGGGCGCCAGACGATCTGCAATAGCGGCCGGCGATCCGTCAGGCTATACACCGAGTCATAGAAGCATTTCTGGCGGAAAAAGTCCTCCGTAGAGAGGAGCACCAGGCCGGCCTGCGAGCTGGGGTTATTCACCCAGGCTTGCACGATGCTGGTCACGTCCCAGGTATAGCGCTTGACCTGCGAGGCCCCGGACCCCGAGACCTCGCTCACGGTGGTGACGCTCGCCGCTATCGCCTCCCGATCGCCCGGCGTCCCGTTACACCCCACTACATCCCAGGGCACGCCGCTGGAAGCCAGGTTCCAGGTGGCCTGGTTCGCCACCCAGGGCTTGTTCACCTTGTAAACCCCGAT
>DAOTVR010000437.1:0-1575 GCA_034436315.1 Anaerolineae bacterium
CAAGCCGGATATCCGCGTGGAGATGGTCCAGGATTACGGGGTGAAGAAAGCTCCTACCTTGACCTACGACGAGGCGGATAAGGAGCGGATCAAACAGGACGTCAAACGGCGCATTGAAGCCAAACTCGCAGAGAAAGGTTAAGGAGGTTTCCTCGCATGGAGATCAAAGTTTTAGGGCCAGGATGCCCCAAGTGCAGGCGCTTGGAGCAACTCGTATATGAGGCCGTGGAAGAGGCCGGCGTGGACGAGGCCACCATTATCCACGTGACCAAGATGGACGAGATCATGGCCTACCCCATCCTGAGCACGCCGGGGCTGGTGATCAACGAGGAGCTGAAATCCGCCGGGCGGCTGCCGCGCAAGGAGGAGATCATCGCCTGGCTGAGACAGGCCAGCGATCAAAGTAAGGCGACTCAGCCCAAGTAGGACAGGCTGTCCCTTTGGGCCCGCGAAACATGTTGACAAGAGGCAATGAAAAAGGTTAGAAGGCCACGAGGAGCTAAGCGCGAGCTAGATCATCAAAGGAGACAAACCCATGCCAGGTGACAGATCCATATACGTCGGGTTGCCCCGAGCCGAAATAGACTGGTTTCCCAGGATAGATCAAGACAAATGCCGCCCTGAAGAGTGTGGCTTTCGATGCGTCAAGTACTGTCCTTTTCATGTATTTGCTACAGAAGGCGAACGGGTCGTGGTGGCCAGACCCTATGAATGTAACGTGCCAGACGAGTCCTGCAGGTTTCAGTGTCCGGTGGGGGCGATAAGTTTCCCGACGAGAGAAGAGCTCAAAGAAATGCTGCGAGCCCTGCGCGCCAAGATAAGCGCGCAAGCCTGAACGGGGCAGGGCGTTCTTGCCGTTGGATGCTCAGTAGCCTGAATAGGCAAGGCACTTGCGGCTGTGGATGCGCTTGCGCTTGTCGTTAAGGTCTCAGCGAAAGAGGGAATTATGTCCCAGGAGGCTCGGCAGGACATCCTGAAGCGGCATGCCCGTGCCCTTCACGGCTGCTGCATCGGATGCTGCTGCGATACCACCAAGAAGCGCGTGACGATGCGCCGGGGGCCGCCAGAGCCCGACCGAAGCATCGGGCTAAGCTTACAAAGCCCGTTCAAACGGGCTGAAACGGCATTCCAGCGGGCCTTAGCTCGCTTTGTCTGAGTGGCTCTGTGCCCCCGAGTGGATCGGGGGCCAGGATGGCGCTAGCGGAAAATCAATCATTAGGAGGGAAAAATGGCTGAACAGCAATTGCCTCGCTTCGTGATGTGCTTCTGCACGGGCAAGTGCCCGGGGTTTGAGAAGCTGGACTTGTGGGATTTGATCAACTATGTGCGTGGCGAGCTGGATGTGGAGTATGCCATCGTCCACCCGCAGCTCTGCGTGGACGACGGCGAAGCCTTCTGGCGCGACTATGCCAAGCCGGGCGTCAAGTACATCGTCGGGGGGTGTGATCCGCGCATGCAGCGCAAGATGTACAAGGACGCCCTCTCCGAGGTGGGGGTGAGCTTTGAGGAGCAGATCGTGCCCCTGGACCTGCGCAACCTGACTACCGCCGAGGCCATCGAGCGCGTCAAGAAGGC
>DAOTVR010000438.1:0-1967 GCA_034436315.1 Anaerolineae bacterium
GCAGGCGTTGACAGAGCCTGTAAATCATGTTAGTATCCTTATGACTTGCCGAGTTGTGCATGTTAGCTGGTCTTTGCCGTTTTGATAGCTTGGCAAGTCTCAAAAATGAAAGGAGCGTTAGAGATGGAGATCGTGATCCAAACCAAGAACTTGGAGCTCTCGGATTGGCTTAGGTCGTATGTCGAGAAGAAGGTTAGGAAATTGGATCGTTTTCTGCCCGGCATCGACGAAGCCAAGGTAGAGTTGATCTCTCAAGAGACCAAGAGTGCGGGGGATCGCCATGTGGTCCAGCTTACCCTGCGCCGGAGTGGAACGATCTTGCGGGCAGAGGAACGCTCCTCGGATATGCAGACTGCTGTGGATCTGGTAATGGATAAAATCTCCCGACAAATAGAACGATATAAGGGCAAACATTGGCGCTCCCACGGCCGGCAGCCTGCCTCGGTAGTGGAGACGAGCGAAGAAGAAGCTCGGAGCGAGGAACCGACTTTAGAAGATCAAATTGTGCGCATCAAGAGATTTCAAACTCGGCCAATGAGTGTAGAAGAGGCCATTGAACAGATGGAGCTACTAGGGCATGATTTCTTTGTCTTTTTCGACGCGCCCACTAACGCCTTTCGAGTGGTCTATCGTCGCCGTGACGGAGGCTATGGGTTGTTGTTGCCAGAACTGGCCTGAGTGAATGGTCAGGGGGCAAAGCGAGATCTACTTGGCTTTGCCCCCTTATTTGTTTAGTTTATCTTGGTGCCGGAGTTGTGCTAATCTGACTGTGACGCGAAAGCCGTAGTAGTAGGCTACTAACAAGCACAATAACAGACCGCAGAAACCGTCTCGGTATCCCCGTAGTGTTACATATCGTCTCCAAAACTCACGTAGCGGCTGACTCACGTATGTCCAAGGCTTGGGGTGTACTCCGCGTTTGTAAAGGATGCTGGCTTCATATTCCAGATATTGGCGCTGCTTTGCAAAAAACTGGTGAAAAGTGCGGTAATTATGGTGGATCAAAGGTTCTTGCAGATATCCTGCTTCCCCATCTAAACACACGATCTCGTGTACTTCACGGGTCAAATCATAGTGAGCATGCCCTACCTTGAGCAGACGCAATTGGTAGTCTGGATACCAACCGCCATGGCGGATCTCTTGCCCCCAGATAAAATTACGTCGCGGTACCCACCAACCCACTCGTGTCGGGTCTTGGATAACCCGCCGTATCTCCTCGCCTAGTTCAGGGGTGCCACGCTCATCCGAGTCCACGTAAAAGAGCCAGGCGCTTTGCGACAGGGAGAGGCCGAACTCGCGCTGCTGGGCAAAGTTCTCAAATGGATGCACGACAACACGTGCTCCCAACGCCTTGGCAATGGCTGCTGTCCGATCTTGGCTGCGTGAGTCCAGGATAACGATGCGCTCGTCGGCCCACGCCACGCTCTCCAAGCAGTCTGCAATCTCGGATTCGTTATCCCGAGCCAATATGGCCACGCTCAATTGGAGCATAGAGCTCAACTCAGCAAGGCTCAAAAGCCTATGGAGATTTGTGTCGGCTCAACGCGGTCTTGAACGATCCACACCTGTTCATGGATCAATCCCAACCAGTAATAGGGCGCAACCTTCACCGGGCGATTTTTGATGCACAGGTGCCCCACCACGGTGACTGTTTGCCCCGGCATCAGGTACTTTTGAGGGCCGATCTCTGTATCAATGGTCGTGAGTTCCTCATCCGTGCCCAATTGCCAACGGAAGGGGTACAGTCGTCCCTCGCTATTGCCCTCATAGTCTAGCCCTACGCGAAAGATGCCGGGTTCCTCATACTGCTCTAGGGTGTTAAAGTTTTGGTCCGTGCTATAAGTTGTTCCTGAAGGAGGGCCTTTGGTGCGCACCGGGACCGTCCCGATGTTCTTCACGGTACAGGTGAAAGTGAGCGTGCCTCCAAGAGGGACCACCGTAGGGGAGAATTGAGCCGCACGGTTGAC
>DAOTVR010000439.1:0-13931 GCA_034436315.1 Anaerolineae bacterium
TAGCACGCAACGGGGCCGTCTTCACTCCCGAAGGCCGACTGAATCTGCGCAACGCCGCCCATAGCGAGGACCCGCGCCCCATCCAGGAGGGCTGCACTTGCTATGCCTGCCAGAAATTTTCCCGCGCCTACCTACGCCACCTCATCATGAGCGACGAGATCCTCGGCCTAAGGCTGAACACGATCCATAACCTTCATTTTCTCCTAAACCTCATGCGCGACATCCGTCAGGCAGTACTGGAGGGGCGATTCCCGGCCTTCAAGGAGGCCTTCTTGAGTCGCTATCGCATCGCCGACCCCAAGGCACGCGAGGCAAGCCGCCGCGCATGGGAAGAAAGGAACAGGACATGAGCCTCCTCCAAGCGATCTTGCTGGGACTAGTACAAGGGGCCACCGAGTTCATCCCGGTGAGTAGCTCAGGCCATCTAGTGCTTGTCCCCTGGCTGCTCGGCTGGCCTGCGCCCGGCGTGGCCTACGACGTCCTGGCACACCTGGGTACGTTGGTGGCTGTCGTCCTCTACCTAAGGCGAGAGATAGGGGCGCTCTTACGGGGCGGTTGGGAAAGCTTGCGCACCTTCAGGATCCAAACCACGGAGGCGCGCCTTTTCTGGCTGCTGATCCTCAGCGCCATCCCAGGAGGGCTCATGGGCTATCTCTGGTCCGACTTCTTCGAGCATCTCTTCGGCTCACCTCAGTTGGTCTCACTCCTATTAATTGTTACAGGGCTCGTGTTGTTTTTCAGCGAACGCCTGGGACGGCGTTCCATGACCTTGGAGAAGATGAGCCCGGCCCAGGCGCTGGTCATAGGCCTGGCACAGGGCTGCGCTATCGCCCCAGGCCTCTCCCGCTCTGGAGCGACGATCGCCGCCGGCATCCTCTGCGGCTTTGAGCGCAAGGAAGCGGCACGCTTTTCCTTTTTGATGTCCATCCCGATCATCGCCGGGGCCGCGGGAGCCCAAGTAATAAAGCTCTCCCAGTCGGGGCCCGGAGCACAAGCCCTGCATCTGGGCTTGGGGTTCATGGCCGCTCTACTCAGCGGCTATATGGCCATTCGCTTCCTACTGAAACCCCTCCAAACGCATGGCTTGAGGGGCTTTAGCTACTACTGTTGGGGCGCCGGTCTGGTGGGCTTAATGCTCAGCCTGATCAAATAAGCGCAGGTTTAAAAGTGAAGCGAGATCCTGCACGGCAGAGGCTTCCAAAGCTCTGGCACACTCTATCAGCCCTTGTCACGCTTCTCGCTCTCGTCCTAGGAGGATGTAGGGGAGCGCTCAAGCCGCTGGATCCGGGCGAAGGAGAAGCCGATGAAGAGGGCAGGCTGGGCACCCCGATCCTGGTGCGCATGGCCGTTAGCTGGTCGGCGCTACCTTTGGCAGAGGAGCTGATAGCGGCATATGCCCAGGTGGCCCCTGGAAGCTCGGTGGATATGATGCCCTCTAGCTCGGAGGTTGGCGAGGGCCTCGTTCGGGCAGGACGGACAGACCTGGCCATCGTGGAGCAAGCGCCGGGGGCTGAAGAGATCACCATGTTGGCCGAAGGCAAAGAGCGCAAGGCGACAGGGCCCATGACGCTGGCCCTGAACGCCATCGGGGTCATCGTGCATAAGGATTCCCCTCTGAGCCAGCTCTCCAGCGCGGATTTGGCCAACCTGTTCCTAGGATACTACCTGGACTGGGAGGAACTGGGAGCCGGCCAGGGGCACATTGAGATCGTGAGTCAGGGAGCCCATACCATGGCCCGCAAGCTCTTTGAGGAAAAGATCCTGAAGGGCCAGCCTACATCCTCGGCAGCGATCGTCATACCCCATGACCACGGCGTCCTGGAGTATGTGGCTCAACATCAAGGGGCGATCGGCTATCTCTCCGCAAGCTACGTAGACGGGCGTGTCAAGCTGCTGGCCATTGACGGCGTCCTGCCACAAGCCGCCGAGGTGGCCCAGGGCCGCTACCCTTTGGCCCATCCCCTCGTCTTGCTTGTCGCGCCCCATGCTCAGCCAGAAGCCTTGCGTTTGGCAGCTTTTGCCTCCAGCACCAAGGGGCGCCAAGCTATCGCCAAGCGCTATGCGCTTCCCCGCTAAGTGAAGTCTCAAGGGGCAAGTGAGCCCAGCCAAGGGTTGTTGCGGCGCTCGTAGCCGATAGTGGTTGCAGGACCATGGCCGGGGTAAACAACCGTCTCCTCAGGGAGAGCGAAGAGCTTGGTGCGAATGCTCTCCACAAGCGCATCGTAACTGCTGCCGGGGAAGTCGGTGCGCCCTAACCCATCGCGAAAGAGAGTATCCCCACAGAAAACAACGCCCTCATCGGGTATCCACAGCGAGATTCCCCCAGGTGTGTGCCCCGGCGTATGTAACACCTTCATGTTCAGGTCACCCACGGCAAGGGTCTCACCATCCTCAAGGGTGCGGTCGGCCACCAAACCACGCGGGGTGCTGGGTACGAAGAAGCGAAAGAGCGCCGGCGGCTTGGTCAGGTACTGAGCATCGTCGCGGTGGATAAGCAGGCTCGCGCCGGTAGCCGAGCGCAGCGGCCCTGCAGCCAAGCAATGATCAAAATGAAAATGGGTCAAGACGATCTGCCGCACCTGTACCTGGAGATCGCGAACGGCGCTCAGGATTTCCTCCACATCGCCCCCAGGGTCAATGACCATCGCCTCTTGGGTGCGTGGACAGCCGATGAGGTAACAATTGGTCTTGAGCTGACCAACCACAAGAGTGCGCAGGATCATTGCTCAGTCTCGGCCAAGTCCACCAGGCACACCTGATCGCCGCCGCGTTCCTTCGCCAGGTATACCCCGCGATCGGCGCGATTGACCACCGCATTCACATCATCTCCACTCCCTGGCCGGAACACGGCCGCGCCTACGCTCACTGTTAAGCGAGCCTCATGCCCGGCAACGTGGATAGGCGTCTCCCGCAAAAGCCGGCAGAGACGGTTAGCCAACGCAAGGGCCTCTTCCCTGCCGGTCTGAGGGGCGAGGATGATGAATTCGTCGCCTCCATAGCGCGCCACCACGTCGGCGCGGCGGACGTTCTCCTGAAGGCAGCGGGCAACCGTACAGAGGGCGAAATCGCCGGCCTGATGGCCATATGTATCGTTAATCGCTTTAAGGCCAATCGTGCAGCCACTATCAATATCCAGCATCACCACGGCCAGCTCCAGACCATGACGCTCGGAACGGCTGATCTCGGCCTCCAGGAGCTCAAAGAAATGGCGATGGTTGTAGACACCGGTCAACCCATCACGGGCGGCCAGTTCGCTGGTACGTGCAAAGAGGCGCGCATTGGCCAAAGCCACACTTCCCTGGGTGACCAGGATCTCGAAAAGACGCAAGGCCTCCTCGGTAAAAGGCTGGTCACTGTGGTTTGCCAGAACGGCCAAGCCGTCAAACTCCTCGCGAGCGGCTAAAAGGCCAAACTCAAAACGGCGCCAAGGCTCATCATCAACCTCTGGAGCATCCGAGATAGACAACTCTTGAACGTGCAAGGCGGCAGGATCCAAGCTCACCCTCTGTGGCAGATGCGCCACCATGGCTTGGACCAGGGCCTCTCGTGCTTTAAGGGAAAGGTTCTTCCTGGCAGCCATCACAGCCCACGGCTGCTCCAAGCCGTTGCCGTGCAATAAGAGAACGCCAGCTCCCTCACAATTGGTGGATTCAAGGGCCGCCTGAACGAGCACCTGCGCGACATCGCGGGAATTCAGTGCCCCCGCCAAAGCATGGCCGAGGTAGCTGATGTATTGCAACTGCTGACGCCGGCGAAGTTCCAGTTCCTCGTTGACTGCTTGCAGCTTTTGGAGCAGTTGTGCGTTGCGGCGCGCCAAAGCCTGGCGTTCCAAGGCGCGCGAGAGGACGACGGGGACAAGTTGAAGCTCATCAAGGGGCTTTTGCAAATAATCATAAGCCCCTAAGCGTAGGGCTTCAATGGAAGTCTTCAGGTCACCATAGGCCGTCAGGATGATGACCTCGCAATCGGGATAAAGTTGCTTGGCGTAGCGCATGATCTCAAGGCCATGCGCATCCGGTAGGCGCAAATCCAAAACGCAGGCCTGGATAGCTTCCTGTTCTAAAACGCGCCGTGCGCTCGCGCCATCTTGTGCGGTCAGAACCTGATACCCCGCACTTCGACAAGCCCTCTCCAATACATCTAGGATATCGGCCTCGTCATCAACGATCAGGATGCGCTCACCAGCCATAGGCTATCGCTCCAAGATCTCCACTTTGCCCGGCGAGGCCACGACAACGGCCTTGGCGAGGCCTAAAAAGAGACCGTGTTCGACCACTCCGGGAATCATATTCAAGGCCACCGCCAGCTCGGCAGGCGCCGCAATGCCCCCTTCATAGGTACAATCAATAATATAGTGCCCCTCATCCGTCACATAGGGGATGCCCCCCACACACCGCAACACAGTCCGCGCCCCGGTACGGGCCAGGGCAGCCTCGGTGCTCCGCCAGCCAAAGCGAACCACTTCAACCGGTACAGAGCTTTTCAGGCCGAGGCGTTCGCTCATCTTGGACTCGTCTACCACGATGATCTCGCGCTCCGTAGCATAGGCCACGATCTTTTCGCGCAGTAAACATCCTCCCCCGCCCTTGATGACATTGAGAAACGGATCCACCTCGTCTGCGCCATCAATGGTGACGGCAATCCGAGGGTGTTCCTCCAATGTGGTCAAAGGAATGCCCTCTCGGCGAGCCAACTCCGCCGTCTCCTCCGACGTGGGAACAGCTACAATATCGCGCAAAGTCCCCTCGCGCAGCCTCTTACCGAGGCCAAGTACCGCATAGCGAGCGGTAGAGCCGCTGCCCAAGCCCACCACCATACCGCTGGAGATGAATTCAAGCGCACGATAGGCCGCAGCCTGCTTTAGTTCCTCCGCTGACATCTTCTCCCTCTATATAGACAAGGCCATTGGCCTAGCCTCATTTTATCCAACCGGCTTTCACCATCCTATCCTTTGCTTCCTTGGGCTTCCTGCGGGGTTGAGCCAACGTCGCCTCATCGATCTCTATGATCTGGAACCCATACGTATTGATTACGGTCGTCTCATAGTACTGGGTGATGCGTCGCGCATCCTGACGATACAGATGCGTATGCCCGTGAATCAAGTAACGGGGCTTGTAAACCTCCATAAAACGAAGAAAAGCCCGGAATCCCTGATGACAGAGATCCTGACCGTCGTGAATCCCTTGAGGGGGCGCATGGGTGACGAGGATATCAATGGCTCGTCCATAGCGCAAATAGTTCCACCAAAGACAAGGGGCCATTGTAGCTACCAGAAGAGACATCTCCCTCTGTGTGTATTGATGCTCTCCCTGGCTATAGCGCATAGAGCCCTCCAAGCCTCCAATCAACAATCCGCGATGATTCACC
Source organism: Anaerolineae bacterium (assembly GCA_034436315.1). GTDB lineage: Bacteria > Chloroflexota > Anaerolineae > UBA1429 > UBA1429 > DAOTVR01. The sequence continues at coordinate 5,368 of DAOTVR010000439.1, forward strand.
ACGCGATGATGAATGTTGATACAGCCCTCAGGCTCCACCGTGCGCATGCCCCCTTGGCCCTCATGGAACGCCTGCTGGACGTGGTTGCCATTAACGTAGTAAAGGCGTTTGCCCAACATGGTAACCACGTATTCTAGGTAATCCAAGGGCAGGTCGCCAGCGCTCAGCACCAGGTCGACATCCTTGAATCGTTGAGCGATCAAAGGACTTTGCACCAGGTCTACGACAACATCGCTAAGAGTCAGGATCTTCATCTGGGCCTCTTCTTTGCCCTAGCTCCGAGCGCCAATGCTTGGAGAAAAGTAAGGGAACGTTCACCTTGGTGCAAAGGGCTCAGAACTGGTGCCTACCTCCGATGGCCATCGCCTCTTTGATGCGCGCCACAGAGGGAATGCAGAATTCCTCAAGCACTTTGGAGACGGGCAAAGGCACGTCGGGTGCGGTGACCTTGCCCACAGGGCAATCCAAGTAATCAAAGAACCTGGATTGGATCTCATCCGCCAGTCGTCCACTCAAGGAGAGACTTCGCGGGCTTTGCTCCACGATCAAAACACTTCCCGTTTTCTTGACCGAGGCTCCGATGGTCTCGTAATCCATCCCCGTGTAATCCAAAGTGCGCAGGTCAATGACCTCAGCGCTGATCCCTTCGGCCTCCAATTGTTTGGCGGCCTCTAGGCACTTGGCCACCCCGGTCAAGTAAGTGAGCACGGTTACATCCTTGCCCTCTCGCAGGACCTTGGCCTTACCGTATTGGATGTAGTAATCCATCGTATCGGCGGGGACTTGATCCTTCTCCGCATAAAGCAAACCGTGTTCCAGGATGACTACCGGATCGTTAAAGCGTACGGCGGTATTGAATAGCCCGATATAGTCAAAGGCATTTGAGGGCGCCAGGATGCGCCAGCCGGAGAAGAGGGCAAAATAAGCAGCGGGATCCATAGAATGTTGGCCGCCATAGCCATAGCCGATGGCGATGCGGGTGCGCACCACCAGCGGAAAGCCGATACGCCCGCCATACATGTGCCGCAGTTTGCCGATCTGGTTAAACAATTGGTCGGAGGCCATCAGGGCGAAATCGGGGAACATGATCTCTACGACGGGCCGCAGGCCGGCCGAGGCCGCACCGCCGGCGATGCCCGAAAAGCCCGTCTCAGAGATGGGAGTGTTGAACAGGCGCTCGGGGAAGGCCTCTTTGATGCCCTTGGTCGCCCCGTAGGGCCCCCCGCGCAGGTTAGCCACCTCCTCTCCCAAGACGATCACCCGCTCATCGCGCTCCATGTTGCGCAGTGTGGCCGCGGCGATAGCCTCACCATAGGTCATGGGCCTGAAGGTGGTGAAATCCTCGCGCTCCTTAAACTGTATGCCGGCGAAAACGTCGTCCTCACAGCGCACGTGGCGTAATACCGATTCAGGCGCAGGCCACTTTTCAGCGGGGATATAGCGCTTGCCGTCCTTCACGTCCGTGCAAAAGGCCAAGGCCTTGGCCAAAGCGTCCTTGGCCATGGCCTTGAGGCGCTCATCCTCGGCTTCGCTGAGCAAGCCCAGGCTCATCAGTTTCTTAGGGAAGGCCGTGATGGGATCCTTCTCCAGCCATTGCGCCTCTTCCTCCTTGGTGCGATAACCAAAGGCACTGCCCGCCAGCCGCCCGGCGTGGTGATAATGGCGATACGTCTTGGCTTCAATGACAAAGGGGAAAGGATTGGCGCGCATCCGGGTGCAGGCATCGCGCGTGGCCAGATAGACGGCAACAGGATCCATTCCGTCCACGATCACGCTATTGATGCCATAGCTTAGGGTGCGCAAAGCCAAATCCTGCACAAAGGAGGCCTCGTTGACGTTGGTGCCCACGGCGTAAAAGTTGTTCTCAATAAAATAAATGATGGGCACACCCCACAAAGCGGCCATGTTGGCCACCTCATGGAAGCACCCTTGGTTCACCGCCCCATCGCCGAAAAAGGAAACGACGACGTTGTCCTTCCTTTGTAGCTTCTGAGCCCAGGCCACTCCCGTGGCCAGCGGGATTCCCCCGCCGACGATGGCGTTGGAGCCAAGGTTGCCCGATTCGCCATCGTAAAGGTGCATAGAGCCACCCCGCCCCCCGCACCAGCCATCTTTTAGGCCCATGATCTCGGCAAGCGTCTTATTGATGGCCTCCTGCATCTTGGGGGTGATGGGATCCCGTAGAGGCTGAAACCCTTCCGGGGCATAGTACATCAGGGCCTTGGAGAGAAAATGCCCATGAGCGCGGTGCGTGGAGCCGACCATATCCGTCTTGCGCAAGGCCGTGGCCACCCCCGCAGCGACTGCTTCCTGGCCGATGCTGGTATGCACCGGCCCATGGATGAGGTTCTCATCCTTCAAATCCAAAAGCGTGGTCTCAAACTCTCTGATCAGGTACAACAGGGCCAACATCCGCGCCAGGTCGTCCTTGCCAACGGCCCGATAATCCTCCTCAAAGACGCGCATGGCATGGCAAACCGCCGGCGCTTTCTGCTCTATCAACTGGGTCATCGCTCACCTCAAACGAGTTACTGGGGTATGATCTCGCGGATCTCACAAACCTCGTATTCTGCGCCATGGAAATAGGCGACGAATACACCGGGACGGATCTCTACCGGCTCTCCTAGGAACTTGACTCCGCGCTCCAACAGGTATTGATAAGTGGCTTGGAAATCCTCCACAAGGAAGCCGATATGCGTGAGGCCGTAATCGCTTTGCAAGGCATCCGGCCTAGGCTCACGGCCTTGGGGATACTCGTATTTGAAGAGCTCTAATTTGTTGTCACCGAATTGCATGTGCACGATGCGCACCTTGGTGCCCTCAACACCGATCAGCTTGCCCATCTGTACGTCGAACTCGCGATCAAAGACTTTTTCAAAGCCGATGATATCGCGATAAAAGGCGATGCACTTGTCCATATCCTTCACGCTCATGGCCACGTGATCCATGCGCTTGAACATCGTTCAGGCCTCCAAATCAACCAAGATTTTGACCGCATCCCCCTTACGCATCATCTCGAATCCCTCTCGCCAGGCATCCAAGGGGATGATCTTGGTCACCAGCTTGCGTAGCTTGGCTGCCTCGGATGCCTCGGCCTCCAGGGCCTTCTGCCAGCTACTGGGCGGTGAACTGAAGCAGCCCACCAGGTCCAGCTCCTTATAGAGGATCTTGTTCCAGGGGATGGGGATCGTCTCCGGCCCCACCAAGCCGATCAGCACGGCCCGGCCGGTCTTTTTCACCAGGTCAATTCCCCCGGCGATGGCCGCCGCCGCCCCGGAGCATTCCACCCAGGCATCTACCCCGCGCCCTTCGGTAAGCCCCATGACCACCTGTTTGAGGTCCTCTTTCTGCACGTTCACGAGACGCGTGGCCCCCATCTCCTTAGCCAAGGGGAAACGCATCGGTTCGTCCATATTGGTGCCCGAGACGATGATCTCCTTGGCCCCCAGGCGGCTGGCCCAGATGGTCGCCATCAGCCCCATGGTGGCCGAGCCGGAGATAAACACGCTCATCCCCGCGCGTAACTCACCCCGTTCCACGAGGCAATGAGCGGTGATGGCAAAAGGCTCCGTCACGCCGGCCACCTCCCAGGGCACTCCTTCAGGCACACGATGAGCTAGCCAGGCAGGGATGGTGAGATACTCGGCAAAGGCTCCATTATACTTGGAGCCTAATGCCAGCTTGCTATCGCAGATATGCGGTTTGCCCGCCAAGCAAAGCGGGCATTTGCCACAAGCGCCGGTATGCAGCTCGCCGACCACGCGCTCACCAACCCGCCATTGATCTCGCACCCTTTCGCCCACTTCGGCGATCGTACCACAATACTCATGGCCCATCACGACGGGCGGCGTATTGGGAAACTCGTCGGCATAGATGTGTAAATCCGTCCCACAGATGCCGCAGTACTTGACTTTGATCAGGATCTCATCGGCCTCAGGCCGGCGAATGGGGACATCGCGAACCTCCACATTCCCTTTGCCGGGCGCATACTTGACTAAAGCCCTCATAGATTCTCCCTCAATACAGTGATTTGGGAACGCCCCTCTCGCTAGGGCAACAACACGCCGGGCCGGGCACGGGGCCAACGCGTCTCGGCACGGAAGGCCTCTGCGTAGCGCACGCCACACTGTAGGCCACGAAAACGATTCATGATCTCGGAATAGGTCACCAAATCGTAGCCGCCAAAAACCTGCATATTGATCATCTGCGTCTTGAAATGTTGCAGCAGCTCGCACTTGTAGGCAAATACATCCGAGATATCCACGTAAAACATTGGTTCAAAGTGCAAACCAGCGCATGTATCAGTATAATACATCGCTGGTGTAGCGTCTAGGATGGGCACATCCTCATACATGGTGCGCACCGTGGTCAGCATGACCGCATGATAGGTGATCTCCCCCGTGATGTAATGATCGGGGTTATAATCCTGTGGCGGGCAGGTGATGACCACATCTGCCCTGAGCTGGCGCAGTAGCCGGGTCAGCCCCTCTCGGACCTCGCGGTTATCCACGATCTGCTCATCCTCTTGCCCCAGACAATGATATGTGCCTCCCAAAGCCTCCATGATGGCCGCGGATTCGGCCATCCGTATACGTGCAACTTCCTCGTGGGGCATAGATGGATCGTACTGCGCGCCTTTATCGCCGTTGGAGATGGTGATCACGCTGACCCGATCCCCTCGGCGAGAGTACTTGATCAACGTCCCGAGGCAGTTCATCTCATCATCCTGATGTGCTCCCACAAAGACAACGTTCATCTTGGCTCCTTTCTATCAACCTACAAGACGCTGTTTATCCCGGGAAGGGGATGTTAAAACGCTTGGCCAAACCTTCCAATTCCTGATATAGCCCCGGATCAATGGGGATGCCTTCGGCAGCACGGCGTAGGCGCGTCTCCCCCTCTAGCTGCCCGGGGTAGAGCACGCGCGTGAACCCGGCGGCCGGGGGAACGGCATTGAGCTCATCGGTCATCTGCTTGAGGCGGCGCTTGAATTCATCTAGGGGAAGAAAACGCTTGATGTCTAGAGCGAGCACGAAATGTCCCAATTGCCGCCTTTTATCCATCTCCGTGTACATGCCGGGAACGTGGGGGCCAAAAGGCATACCGGAGAGAAGGCACGAGAAGATATCTATGATCATCGCCAAACCGCTGCCCTTAGGGCCGGCGATGGGATGCAAACCGGCCACTTTGTTCGGATCGGTAGTAGGGTTGCCCTCAGCATCAAAGCCCCAATCGGGAGGGATAGGCTTGCCCTCCAGCTTAGCCAAGGCTATCTTCCCATAGGGCACGGAGGTCGTAGCCATGTCCAAGACGACGGGGATGCCCTCGGAAGGGAAGCCGAAAGCGATGGGGTTGGTGCCGAAAAAGGCCTTGCGGCCACCAAAAGGGATCAAGAAGGCATCGGTCGTGGTGGTGACCATGGCTGCGTAGCCCTCGGCGACCATGCGCAAAACATAGTAGCCTGTCATGCCAAAGTGAGACGAGTTCTTCACCGCAACGGCCCCTACCCCCGTCTCTTCGGCCAGTTTCATCGCCTCGGTGCAGGCACGATAGGTGACCACATGCCCCAGCCCATCGCCACCATCCACGATACCCACCGAAGGAGCTGTGCGCTGAAACGTGATCACCGGACGCGCCTTGATCGTGCCATTATCTAGGCGACGCACATAATGCGCCAGACGCACAAACCCGTGGGAATCAATCCCTGAGAGGTTCGCCGTGGTGAGGCAGTCGGCCACAATATAAGCGTCCTCACCGGGCACACCACAAGCCATCAGCACCTTCTGGCCAAAGGCCAAGAGTTTTGAAGCCTCTACGAGGCGCGTGGTTCCCTTGTTCTCTATGCTTGCCATCGTTTCACCCCATATATAATCCGCCGTTGATATCCAAGACGATGCCGGTGATGTAATCCGAGAGCGGCGAGGCCAAGAAAAGCACTGCATTGGCCACGTCCTTCGGCTCTCCAAGCCGCCTCAAGGGGATTTGGGCAATATACTCATCCTCGCGCCCGGCAAGCTGCTTTTTGACCGGCTCGGTCATGATAAAGCCCGGCGCGACGGCGTTCACATTGATGCCAAAAGGGCCACCTTCTTTAGCCAGTGTTTTGGTTAAACCAATCAGCCCTGCCTTGGAGACGGAATAGTGCAAACCCACCTCAATCCCGCCGACTCTGGCGGCCAGCGAGGAAAAGTTGATGATCTTGCCACTCCTCCGGGCCTTCATCCCTTCCATGAGCTCGCGGCAAACGAGGAAAGTCCCCGTCAGATTCACGGTCAGGACCTGGTTCCACTCCTCCAATGAAAGGGCACGGATGCCGCGCTTATAGGAAATAATGCCCGCGTTGTTGACCAAGATGTCCACGCCACCGAACTCGGATGTGACCTTCTGGCACATAGCGACGACGTCGGCAGGATTAGCCAGATCGGCTTGGACGGCTAGCCCACCGAAGGCAGCTACAGTTTGTTGCGCGCCGGCGAAGTTGATATCGGCTACGGCAACTCGCGCCCCAGCTTGCGCAAGCAGTTCAGCGCATGCTTTGCCGATGCCCGCTGCGCCGCCTGTGACCAAGGCACTTTTCCCCGTAAGGTCGATCTTCATCTCTTGTCCTCCTCATTGGCCAAGCGATTTGAAGTGGGCGTAAGTATACATTACTTGGCCCTTGCAGGGCAATTGGCAAATGGGAGCTTCCTCAAATGTGTGCCCTCTCATAGCGTATGAGCGCAGAACTTTGCCCAAAGCGGAGTGGATCCCGAATCATCCGAGAGATCTAGATGTCGCAGCCTGTTTCGCCAAGCGGATGCTCACGGTACCCAGCCCTACCGTGAGCCACAAGAGTGCTGCCGCGTGGGGAAAGTCCAAATTGAATAGATAATGATCCAAAGTGCCCCCGAACATCGCTCCGGCAACGGCCAAGCACGTGCCCAGGAGAAGCGGCTCCAACTCCGAATCGCGGATGGCGCTGAGCTTCACGGAGAGGAAGCTCCCCAGGAACCAGAACAGCGTGGCTAGGAACGTAACCAAGCCCACAGCGCCCATCTCTTCGGCAATGAGCAGGTAAACGCTGGACACCCCCAAGTAAGTGTCGATATCCGGTGTGCCCGCGAAGCCCACGCCAAGCCAAGGATAGCGTGAGATGAGGATGAGAGCATCCTTATATTCGCCAAAGCGCATTTGGGTGGCCAGGTCCTGGCCCTGTACACCGGCGACAAAGTGTTCCACATAGACCCGGGCCGGCGGCAAGAGGACGAGCAAGGCGATCAGGGCGAACCCCACCAAGAGCAACCGCCGGTAGCGCAGGAGGCCCATCAGGCCCAGGGCGACCATCAGCCCGGCAAAGGAACCCCGAGAATAGGTCAAGATCATGCAGGCGACCATCGTGCTCACCATCAGAACCAAGCACCATCTCGGCAAAAGGGGCTTTTGGGCCAGAAGCTGGGCTGTGGCGAGCGTGGTGACAAAGATGAGCATCCCGCCCAATACATTAGGATCTATAGAAGTGGAGGTGGCCCGCAGCGGAAGCTCAGGGTCGTCCTCAACGTAGCGCAACACATCGGAGCCGGTAGGATAGCGTAGCACACGCAAAGCGGAAAGCAAGCGAATGGTCAGGCCATTCGGCAAATAATACAGGACTACGCCGATGAAGGCCGCCGCGAACCCGGCCAGGATCAACGCCGCCACGACGATCTTGAGCTGCTTCAAGGTGCGCACGGTGTTAATGACCAGGACGAAGGTGAAGATACTCAAGAGGATCTCCACAAAGTGCCGCAGGACGTTGGCCGTGAGTGGGCTGTGGCCCAAGCCGGCGATGAAAGAGACCACGGCGAGGGTGGCAAAGGCCAGCACCCCTAGGATGGGGGCATCAGCGACGAACTCACCGTCTTGATGGGTCGCCAAGCGGCTGATCCACACAAAGAAAAGGCCCAAGAAGACCAAGTCCAGGATAGTCGGGGAAAAGCCGACGTTGACCGGCAGCGCCCCAAAGGGCAAGAGGCAGATCACGCCCACCATGATGACCAGCCCCACCAGGGTGCTGCGAAGCATCAAATAGCTGAGCACTAAGGCGATCAATAAGGCGCTCCCATACAGACCGCCCAATAGCCCGATGATGGCTCCCACAGGGACCCCCACCGCCAGACAGAGGAGAACGATCGTTAGTGCGCGCACCCAGGGCCGGCGATGAAACAACCCTCGTTGTACAGGCTCCCAACTAAGGTAAGCCAAAATCCTTTCCCCCTTCGGGGTCACCTCTATTCACCCTTCTAGAGCGAATCCGCATGCTACCTCTTCCAAATGGTAGCATGAAAAGGCCTCCACGCCAAAGCGAGGTCAGGGCAATTGCATTTGGATTGAGGTAAGATAGGGGCTAACTTTTTTGAGGGGAGGCCACCTATGCTTCAGGAGACAGGAGCCAAGATTGCAGCCCATTTTGCGGAGTTGAAGGATCCGCGCAGCGGACCGGCCATTCTGCATCGGCTGATCGACATGGTGGTGATTGCCCTATGTGCCGTGATCTGCGGGGCAGATGGGTGGGTGGAGGTGGAGCAGTTTGGGCAAGCGAAGTACAC
>DAOTVR010000440.1:0-3488 GCA_034436315.1 Anaerolineae bacterium
GGATAGTTTGCAGTCGTTCGTCCTTCGGGCGGGCGTCGTCCCTTATCAGGTGACGAATCATTTCGGGCTGCCAGCGGCCACGAGCCTCTTTACTTCCATGTTCTTGCATGGGGGCTGGGTGCACATCATCGGCAATATGCTCTACCTGTGGATCTTTGGCGATAATATCGAAGACTATCTTGGCACGGTGAGCTATGTGCTCTTTTACTTTCTCGCCGGCCTCGCCGCCGCGCTCGCACATATCGCCTCCGACCCGTCCTCCGTCGTGCCCACCATCGGCGCGAGCGGGGCCATCGCCGGCGTTCTGGGCGCCTATCTGGTGCTTTTCCCTAGAGCGCGTGTGCGCACGCTCATCTTTATCTTCCGTTTCATTCGTTTTGCAGAGCTGCCCGCGCTCGTCGTGTTGGGGTTCTGGTTCATCTTGCAATTGTTCAGTGGCCTCGCCTCCATCGGCGCTGCCTCCGGAGGGGGCGTGGCTTGGTTCGCGCACATCGGTGGCTTTGCGGCCGGCCTGCTGGCAGGCCTGATCTTGAAGAGACAACCCAAATCTAAAGTCCCTGAGGAGAGGTATCCATGACCACGGGTCATTTCGCCCAAATCCGCGAGGAGGAACTACGCCTCCCCACCTATCCCATTCGCGAGGACCCCAACCCGCCGCTCTTCGGCGATGGGGATCCTTGGGTCTACCCCTATCCCAAGCAGGATGAGATCCTCCGCCCCCGCGACGAGGGTCGGAGTTACCGTGCCGTCGTCTTGGAGAACCCCTATCTTAAGGTCACGGTCCTCCCACAGTTGGGAGGGCGCGTTTACTCCGCCTTTGACAAGGCCGCCGGCCGCGAGATCTATCACAAGGTGGAGGTGATCAAGCCCGCCCTCATCGGCCTGCGCGGGGCGTGGATCTGCGGGGGGATCGAGTTCAACTTCATCAAGGGCCATCACGTCTTGACCTTCTCCCCCGTTGACTACCTGAAGCGCGAGAACCCCGATGGCAGCGTCTCGGTCATCGTGGGCGCCATGGAGCGCGCCTCGCGAGCTTGTTGGAGCGTCACCCTCACCTTGCACCCCGACCGCGCCTATATCCAGGCCGATCTCAAGCTCTACAACCGCTATCGTTATCGCCTGGACTTTTACCAGTGGAGCAATTCCAGCGTCGTCGCCCGCGAGGATTTACGGCTGCCCTATCCCACCGAGTACATGCTCAGCTCCGGGCGGCGCCTGTACCGCTTCCCCATTCAGGGCGGGGCCGACATCAGTCGCTGGGCGACGACGCCCATCGCCCACGACTTTTTCGCCATCGGCTGCGAGAAGGACTTCATGGGCGTCTATTACGACGACCTGGATGTGGGCATGGTGCACTATGCCAATCACCACGAGGATCCGGGGAAAAAGTATTTCACCTGGGGCACCGATGACGCCGGACGCATCTGGGATTACATCCTCACCGACGGCGATATCCCTTACGTGGAACCGCAGGCCGGCTGCGTGGTGGATCAGAGCACTTTCCTCTTCTTGCAACCCCATCAGGTGGTCGCCTGGCGCGAGTATTGGTGGGGTGTGCACGGGATGAAGGGCTTTGTGGAGGTGAACGACAAGGCCGCGCTCAACCTGGCTCCTTTAGGCGAAGACAGGACCCTGCTAGCCGCAAACAGCACCTATCCCCTTGAAGGGGGGACGCTGCGCTTGCTGATCGACGGCCAGGTGGCCCATCAGACGCGTTGCGACGTCTCGCCCTATCGGCCTTTCTGTCGCGAGATTGCCCTGCCCCATGCGGCCTGGCGCTACGCCGAGGTACAGCTCGTCCTCGTTGATGCCCAAGGACAGGAGGTGATTCGCTACCATCAGCCCGCGCCGAACATCCACCGAAAGGTGGAGCTGCCCCAGCCGTTTCGCCCTCAAGTGGATGCGCGCAGCAGCGCCGAGGAGCTGGCCATCGCCGCTAACGAGGCGGAGAAGCTGCGCGATTACGCGCGCGCGGAGGAGCTTTATCGCCGCGCGCTGGCCGTGGATCCCGGTTACGCCCGCGCACACGCGCACTTGGGGGCCCTTTATAGCCGCCAAGGGTTGTATCGGCGCGCCTACGAGGAACTTGCGGCGGCCCTGCGTCGCGACCCCGACCTCGGCCTAGCCCACTATCACCTGGGCATCGTCTGCCGCGAGCTGGGCGATCTCAAGGCGGCGGAGATGCATTTCTGGGCCGTGCGCCTGGATCCGGCCTTTAATAGTCAAGGGTTCTATTATCTGGGGGAGATGGCCCTGGCCCAGGGCGATGCGCGCGCGGCCGAGGGGTTCTTTAGGCGCTCGCTGGACCTCAACCGGCTCCACGCCAAAGCCCACGGTATGTTGGCCCTGGCCCTGCGCAAACAAGGGCGAACCCAAGAGGCCCGTGAGATCCTGGAGCGCCTCTTGGCGGAGTTGGAGCCGCTGGACGTCCTCGCCCGGGCCGAGCTATGGTGGCTGGAGCCTACCGAGGAACGGGCTAAGGCGCTGAGCGAACGCTTCGGCGGTGATCCCCAAGTGCTGTTGGAGCTGGCCAGCGACTATGCTGGGGTAGGGCATTGGGCAGAGGCCATCGGCGTGTTGCGCACTTGGCCTGGGGTGGCCCAGGAGCAGCCCGCCCATCCGCTGATCTATTACTACCTGGCCTACTACCATGACAAGGTGGGCGATCAGGAGTTGGCCCGCTCGTTCTATCGCTTGGCAGCTCAAATGGATCCGGCCTATGTCTTTCCCCACCGCCTGGAGGAGCTGGATATCCTGGGCCGGGCCCTGGAAGTGAACCCTGCCGACGCGCGAGCCTGGGGCTATCTGGGCACGTTGCTTTACGCTCTGCGGCGCTATGACGAGGGCCTGGAAGCCTGGCGCAAGTCGTTGGCCCTGGAAGATAGCGCAGTGATGCATCGCAACCTGGGCAAGGCCCTTTGGCTCTATAAGAAGGACCTGGCGGGAGCCAAAGCCGAGTATGAGCGGGCCATCGCCCGTAATGGGGGCGACTATCGGCTCTATGCTGACCTCTACGATATCTTGGCCGAGATGGGTGCGCCGGCCGAGGAGCGTTTGGCCCTCCTGGAGAAGGCCCCCCAGCATGGGCGCATCCAGGCGCGCCTGGCAGCTCTCCTGGTGGAGCTGAAGCATTGGGATCGGGCCATTGAGGTCTTGAGCGCTATGCAATTTGACCCCTACGAGGGCGAGAGCCTCACTCGCCCGGCCTACTATCAGGCCTATGTCGGGCGTGGCTTGGCCCGTTATGAGCGGGGCGACCTACGAGGCGCCCTGGAAGACCTGGAGCGGGCCTTGCAATACCCGCGCAACCTAGGGGTGGGCAAGTCCTATTACGCCCAGGATTCCAAGGCTCTCTATTGGGCCGGCGTCGTCGCCGAGAAGTTGGGCGATCTCGCCAAAGCGAGAGCCTACTGGGAAGAGGGGGCCAACATCCGACCTTGGCCACAGGAGGATCCCGCTTCGCCGCGAGGGGGCTATGAGCCGGAGGC
>DAOTVR010000441.1:0-4992 GCA_034436315.1 Anaerolineae bacterium
TGACCAGCTGGATCTCCGTAGCCCTTTGTTTGACGCGAGGGATACCGGTCGTTGTGGAGGCACTGTCGTGGCCAAATGAATCTAAAAGCTCTTCGGAGAATGCCTCCTCTCTAATGTAACGCGATGAAAGCACAACAAATCCTTGGCAGCCCCCCCTTTATCATATTGGGTATGGTTATCGCCCGGCTGACCCCCAAGCGCTTCGGATATTGGCTGGCACGTCGTATAGCGCGGGACATGGCCCGAAGACGCAACCACCTGTTCAGGACGTTGAGGGGCAACCTAAGACATGTTGTAGGCCCCCAAGTAAGCGAGAAAGCCCTCGATGAACTGGTCGAGAACGCTATCTTCCACGCTGGTTGCACCTACTTTGACATGTTCCGCACAAGCCGCCAAGACCTTATACAGGGGCGAGTCAATGTGCGCGTGGACCCAAATGCATGGGAGATGATCAAATCAGTCCTTGCGGATAAACGCGGAGTTGTGCTGGTGGGGCCACACATGAGTAACTTTGATCTGGCTGCCCAATGGATCGCCGCACGAGGCGTTCAGATGCAAGCACTCAGTCTGGCCATGCCGGATCTGGGCACACGAGTGGTTAACTGGCTGCGTAAACGGCGCGGCATCACGATGACCCCTATTGATGTGCGCTCTCTGCGCCTCGCTTTAGAACGCCTCAGGCAAGGAGGAGTAGTTGTAACGGGCGTGGACCGCCCTACATCCAAGGATGACGAGCCCATCTCATTCTTTGACGCTCCGGCCAGGATGCCCACCGGCCATGTCCGCCTTGCTCTGCAAACCGGCGCTCGTATCATCATAGCTTGTTGCCTGCAAGGGCCCGATGGCTACTATACCCTGCAGTTTGCTCCCCCTTTGGAAATGGAGACAATGGGCGATCGCGCTCAGGATGTGCGCCATAACGTTCGCCGCGTGCTCGCCATCATTGAAGAAATGATTCGCCAAGCCCCCGATCAATGGTTAATGTTCGTCCCCGTCTGGCCCGAAAACCAACGCTGATCCCCTAGGCCAAAGACTCCTTTGCCGCTCGCAGATGCCGCAATGCGTCTTCAAAAGTAGTAGCGGCCTCGGCCAATGCTATGGCTCTCTCTGCGGCCGCACACCGCGCCTCCAGATCGGTCAGCTCCTCCGAGGGACCCTCTTTTCTAATCCTCTCTGCCCGTCGCTTGGCTCGTTCCAGTGCACTAACTACAGCTTTCAGCTCGCTATCCAGACGACCCAGGGCACTGTCCATTTGACGCTCTACACGAGCAAAGAGTTGCTCCGCTTGTTGAGCAACACTGACCGCCTGCTGGAGTTGATCGCCCGCCGACATCAAATCGGGCGCCGCTCGGCTCTTGCGTTCCCATTCGCTGGCCCTCTCCCACATCCTCTCTGCCTCCTCGGTGCTCCAGGCAAGCTGAGGCCAGCGGCTGTCGCGCTGCATCGCCTTCAGCGACTCCCGCAAGCGCTGCACCGCCTGCAAGCGTCGCAAGTACTCGCGGCTCAACGAGTCAAGCAAGCGCCTCCCCTCAACGACCTGCTGCCGTGCAACTTCAATGCGCTGTTCCAAAGCCGCAGCCCGTCGGCCGACAATATCACGGAGGAAAAGCGGATTATCCTTTCGTCGTTGAGCCTCAGCAAACCATTCCTCTAAATCTCGCGCTAGGCGCTCGATTTTCTCCTCAGAGCTGGGCGACTCTTGGGGATTGAGCTCGTTCAAACGCGCCCACTGCCGCTCCAGGCGTTGAGTAGCCTCTTTCAGTGCCTGGGCATACTCCCGCAGGCTTCGTTCATGCTCCGCCCTGAGTTCATCCACTTGTTGCCAGATGGATGGCAACCATTGGGTAACGCTCTCATCGTAATTGACTTGTGCAGGGTCCTCCAAGGCGACCGCCTGCTTCTGAAAGGCTTCCAAAAAAGCGGCCAAGCGCTCTTGCAACTCAGGGAGCATCTTGTCCTTAAGTCGCTCTAGCTCGGGGATGCTCTCCCGCTTAAGCTTGTCCAGCGCGCTCGCCAGCTCCGCCCGCAGGCGTTCAATACGCCGTTGTTCGGCCTCCAGCGAGGTGATAAGACTTTTGGCCTTCTCCATCTCTTGCCGCGCATGCGAGAGGATCTCAGCGGCCTCAGCCAATTCCGACTGCCTGAAACGGCGCTGGTAGCGCACATTAGGGGGGACGCGCTCTAAATCCACTTCCACTTGATCAAGACAAGCGATCGCCTCGGCGGCATCGCCCGCCAGCCCCGCATTCCAATGGCGCGTATAGAGGCGCAATTGCTCGCGCACGCGTTCTGCACGCCTACGCCAATCGCCAGTCGCCTCAGCGGCCAGCGCGCCCAAGTCTTCGCGAATCTGGCGCACCCTTTCGGGCAACTGTTTTAATGCCTCCTGGGCATCTCCCAGGTATTTCATGGCGGTCTCGGCCTCAGCTAGGCTGGCCTCGTAGCCCTGAAAAGTCCCCAAACCGCGCTGTCGCTCCGCCTCCATGTAAGCCTGAGAAGCCCTCTCAATGAGAGCCAAGCTTTGGTCGAGCTCAAGAAGCGGGTCTTGACGAGCCAACTCATCGCACATCGCCTGTGCCTTGGCTAGCGCTGAGACATCCCCTTCTACAGCTTTCTTGCTCTGCTCCATCGCCTCATCCAGGGCGTCCAGTTTCTCCAGTAAAGCGGCGACCTGGCTATCCATGGCAGCGACCTGAGCAGTGACCTGTTGGTAAGCGTTCACCGACCGTTCCTTGGCAACCGCCTTGGCCCTTTCCAAGCCGCTTTTCAGCTCGGCGAGACCACGAGAGAGCGTCGGCTCAGTAGCCCCCCTTAGCTTCAGTCCTTCCCAGCGCTCCTCGGCCAGCCGCAAACTGCTCTCAACGCGCTGGATCAAGCTCTGCGCCTTATTGCGCTCCTCGGTCACCCGGCCTAGAAATTGGTCGATCTCGCTAAGAACGATCCCCGTAGAGGGCAAAAGCTCGTCAATTTCTGCAATCACCGCCGGGAGTCGTTCGGCCGCCGCCTCAGCAAGGGCGTCGAGAGCTTGTTCAATAGCTCTTTCCCTCTCTTCAAGTCTCTGGGCAATAGCCTCCAACCCTGCAGTCCCTGCTTCTTCCTCCATCTCAAGGATGGCGCTCAAACGCTGAACCTCTGCACGCATGTCGTTTAAGGCGGCACGCACTCTGGCAGGGATGTCCTCTATAACCTGCTGCTGTTCAATCAGGGTGGCTAATAACTGATCACCTTGATCCAACAGCCGCAACAAAGAGCGCATATTCCGCCACGCTGCCAAAGCTCCAGGGAGCACGCGCCACGAGCGTAAGGAAAGCACATCTACAAAGCTCAACACGGGCAAAGAATAGCTGCCCACTAAGGGCCACAATCGTCCTGCTTCGGCGATTAATGATTGCAGGGTGGCAAGGCTTTCCAAGGCAACGCGATCTGGCTCCTCGTACCGTCCGGGACGCGGCTTCTGGGGCCAGGATCTCCTTTGCTCTTGCTCCATCTCGCTCAGCTCGCGCAGACGCCCTTCGCCGATCAGTAACCACCTCGACCTGCCCATAAGCCAATCAAGCATTTGCAAGGCGATCCAGGGCCCAAGGCTGAGCAGTAGATAGCTATCCAGTAGGATGACCAGAACGTGCCACCACTTCATCCCTCAACCCAACTCTCTGATGGACTCCTCTACCAGTTCGTGAAGCTACCATCCTCGCGATGTAGATGTGGCAACTCGGCCATCTGGAAGGGGTGTGCCGCTGCAGCCTTGCGATCAAATTCAATCCCCAACCCAGGAGCTGTGGGAGCAAGGATGTAACCATTCTCCCAGACGGGTTGATTAGGCACAACATCTGTCAAAACAGTTCCAGGACGCCTTGGTTGTTCCTGAACCGCGAAATTGGGAATCGCCAGATTAAACTGCACACACGCGGCCGTAGCCACTGGCCCCAACGGATTATGTACAGCGATGTCAATATAGTGCCCTTCACACCACCCAGCGATCTTTTTGCCCTCTGTCAAGCCGGCGGCAATGCATAGATCTATCCGCGCATAGTCTATCAGGTCGTTATCAATCAGCTCGCGGAAATCCCACTTGCTAGCGAACTGCTCACCTGCAGCCAGGGGCACGTCGATCTTTTCTCGGAGCAGACGAAAGCTTTGCGGGCTTTCGGAACGGATGGGATCTTCCATGAAGTACGGCCTAAAGGGAGCCACCTCGCGGCAGAGCAAGATAGCGTCAGCTGGCGAAAGGCGAGTGTGAATATCAAAGCAGAGCTCCACCTCATCACCCAAAGCTTCCCGCAAAGCGCGAAACTGCTCGATGGATTGGCGTATGGCTCGACTGGGCTCCAGGAGCTCCCCCTCGTTGGGCAATCCCCAGCGAAGGAACTTCCACCCTTCAGCGACACGCTCCTGAGCGTTCTCTACTAACCCGGCCGTGCCCGGCGTATGCCCGCCGGACAGGTGACAATAACAGACGACCTTATCCCGCACTCTCCCCCCAAGGAGATCGTAAACGGGCACGCCTAAGGCCTTGCCCTTGATATCCCATAGCGCGATGTCAATGGCCGCGATGGCGCTCCCTGCGATCTTGCCGTGCGGGAAGAATCCCCCGCGAGAAAGTACCTGCCAGAGATGCTCAATACGCGTCGCCTCTTGGCCGATCAGCAGAGGCTTGAAATGCTCGATCACGCCCATGACGGCTAACTCACGTCCTGTTAAACCGGACTCCCCGACACCATAGATCCCCTCATCGGTGTCCACGACGACGAACAAGAAATTGCGCCCCCCTCCCCAAACGGGATAGCACGTGATCTCTGTGATTTTCATTTTTGACCCCCATCCCAAAATTAAGGTTAGTCTACGCCGACGCCAACGAGATTGTCAAGCCCTCGTTGACAGAGCTAGTCGGCAGATTATAATGTTCTCCAAAGAGTAGAAGAGGAGAGATGTACATGAGACTGCTTAGCCCTGCCACCATGACTCGGCGCCATTTTCTCACCATACTGGGCA
>DAOTVR010000442.1:0-8901 GCA_034436315.1 Anaerolineae bacterium
AGATCCCGAACGTGCTTGCCGAAATAGGTCTGCGCGGCCGCTTCTACGCCGTAGGCGAAATGGCCGTAGAAGATGTTGTTGAGATACCACTCTAGGATCTTGTCTCGCCCCTCCACGCCGGGGTAGCGCCGGGTCAGCTCGTAGGCCAGGATCATCTCCTTGATCTTGCGGGCGTAACTGCGCCGCATGCGCTCCTCAGGGGTCATGACCACATTGCGGATCAGCTGCTGGGGTATGGAGCTTCCCCCGCCGGCGTATTCCCCGCGGATCTCGCCCCACAGCGCGCGTAACACGCCCATCACGTTGATCCCCACGGGATTAGTATAGAAGGTCTTGTCCTCCATGGCAATGGTGGCATTGCGCAAGTGCTCGGGGATCTCCGAAAGCGGCACCTCGGTGCGCCGCCCAGCATTCGGGGGGATGATCTCGTAAAGGACCGTCTTGCCCGTGCGGTCATAGATGCGCGTGGTCTCAAAAGACTCCACACTACGGCGGCCGATCTCCTCGGCCGAGGGCAGGTCCTGAGCATAAAAGGCGTAAACGCCCAGCACGGTGCCGATTCCCAGCAAGGCAAAAGCCAAAACGGCGAAGGAAACCGCCAACAGGCCCACTAGAGCGAAACGGAGGGCCGGAAGCCCTCCTTTTCGCTTATGAGCTCGCCTCAATCGCTGAACCAGAGCCAGGTCCATGCGCTAGTCCTCGGCGTCAAGGTCCAAGTCGTCGTCAAAGTTATCGGCGTCCTCGTTTTCGTCCAAATCCAGGTCTTCAGACTCCGAGAAAAGCGACGTGTCCGAAACATCCAAGTCCAGATCCCCGCCGGTGAACAGGCCGCCACTCAATCCCTGTACGAGATCGGGCTCAAGGACCTCAAGGCCGGTCGACGGCGGCTCCGCCACCGTGGTCTTTAACCCCGTCTTGGCTCGGAACCCCGTGCCGGCAGGGATCAGCTTACCGATGATCACGCTTTCCTTCAAGCCGCGCAACTGATCCACTTTGCCCTCAATGGCCGCGCTGGCCAACACGCTGATCGTATGCTGGAACGAGGCGGCCGACAGGAAGCTCTCCGTATTCAAAGCGGCCTTGGTGATACCGAGCAGCACCGGCTCTGCGGTAGCCGGCTCGCCGCCCTTCTTGATGACCTCTTGGTTCAGGGCCTCAAAGTCAAGGCGATCGAGCAACTGGCCCGGCAGCAAGTCCGTATCGCCGCTGGAGGTGACGCGAACGCGCCGCAACATCTGGCGCACGATCACCTCAATGTGCTTATCGTTGATGGACACGCCCTGAGAGCGATAGACCTTCTGGATCTCGACCACCAGGTACTCGCGAACGGCCTCAATGCCCAGGAGAGCCAGGATCTCGTGAGGGTTCTTGGAGCCCTCGGTGATCATATCCCCGACATTCACCAGGGCCCCATCGCTCACACAGAGGCGCGCAGCCACGGGGATCTCATACTCCCTCTGCCGACGCTCCTCGTGGATGACCACGACTTTGCGATCCTCCAGGCTGACGCGCCCGGATGCCTTGGCCAGGATATCCTCCAGGCCCTCGCAACTAGCCAGAAGCCGGCCCTCTTCAACCGGCTCTCCATCCTCTACCAGGATACTGTACCCCTCGGGCACCGGATGCTCAATGCGCTTGAGCTCCGTAGAGGTGATCGTGACCCACCGCAAGTCCCCTTCCGTGCGTATGCTCACCCGCCCGCTGATATCCGCGATGATGGCCTGGCCTTTGGGGTTACGGGCTTCAAACAGCTCCTGTACACGCGGCAAGCCCTGGGTGATATCACTCGTCCCCGCTACTCCACCGGTGTGGAAAGTCCGCAAAGTCAGCTGCGTGCCCGGCTCACCGATGGATTGTGCGGCGATGATGCCCACGGCCTCGCCCACTTTGACCTCTGTACCCCGCCCGAGATCGCGCCCGTAGCAACGCACACAGAGGCCATAGCGCAGCGCGCAGGTGAGCGGCGAACGCACCCGGACCGACTCAATATGGGCATCCTCAATGGCCTGAGCCAGGTCCTCGTCGATCATGACCCCCGTATCGGCCAAGATCTCGCCGGTCTTGGGGTTGACGATGGGCGCGGCCGTGTAGCGCCCGATGATACGCTCGGCAAACGTTTCCCCCGCCTCACGCGCGCCCTCGGCGGTCACCCAAATACCCTGGCTGGTGCCACAATCCTCTTCCTGAATGATGACATCCTGGGCCACATCCACCAAACGCCGCGTCAGATATCCCGCGTCTGCGGTACGCAGGGCCGTATCGGCCAAACCCTTGCGCGCGCCGTGCGTGGAGATAAAGTACTCTAGCGAGCTCAGGCCCTCGCGGAAGTTCGAGCGAATGGGCAAGGGGATGATCCGCCCGGCAGGATCGGCCATCAGGCCGCGCATGCCGGCCAACTGGCGGATAGGTTGGATGCCCCCCTTCGTGGCTCCCGAATTCACCATCACGCCTAAAGGGCCGTAGGGATCCAGGTTTTCCGCTACAGCCGTCGTGACCTCCTCGGTGGCCTCGGTCCACAGCTCGACCGTCTTCACATAGCGCTCATTTTCCGTGATCAGGCCACGGCGATACTGGCGTTCCACTTCGGCCACGCGGCTATTGATATCCTCCAAGATGCGCGCCTTTTCCGCGGGGACGTGGATATCGTCAATGGCAAAGGTGATCCCGGAACGCGTGGCGTATTCAAAGCCGATATCTTTGATGGCATCCACCAGCTCCGCCGTGCCTTCCAGCCCCAACCGCTTGTAACCCTCCGCCACCAACTTCTTCAGAGCCCCCTTATCCAGGACCCTATTCACGAAACGCAGCTCGGGCGGCAACACGGCATTGAATAGCACCCGTCCCACGGTCGTATCAATGAGGCGCGGCTTGTGGCGCTTCGTGGGCTGGAAAAGCAACTTGATCTTCGCATGAAGATGTACCAGGCCGAGCCGATAAGCCAACTCCACTTCCTCAAAGGAAGAAAAGACCTTGCCCTCGCCCTTCACCCCCGGCCGCTCCATCGTCAGATAGTAGCAACCGAGGACCATATCCTTCGTCGGCCCCACCTCGGGCTCGCCGTTGGCCGGGCGGAGCAAGTTACGGCTGGAGAGCATCAGCTCGCGAGCTTCGCGCACGGCCGCCTCCGAGAGAGGCACGTGCACGGCCATCTGGTCCCCATCAAAGTCGGCGTTAAAGGCCGAGCACACCAAGGGGTGAATCTGAATCGCGCTGCCTTCCACGAGGACCGGCTCAAAGGCTTGGATGCCCAAACGGTGGAGTGTGGGAGCACGGTTGAGGAGCACCGGACGCGTCTTGATGACCTCCTCCAGCACCTCCCATACCTCCGGCACCTCGCGTTCAATCAGGCGCCTGGCCCCCTTCACGTTGATGGCATGGTTGTACTCCACGAGCTTTTGCATGACGAACGGCCTGAAGAGCTCCAAGGCCATCCGCTTGGGCAAGCCACACTGATGCAGCTTCAGATGGGGCCCGACCACGATCACCGAACGGCCGGAGTAGTCCACGCGCTTACCCAGCAAGTTGCGACGGAAACGCCCCTGCTTGCCCTTGAGCATATCCGAGAGGGACTTGAGCTGACGACGCCCCCGCAGCGAAGTGGCTTTGCCCCGACGGCTGTTATCGATCAGCGAGTCCACCGCCTCCTGAAGCATCCGCTTTTCGTTACGAATGATGACCTCAGGGGCCTGCAACTTGATCAGATGCTTGAGACGGTTGTTGCGGTTGACCACGCGTCGGTACAGGTCGTTGAGATCACTGGTGGCGAAACGCCCGCCATCCAACTGTACCATGGGACGCAAAGCGGGGGGGATCACGGGCAAAGCCTTCAGGATCATCCATTCCGGGCGATTGCCCGACTTGCGCAAGGCCTCCACGACTTGCAAACGCTTGATGGCCTTCTTGCGACGCTGCTTAGAGCGGGAAGACTTGATCTCCTGGCGCAGCTCGGCCGCCATCTTATCCAAGTCGATCTTGGATACGATATCGTAAACGGCCTCGGCCCCCATGCCGGCAGTGAACACGCGCCCCCATTTGTCGCGCAACTCGCGGTAACGCGTCTCGTTCAGCAATTGTCGCACCTTGAGCGACATGAGCTCTTCGCGCTCCTGCTCGAAACGCGCCCGTATCTCCTCTAACTGCTGCTCCAAGCCCTCTTCCAAGTTCGCCTTATGCTCCCCGGCCTGACGGCTAAGCAGTTCCTTTTCCTTAACCACGGGCTCAAGCAGGCGATCTTTTTCCATGGAGAACTGCTCGTCTAGGCGGCTGAGCTCGTCTTGGACGATCCTATTGAACGTAGCGATGTGCTCGCGGCGAACCAATTCCCCTGCAGGCACGATAAGGGTCTGGCTTGGCTCAAATACGAGATCCTCCGGAGCCACCTGATCTCTGAGCTGCTCCAAAGTCTCGCGCAGCTTGGTGGCCGCGCCCATCACGGCCTCTATAGCCTCGTCCCGACGCTGCTGAAGTGCTTGTATGAGCTCTTTTTCCCGATCGGATACGGCCTCAGCTCGCTCAAGCAACTCGGCATCTATAGCCCCTAGCTCCTCTTGGCGCTCTTTCGTCAGCTGCGCGATCTCGCGGTTCATCTCCTCCTCAAGGCGATGGAGGGCGCGCTCACGAACAGCCTCGTCAACAGAGGTGATGATGTACTGAGCATAGTACAGCACGCGATCCAAGTTGCGCTGGGAGATATTCAGCAAAAGCCCCAGATAACTCGGCGAGCGGCGAGTATACCAGATGTGGGCAATGGGAGTGGCCAGCTCGATGTGCCCCATGCGCTCGCGGCGAACGCGGGAATGCGTCACCTCCACGCCACACTTGTCGCACTTGATCCCCTTGAAGCGCACCTTCTTGTACTTGCCACAATAACATTGCCAATCCTTGGTGGGGCCAAAGATAACCTCGCAGAACAAGCCATCCTTCTCGGGACGAAGCCGACGATAGTTGATCGTCTCCGGTTTCGTGACCTCACCGTAGGACCATTCGCGAATCTGCTCCGGCGAAGCCAAGCTGATGCGCAGGCTTTTGATATCGTTAATTTCCAAGTCACCCTCCTTACGACGACATTAGTGGACCCTGGGACATGCGCCCAATATCGTCCCCTCGCGCAAAACACAAAAAATCCCGGTTGTTCCTCTCCACTACAATTTGGGCAGATATGAAAACCGAGATTATAACTCGCCTATCCGTATAAGACCACTCGATGGGTTTGCAAACACAAGCCAAGCCGGCCGGACGAACGAGATGCATCCCCAAGCAAATCATCATGATAGGCCAATGGCGCTATCTTGTCAAATAAGAGGGGTGTCGGTACCGCTCGGACAAAGGTCCAAAGGCCCCTTGAAAAGCCGTTCGGGGAGTCGTCGCAGCTACAAGCCGCGGCTACGGCCAGACATCAAGATCGCGACATACCGGCTAAGGCCCCCGCCTCAGGCCCGGTTATGCTTGATGGCGCAAGGTGTGGTATACTGCTTTTCGGTAAATCACGAGATCCTGCGCCGAGTACGCGCTCATGAGCGTCGTGGACGAGATCAAACAACGCCTGGATATCGTAGAGTTCATCTCCACCTATGTCCCCCTCCAAAAATCGGGGCGGACTTACAAGGCCCTGTGCCCCTTCCATACCGAAAAGACCCCCTCTTTCATCGTCTTCCCTGAGACACAGACCTGGCGCTGCTTCGGGGCTTGTTCCACCGGCGGGGACATCTTTTCCTTCGTCATGCGCCGCGAGAACGTGGACTTTCCCGAGGCCCTCAGGATGCTCGCAGAGAAGGCCGGCATCGCCCTACGGCCCCTGGATCGCGCCGAAATGGAGCTCAAGGGCGAAAAGGAACGCCTCCAAGCCATCAACCTGACGGCGGCCCAGTACTATCACCACCTGCTGATGCATTCCCCCCAGGGTGAAGCTGCCAGGCGCTACCTGGAGCGGCGCGGCGTTAAGCGGGAGACGATGGTCGCCTTCCAATTGGGCTATGCCCCTGAGGAGTGGCACGCCCTAGAGGAACACCTGAAAAGGGCCAACTTTGCGCCGGAGGATATCCTCAAGGCCGGATTGACGGTCAAAAGCGAGAGCGGCGCGGTCTATGACCGTTTCCGGGGGCGACTCATGTTCCCCATTCGCGACATGCAAGGGCACGTGATCGGCTTCGGGGGACGCGTGTTGGACGATTCCCAGCCCAAATACCTGAACACCCCGCAGACGCCCCTCTTTGATAAGGGGAGCGCGCTCTATGGCATCGACCTGACGCACAAGAGCATCCGCGAATCGGGCACGGCCATTGTGGTGGAAGGCTACATGGATGTCATCATCCCCTACCAGTGCGGGGTGACCAACCTCGTCGCCTGTATGGGCACGGCGTTGACCGAAGAACACCTGAAAATCCTCAAACGCATGACCAAACAACTCATTCTGGCCTTGGACCCCGATGCGGCAGGAATGCGCGCCGTGGAGAGGGGCGTAGAGGCCGCACAGAAAGGCCTGGAGCACAAGGTGGTCCCCGTGCTCACCGCCAAGGGCCTCGTGCGTTATGAGGAGCAACTGAACGCCGAGATCCGTATCTTGGTCCTGCCCGAGGGGCTGGACCCCGACGAGCTGATCCTGCGCGATCGCTCGCGCTGGGACCAACTGGTGGCCAATGCCCTGCCGGTGGTAGAGTACTTTACCGATCTGGTGCTGAACGCGGTAGACCTCTCCAAAGCTCAAGGCAAACGCGAAGCGGTCAGCCGGCTCTTGCCGGTGATCGCGGCGATCGATAACCCCGTGGCGCGAACCCATTATCTTCAGCGCCTGGCCCAGCGCGTCCGCATGGACGAGCGCCAGTTGCTGCCCGAGCTGGAGCGGCTGCGCGCCGGCCCGGCACGATCCTCGCCCCCCGACAGGGCGGCGAAGGCGCCGGCTCCTACGGCGCCCACTTCTCCGCTTGGCCTGGAGGAACGTTGCCTTGCGCTCCTCCTGGGATTTCCGGACCTTCTTCCCGACGTCCTAGAGGTGGCCGAGCTATCCGCCGACGTGTTTCAAGACGAACGCAATCGGCAGATCTTTGAGGCCCTGCGGCGCTTTACCTCTGAGCACGACGAGTGGTCGCCGGAGCATTTCGCTCTTGGACTTGACACGGAATTGAAAGCTCATGTAGAATCGCTGCTACAGACCCTCCACGTGGGGCCTCCGCTCTCTCCTGAGGCGGCCCACGAGGATCTCATGAAGTGTTCCACCCGGTTGCGCAAGAGTTATCTTTCGCATCTATTGCGTGATCTGCGTTTCGTCTTACAGGATGCCCAAGAGCAAGGGGCACAGGAGCGCATTAGAGAACTCAACGCGACGATTGAACGGTTAACCCGCGATTATTTGGAGAGCGATAAGCGCTTCTATGCCGCGACACTCCTAGGGCGAAAGAAAGCAAAGGAAGGCCCTTTGTCCAGCGATGGGATCTAAAATTGAGGACGCGGAACGGGACAAGAGAATAGATCAGCTTCTGGCCAAGGGGATCCGTCAGGAACACCTGGTGAAGAAGGACATCCTTGACGCCTTTCCCGAGGAGCGAGATAACCCCGAGAAAATAGATGAGCTCATCAACGTCCTAAACGAGATGGGCATCCCCGTGGTTGAATCCGAAGAGGAGGAGCTGGAACCGCCGGAGGAGCCCGAGGATTTGCTGGCCGAGGAGGAGCTGGCCACCGCAGAGGATTTGGAGGAGCCCCTAGCTGAAACCGAAGCCAAGCCGACCCCCTTACGCCGTGGGGAAGCCGAGTTCGTCAGCGACCCCGTGCGCATGTACCTGCGCGAGATAGGCCGCGTGCCCCTCATCGACGCGGAGGAGGAGCTGCGTTTGGCCAAGGCGATCCGGGCAGGGGCCGAGGCCGCCGAGCGCTTAAAGAACGAAGGCCAAGAGCTATCCCCCCAGACACGCCAGGCGTTGGAACTCAAAGTGTTGCAAGGCCAGATCGCCCAGCGGCGCTTGGCCGAGGCTAATCTGCGCCTGGTGGTCAGCGTGGCCAAACGGTATGTGGGCCGGGGGATGTCCTTCCTGGATCTCATCCAGGAGGGCAACTTGGGCCTCCTGCGGGCGGTGGAAAAGTTCGACTACCGCCGGGGCTACAAATTCAGCACATACGCCACGTGGTGGATCCGTCAAGCCATCAGCCGAGCCATCGCCGACCAAGCGCGGACGATCCGCATCCCTGTGCACATGATCGAATCCATCAATCGCGTGGCCCGAGCTATGCAGCAGCTCCAACAGGAGTTGGGCCGCGAGCCGAGCCCCGAGGAGATCGCCGTCTACATGGATTATCTCTCCGATGGTGATCGGAAGGCCGTGGAGGAATCCCAGCAAGCGAACGGGGAACAACTGCCGGCAGAGGTGCGGCGCCGTCTGCGACGGGCTGCGGAGAAGGTGCGCCAGCTGATGCACGTCTCTCAGGAACCGATGTCCCTAGAGACCCCCGTGGGCACGGAAGAGAATAGCGTCCTGGTGGATTTCATCCCCGATGACTCCCTCTCCAGCCCGGTGGAAGAGACCAATAAAGAGTTATTGCGCGAGCAGATGCGCGATATCCTCAGTTCTCTGACCGAGCGCGAGCGCCACGTTTTGATGTTGCGTTTTGGGCTTGAGGACGGCGAAGCCCGCACCCTGGAGGAAGTGGGCCAGCAATTCGGGGTCACCCGCGAGCGCATTCGCCAGATCGAGGCCAAGGCGCTGCGCAAACTGCGCCATCCCACTCGGAGCCGCAAACTCAGAGACTATCTCACCTGAGGTCCCCTCGCTTCTGGAGCGCGTCGGCGAGCATAACCTCCAGCTCGCTGAGGATCATCGCCGTAGCTCCCCAGATGACGTGCTGCCGATAGCGATAAAAGGGGACGCGAACCTCTTTGCCTCCCCGCGACCACCTTTCCTCAGCCTTGGC
>DAOTVR010000443.1:0-1565 GCA_034436315.1 Anaerolineae bacterium
CTGAGCAATGCCGTGAAATTCACCCCCAAGGGAGGGCTTATTTCCATCTCCTGCCGCAGCGATGGGGAAACGATATGCTTTGCCGTCCGCGATTCGGGTGTGGGCATGACCCCGGAACAACTGGGGCGGATTTTCACCAAGTTCTACACCGTGCACTACCCTCGGAAAAAGGGCGAGGGCACCGGCTTGGGGCTGGTGATCTCGGACATGATCATCAAGAAATTAGGGGGAAGGATCAACGTCACCAGCCAAGTCAACGTGGGCAGTTGCTTTGAGGTCTACCTACCAATCAAGGGATTGCCACCTACCAAGGCTACCGTCCCTGCCGAGGCACAGTCGGTCGTGGCCCAAATCCCCTAAAATGCCATCCACCGCGATCCTGTCAGGGGCCTCATTGCCCACAAGCATGCGACGGGCAAGCCAATCTAATCCCAGCCGGGCAAGATCTTTTCCTGTCTGAGCCAATCTCCGGTGTGCTTAATGCCCTCTTCAAAGCTCACACGAGGACGGTAACCCAACTCGCGCTGAGCCTTATCTATGGGGTAATCATGATCTGTGCCCATTAACTCTACAAGCATACGAGTCAAAGATGGGCGCTGGGTGCGGCCCAACAGATGATAGTAGCTCTCCCACAACGAGGCCAGGGCATAAGCGAAATCATGCGAGTAATTGCGCGTCGCCCGGGGCACCTCGGCCAAGTCGGCCAAAGCGTCTAGATACTCGCGCCAGGTCACCTTGCTGCCGTCGGTGATGTTATAGGCCTGGCCGGTGCTGGCCTGGCTATCGGCGGCGAGGATGAGGGCATCAACCAGATTGCCAACGTAGGTAAGTCCGGCAATGTGTCGCCCCTGATCAATGAGCACGGCGCGACGCCTACGCAGGGCTTCGACAAGCTGCACGACAAACTCGCACCGAGGGCCATACACAGTGGCCGGGCGAATGATACACACGGGCAAACCCACCGTGCGATAATGATTCCACACCAGTGCCTCGCCCTCGATCTTGCTATCGGCGTAAGGGAAACCCCGAGGCGAAGGCTTCTCCGATTCAACGGCTGGCCGGCCGGGATAGCCGTAGACGTCGGTCGTACTGAGGTGAATGAACTTGCTGACCCCCGCACGGGTGGCCGCCGCGAGCACGTTGCGCACGCCACGAACATTGGTCTCCTGGAAATCCTCCGGCACCCCCCAATCGCTGACCAGGGCAGCACAATGGTAGACCCGATCTACTCCCTTAGCGGCGGCCATGAGCGTCGCGTTATCCCTCAGGGTGCCGATATGGATCTCCACCCCTAGCTCACGCAGGCGCCGGGCGTTGCTCGTGGGACGCACCAAAGCCCGCACCCGCTCGCCACGCAACACCAGTGCATCCACCAGATGGCTGCCGATCAGGCCCGTTGCTCCCGTCACGAGGCTTAGCATGAGCGTGCTCCTTTGCACACCAATCGGCCAGGTCCCTAAAAGGATTTTAACTGCAAAAAGCCGCGAACGCAAGCCTTGGCCCCCGTTTACATATCCGCCAGAACGTCATCGCGGCTTGGCTTCAGTCATTTGGGACCAGACTGG
>DAOTVR010000444.1:0-3756 GCA_034436315.1 Anaerolineae bacterium
CTGGGCTGCCAGCGACGCCCAGAGACATCCGCGACGGGTAACCGTAGGCTCTTATGCGGACGGACCAGGTTGTAGTAGTTGTCTTCCCAGATGGCAGCCGGCATGACCGATCATATTTGGACTGTTAAGGAGCTATTGACGACTTTGCCTGTGCCAAAGGCTAACAACACTTCATAGAGAGACTACCCAAATTCCGGTCAAACCAGAAAATGACCATTCTCAAACACTTTGCGCCCATCAAGGTAGATGGCTCCTTCCTCACGCAGGTCCTTGATAAGGTCCCAATGCAAAGCTGACTGATTGACACCACCGCACTCCTTATAGGCCCGACCCAGCGCGATGTGAATCGTTCCCCCTATCTTTTCATCATAGAGGATGTCGTAGCAGAATCGGTCTATGCCAAAATTGACACCCACGCCGAACTCCCCGATACGCCGTGCGCCCTCATCCATTTTCAGCAACTCGCGTAGCAAGTCCTGGTTGCTCTCGGAGGTGGCTCTTATTACCTCTCCCTTTGAGAACTCCAGCCGGATGCCGCGCACTTGCTGGCCAAAGTACACGCCAGGGAACTCAAAGGTGATAACCCCTTCAGCGCTGTCATCCACCGGCGCGGTGAAAATCTCACCGTCCGGCATGTTGAAGTGCCCATCGGCCACCTCGTAAATGCGCCCTTTGGTAGAGAAGGTTAGATCGGTGTCCTTCCCGATGATACGTACCGTCCCAGCGGCCTGAAAGACCCTCTGAAGTTCCTTGTAGTACCTAGCTTCCTGTTCCCAGTCGCGCAGGGTGGCATTGAAAAAGAAGGTTATCATCTCGTCAAGGCTCATTTCAGCCTGCTGGGCAAGCGATTCGTTCGGCACACGCACCAGCACCCAGCGAGTGAGCTCGGTGCGCATAGCTGAGATCTTACCCATTGCCCGCTTATGCGCAGTAAGCTTCTCCGGGGGAATGCCGGCGAATTCGTGAGGGTTGCGCGCCCCACGCAGCCCAATATAGACATCGGCCCATTTCAGGCCGTAAGCGCTCAACTCTGGCACCCAGTCAAGCTGTTCCTGACTGCCATAGCGCATAAGGTCGCGCTCCAAATAGGCTGACTGGAACTCCACGTGGACCAATGCGCCAGCCTTGATCGCCTGCGTATATACCGCACGGACCAGTGGGAATGTCTCCACCTCCATCATGGTGATCAGCACTCTCTCGCCCGGCTGTGTGCCGGTCGAATAGTGAACAAGGATCTCAGCCAATTGTTCCCAACGGGGGTCGTTCATAAGGATTCCTCCTTTGTCGGTGAAGTGGTGGCGCCGTAATTGTCTGCCATGCCGCGCCCTTCGCGCTTAATACACACCGTATTCATGGATGGTTTCAAACATCGCCATGATATTTTCAGGTGGCACTCCATCCTGGATGTTGTGGATGGGAGCAGCCACGAATCCTCCCCCTGGCATCAGATCGTCCAGCCGCCGGCGTGTCTCCTCGCGCACCTCTTCAGGTGTACCGAAAGGCAACGTATACTGGGTATCGCACACTCCGCCCCAAAAAACCAGGTCACGCCCGAAGGTCCGCTTGAGATCAGCCGTATCCTCCAACCCTCTAGCGCTGACCTGCACCGGGTTAAAGATATCCACACCGATCTCGATCAGATCAGGCAGGAATTTCCTGGCTGCGCCACAGCCATGATATAATACATAAGCATCTGTGCGGGCTTTGATGGCCTCAACCAGCCGCTTCTGGCGCGGCTTGATGCGTTCGCGATAGAGTTGCGGAGAGATCATCGGGCCCATCTGGGTCGCCAGATCGTCACATACGGACACTACCTGCACATACGGTCCCACCTTCTCCAACATACAGCTGTAAGCCTCGATCAGAACCTCTGTGACGCGCTCCATCAGTTCATCGGCAAATTCTGGATGTAACAGCAGGTCAGTAAGGAAAGCCTCCATGCCGCGCAGATATTGCGGGAACTCAAAGACGCCCCCGCCAAAGACGCAACCCACCACCAATGCATAGGGAGTATCCTCATACAGCCGCCGCGCCTCAGCTTCCAGCCCTTCCCAACGAGCTGGGTCGGATGGATCGGGCCATGGAAAGGCCTCCAGCGCTTCATGGCTTGGCTCTCTGATAGGAAACTCCACCAAATCAAAATAGTGGCCGCCCCTTTTAGGCATCCGCAGTCGGATCAACCATTCATTGACGTAGCTCAGGTAGTCACCCTCGTCCTCAATTTGAAGGGTCCACTTCGAGCTGCCACGTTCACGTACTTGACGGGTATCGGCGTGGATAACTTCATCCAGGAAGGCCTCATCAAGCGCAGGGAGTTGCTCCACCATGTTTACCAGCACAATCTCGCCGGGCTCTCGCCCCAGATAGTGCATCAGGTCAATATACGCCCCCCTGCAGATTGAAGTGAAATCTGTCCCACCAAGATCAATGGGCACACGGTCCGGTTCGCGGTGTTGCAAGGCTGCCAATATTCGCTCACGTGAGTTCATAAGTTTTCCCCTCTGCAAGGCGGCAGGAACTCCGGCTCCACATCAGGACGTGAAGGGTCGCAGTGAAAAATCTCGTGACACAGACGGTCTAACAGGAGTACTTGCCTCACACTGTGCTTTACATCATACAATACGTTTAAGCCATCAAAGAACAGCATATAGGGCACGTCGTAACGGGTGGCCTTGATCTGAAGCAAGCGTGCGCGTATCCGGATTTCGTCTGCCATCAGTACCTCTGATACTGGATGCAGACGCTTCATGATACTTGACCCGGGTCTCTTGCCAAAGAGGTCAACAGCGGGTTGAAGCGCCGTCCAAGGGCCCA
Organism: Anaerolineae bacterium; assembly: GCA_034436315.1. Taxonomy (GTDB): domain Bacteria; phylum Chloroflexota; class Anaerolineae; order UBA1429; family UBA1429; genus DAOTVR01. Next base: position 2,815 of record DAOTVR010000444.1, read on the forward strand.
CATCCATTATACGTAGCTTCGGGAGCCGCGCGATGCAAGGTAGCAGAGGAGTTACATTGGCGCAACTATGCCAATAATCAATCCCGCCAAAATGCCGGGAAAGGTCCACCTCGTAGGGTAATATAAACTCCTCGTAGTGCTGAGGGCCAAGCACGGGCACGCCGACCTCGTCATTTGCGAGTATCAACGGCTCAAGGCCCTCCGTACCCATAAACCGAGCCCGTTCCGTCCACCATTCCTTCATGCACGAGGTTACAAAAGCCATCATTTCGTGGACGAATCCCGGATTGGCCACCATGTCGATCGCTAGATTCTCCAGGCCGCGCAGATGGAGGATCAGGGAAAACGGTCCTGTGAGCCAAGTAGGAAACTCCACTCGGAAATCGTTCGGCAGGAGATAGCACGCCTCTTCATACATCTGGTGAGCCAGCGGGGAAAGGCCAGAGATGTAAAAATTGGGCGGCTTCAGCCGCGCGAAGTCGGCAGGCGTCTGGATAATGGGCTTACCGATCCACGGCACAGCGTCGTCGGCATAAATGACCTCCACGCCGAAGAGGCTAGGAGCGAAGAATCCCAGGAAGTTGATAAGGATGTTCTTGCTCGCGCTGGCGTCATGGTGTAGATGCTCGTGGCTCCAGACCATTTGTTCTAAAGTGAAACACAAATAAGTGTAGGTATTAGTAAAAACCTCCTTCAGACTATAGCCAAGTAGACGCGCCCAGAAGTTCGCATCGGGGGAGAACACAAATGGTGCTAACCCTATCCCAGCCAGGGGTGGTGGCCAGGAAAACATGCTGATCGTGTGCACTCCCACTGAATGATCCCAAAGGTCGCCCCACGCGGGGACAGTAGTGCTGTCAGTGATCTCACGGACGCGATCCACCAATCGGTGGAGTTTGTCGTCGCTAGCGAGCATGCTCCCCCTCGTCTGCCACGCTACGG
>DAOTVR010000445.1:0-1969 GCA_034436315.1 Anaerolineae bacterium
AAAACCCCCGGAAGGACCCCGGCGACGTGCAAGACGTTTCGCGTCCCCACGTTTCCCTCCCCCTCATAACGGATATCCTTTCCCGTGAAGAGCTTGGTGATGATGAAGGCGAAGGGGATGGAGCCCAACAGATAACCGATCGCGATGACGATGATATCTTGGAACATAAGGCCTCCATAAAACGAATGATTTCGTCTAGTAAAACACCACTCTGCTGCCCAAGTGTCGGGATGTAGGCGAAGGTCCCCTTTACTGGTCTTTTTCCGGAGGAGGATCGCCGATGAAGGCCGCTTTCCCGCAACTTGAGGCGCGACATAGTGTTTAATAGGTAAGCATGATAGGCCAACTTGCCGGTTTTGCGTTTGTCTTGCCCGTCGTCATCTTTTTACCACAGGAGGCATGCCGTGAACAAGCCCTGGATCGCCCATTATGAGCCTCACGTCCCGCCGACCATTGACATTCCCGATACGCCTCTTAGCGATTGTCTGCGCCGCAATGCCCGCCGTTACCCCGACCATCCTGCGATCATCTTCTTCGGCCGCAAGATCAGTTTCAAGGAGCTGAACGATGCCGTGGATCGCTTCGCCGCCGGCTTGCAGAAGCTGGGGATCGCGCGGGGGGATCGCGTGGCCCTTTATATGCCCAATTGCCCCCAATATATCATCGGCTATTACGGCGTCCTACGCGCCGGAGGGATCGTCGTCCCCTGTAATCCCCTGTATGTGGCCAGGGAGCTAGAGCATCAGCTCAAGGACGCAGGCGCGCGAGTCATCGTCGTCTTGAGCAGCTTCTACCACACGGTGAAAGAGATTCGCGCCAACACCCCTCTGGAGCAGGTGATCGTCACCAACATCAAAGAGTATTTCCCCGTCCATCTCAAGGCGGCCTTTACCCTGCTTAAGGAGAAGCGCGAGGGGCATTATGTGGATCTCTCCACCGAGCCGGATACGGTTTGGTTTCAGGATTTCCTGGATGAGGCCCCCGAAGTGCCCGCCCCTGTCCGCGTGGATATGAACGATACGGCTTGCCTCCTCTACACGGGGGGCACGACCGGCATCCCCAAGGGAGCCGAATTGACCCACCGAAACCTGTTGGTAAATGCCCTGCAGTGTCAAGTCTGGCTGAATACCGAGGTCAAGAAGGAGATCGTCCTGGCGGCTCTCCCCCTGAGCCATAGCTATGGGATGACTACCTGCATGAACCATGGCATCTATGCGGCCTGCACGTTGATCTTGATTCCCAATCCCCGCGACCTCAAGTTCGTCTTGCAGAATATCCACAAGCATAAACCGACCCTCTTCCCCGGCGTGCCCACGATCTATGTGGCTATCAACAACTATCCCGAGATCCACAAGTACGACCTCAGCTCTATCCGCGCCTGCATCAGCGGGGGGGCGGGGCTACCCAAGGAAGTGCAGCTCAAATTCCAGGAGTTGACCGGTGGCCGGCTGGTGGAGGGCTATGGCCTCACCGAGGCCTCGCCGGTGACCCATGCTAACCCCATCTTCGGCGAGAACCGCATCGGGACCATCGGCCTCCCTTGGCCGAACACCGAGTGCAAACTGGTCGATCTGGAGGATGGTCGGACCGAGGTGCCCCCCGGCCAGCCGGGCGAACTGTGCATCCGTGGGCCACAGGTGATGAAGGGGTATTGGAACATGCCCGAGGAGACGGCCCAGGTCTTGCGCGATGGCTGGCTCTACACGGGCGACATCGCCACGATGGATGCGGACGGTTACTTTAGCATCGTGGATCGCAAAAAGGACATGATCATCGCCGGTGGTTTTAACATTTACCCTCGCGAGATCGAAGAGGTCCTCTACGAGAACCCCAAGGTGAAGGAGGCCGTGGCCGTGGGCATCCCGCATCCTTATCGCGGGGAGACGGTGAAGGTTTATATCGTCCTCAAGGAGGGCGAGGCGGCCACCGAGGAGGAGATCATCCGCTGGTGCAGGGGCCGTCTGGCCAA
>DAOTVR010000446.1:0-6376 GCA_034436315.1 Anaerolineae bacterium
CGCTTCCAGGCGAGGCTCCGGCGGTGGAGCTTTGCTTTGACCACGGGATTTCCGCTTCTGTTGCGGCTGTGGTACAATCGGGGGCGTTTGGGCCAGGGCCGGGGGTGAAGCATGGAGGTGCAGATCGGGGCGGCCAAGGTCAATAAGTACGCGACCCAGGAGAGCGGCGACACGCTGGAGGTGATCGAGCGCCCGCACGGGGGCATCTCGGCGGTGTTGGTGGACGGCCAACGCAGCGGGCGCACGGCCAAGATCATCAGCAACATCGTGGCCCGCAAGGCGATCTCGCTTTTGGGCGAGGGGGTGCGCGATGGGGCCGTCGCCCGCGCGGCGCACGACTATTTGCGCACCCACCGCCGGGGGCAGGTCTCGGCGGAGTTGCAGATCGTCTCGGTGGATTTGGAGAGCCGCAGCCTGGTCATCTCGCGCAACAGCCGTTGCCCGGCGTTCGTGGTGAGCCAGGGAACGTTGCAAACCTTGGATGCCCCCAGTGAGCCCATCGGGATCTATGCCCACACCAAGCCGGTGATCGTGGAGCTTCCCCTGATGGCCGGGACCTATGTGCTCATCTTCACCGATGGCCTGGAGGCGGCGGGGAAGAGGGCGGGGAGGAGCCTGGACGTGGGGGAGCTCGTCCGGCGGGGCGCTCAGGAGCTCAAGCCCGCCCAGGCGCTGGCGGATGAGATCCTGGCGCGCGCCCTGGAGGCCGAGGCGGGCCGCCCGGCCGACGACATCAGCGTGTTGGTCGTGGCCGTGCTGCCCCATTCGGTCCCCGATGGGGTGCGCCGCCTCGCGGTGAGCTTGCCGGTGGACTGAGGGGTGCGCATGGCCGATCGCCCTTTGCCCCCTCCGATCAAGGGGCGGGTGACCGTGGTGGGGGTTTGCGCCGCGGGGAAGACGGAGCTGGTGGCGCGGTTGCGCGCCAGGGGGTACGACGCGCGGCATTGCATCCAGGAGCATTCCCAGGTGGCCGACATGTGGCAGCGCATCTCGCGGCCCGAGGTGCTGGTCTATCTGGATGCCTCGCTGGAGACCATTCGCCGCCGCCGCCCCGACGATGACTATGACGAGGCGTATATCCAGGAGCAGCGCCGCCGATTAGCCCATGCCCGGCAGCACTGCCAGGTCTATATCTCTACCGATGCTCTGAGCGTTGAAGAGGTCTTTGAGCGGGTGGTCGCCGCTCTGGAGGGGTTGGGCGTGAAGCCCGGTTGACTTTTTTACTGTTTTTTGCGCTTTGTCTTGGCCGAGGGGCAGAGTTTGACAGCTTGCGGGCGTTGACATACAATGTTTTGCCTATTTGTTTGATCGGATGTGTAGACGCGGCCTGTGGCCGCAGCGGATTTTTCGCGCCTTTGTTCAGCTTCTCAAGGAGAGGGAGTCCATGCGCTCACGGGATATTCGCTTGCTCGTCTTGATCGCCGTGGTCGCCGGCTTGGCCATCTGGATCTCGCTGCCCACGAACCCCGGCCTTCACATCTCGCTTGGGGGGAAGCGGATAGACCGCGAGATCAAGATCTATCAGGGGTTGGACCTGCAGGGCGGGATGCAGGTCTTGTTGGAGCCCGACCTGCCGGCCGATCAGCCCGTCGATGCCGAGGCGATGGAGGCGGCCCGGAAGATCGTGGAGAACCGCGTCAACGGGCTGGGGGTGGTCGAGCCGGTGGTGCAGGCCGTCGGGGGGCGGCGGATACTGGTGGAGCTGCCGGGCATCAAGGATCCCGAGGCCGCCGTGGCCACGCTGAAACAGACGGGCCTCATGGAGTGGGTGGATACCGGCTCAGAGTACTTGGAGCCGGGCACCCGGATCAAGACCGACTTTGGCACCTCGGCGGAATCCGGCGCCGAGATCACCGGCACGGAGAGGACCCCGGCCACGCCGGAGATGGCCCCGCTTACCGGCACGGTGACGGCCTCCGTCACCAGCACGGTGACGATTCCCCTTACCGCCACCGAGACGGCCCCGATCACCGGCACGGAGGCGACCTCGCCGACGGAGAAGGTGTATCATACCGTCCTCACCGGCCGCGACCTGAAGACGGCGCGGGTGGAGTTCGACCGCAACGGCCTGCCGGTCATCGCCTTTGAGCTCAATCCCGAGGGGGCGCGGATCTTTGCCGAGCACACGGCCAAGAACGTCAACCGGTACCTGGCCATCGCCCTGGATAAGGTGATCATCTCCTGTCCGCGGATCAACTCGGCGATCCCCGATGGCAAGGGGGAGATCACCGGGCAATTCACGGTGGACCAGGCCAAGGCGATGGTGTTGCAACTGCGCTACGGGGCCTTGCCCGTGCCGCTCAAGGTGGTCGACAGCCGCGCGGTGGTGCCCTCGCTGGGGCAGGATTCGGTGCAAAAGAGCATCCGCGCGGGGATCATCGGGCTGGTGATCGTGTTGCTCTTTATGTTGATCTACTATCGTCTCTTCGGTTTCCTGGCGGACCTGGCCTTGATCATCTATGCCCTGGTGACGCTCTCGCTGTTCAAGTTGATCCCCGTCACCTTGACCCTGCCGGGCATCGCCGGCTTCCTGGTCTCGGTGGGGATGGCGGTTGACGCCAACATCCTCATCTTTGAGCGTATCAGGGAAGAGCTGCGCCAAGGGAGGACGCTGGAGCGGGCCATTGATGCGGGTTTCCGCCGCGCCTGGACGTCCATCCTGGATTCCAACATCTCCACCTGGATCACCTGTGGGATCCTTTACCTCTTCGGAAGCAGCTTTGGCGCGACCGTGGTGAAGGGCTTTGCGATTACGTTGGCCCTCGGCGTGCTGGTGAGCATGTTCACTGCGATCACCGTCACCCGGACCTTTGTGCGCACGGCCTTTGCCATCGGTGGGGAGAAGCTGGGCGAACGAAGATGGTTGCTGAGCGTCTGAGGAACGAGGGCTGAGGAGGGAGCATGTTCCATCTCGTACAGAACCGCCGCTGGTACTTCCTGGTCTCGGCCATCCTGTTGGGGCTGGGGATCGTGGCGATGATCTATTCCACGTTCGCCTTCGGCGCGCCGGTGCGCGTGGGCATCGATTTCACCGGCGGGTCGCTCTTGGAGCTACGCTTTGAACAACCCGTGGACCTGGCGACCGTGCGCGCCGTCTTCGCCGAGGAGGGCTTGGAGGCCACGGTGCAGACGGTCAGCGGTGATAGGAACGCGATCATCCGCACCAAGAGCATGGAGGTGGAGACCAAGCAGGCGATAGAGGCCAAGTTGAGCGAGCGGCTCGGCCCCCTGACCGAGCTACGCTTTGAGAGCGTCGGGCCGACGATCGGGCGGGAGACGACCCGCTCCGCGGCCTTGGCGATCGTCGCCACCTCGGTGGCGATCCTCTTCTTCATCGCCATCGCCTTCAGGAACGTGCCCAACGCCTTTCGCTACGGGGTGTGTGCCATCGCCAAGATGCTCCACGACGTGCTCTTCTTGTTGGGTTTCGCTAGCGTGATGGGCATCCTGGTCGGCTGGGAAGTGGATTCGCTCTTCCTCACCGCCGTGCTCACCGTGTTGGGCTTTTCCGTCTCGGATGTCATCGTGGTCTTTGATCGCATCCGCGAGAACATCAACCGCCGCCGGGGGGAGCCTTTTGAGACCATCGTCAACCGCAGCCTCTTGGAGACGCTGCACCGCTCCCTGGCCACGCAGCTCAACGCCATGTTCGTCATGGTGGCGATCATCTTCTTCGGCGGGGTGACGATCAGGCAGTTCATCCTGGCCATGCTCGTCGGGATGGTCATGGGCACCTATTCGTCCCTCTTCTTCGGCGTGCCGCTGTTGGTGGTCTGGGAGCAGGGCGAACTGGGGCGGCTCTTCCGTCGCCAGGGCAAGCGCGCCACAGCATGAGTGGCGCGTTGGAAGCGTGCCCATCAGGGATCCTGCAGGAAAGCGGGTAATCCGCCGCCGAGGCGCAGAGAAAGAGGGAAAGACGCATAGAGGCCTCCGCGTCTCTGCAGTGGATCCCACGTTTTCCCCAGGATCGTCAGGGCATAACGCCTGACGGCGCTACGACGAACGCCGGAAGGATGGGTCGCTGCTAAACGGGCCTATCCACGAAGCGCACCTTGTTCCAGCGTTGGGGGATGTGCATGTTGATCACCCCATGGGCGTTCAGCGACCAATCCACGGCGATGTTATTCCCCTGCTCATCGTGAAAGTGCTGGCAGCGCGAGGCCCCGATGCGCCAGACGTCGCCATCCTTCGGGGGCACCGGCTTGCCGAGGGCTTTTAGGCCCTCCCAGGGTAAGGCAAACTCCACCGTCCAGCCCTGGTCGCGGATGCGAGGACAGTTCAGGCTGCCGTAAACCTGTACGGCGTGTTGCAGGCCGGGCAGTTCCCAATCCAACTCACCGAAGCGGCCCAGTTTGTCGCCGGGGCGCGGCAGGAAGTAGAGGAAATTCTCGGTGGAGAAGAACTTGTTCAGGAGTTGCCAGTCCTGCCGCTCCACCACCGGCTCCAGCCAGGTCCAAAAAACCTCGTAGATGGTGTTGATGGCGTTGACGCCCAGCTCGTAGTAGCAGCCCTCGCCCTCAATAAAGATCTGGGCATCGCTATCGCGGACGTAAACGTGGTCGTGATGCTCGGTGTGCGTGCCCCATATCTCGTGATCCTCGTATTTGAAGGCCGCATAGAGGTAATGATCGTCCCAGAGCAAGGCCAGGCGGGAATCCAGCTCCACCGGCGCGCCGGTATCCATCTTCACGAAGGGCGTCGACCAGGTCACGCGCTGCCAGGCATCCTCGTCTAGGCGCCCGTCGACGAGGATGGGCGTGGGGGTGCGCAGGCAATCGTATTCGTGGACGGGCGGCAGGTCGGCGAAGGGAGCTTCGGGCATGTAGATCGCCCGGGGCAGTTTGAACATGGGGCTTTCTCCTCGTTCAAGGGTTTGGGCCGAGTATCCACAGGGTGAGCCGCCTTGTCAAGCTGGATTGACCCGTCCCTTCGGCGGGGGTATAATCGCCCCAATTGGGAAAAGCAGGGGAGTCGTCATGGGGATCATCCTCTTGCGCTATGGGGAGATGGCGCTGAAGGGCCAAAACCGCAACGAGTTCGTGCGCCGCCTGCGGCAGAACGTGCGCGCCTGCCTCAAAGCACACGGCTTGCGTGGCGAGGTGAGCTCCACCGGCCAGAGGCTCTTGGTGCAAACGGAGCAAGTGGAGGAGGCGCTGGAGCCGCTGAGCCGGATCTTTGGCCTGGTCTCGCTCAGCCCCGTCGCCCAGGTGGAGCGGGATATAGAGGCCATAATCGCCGAATGCGTCCGGCAAGCCGAGCAGGCCGGCGTCGGTCCCGAGGTCTCCTATCGGGTACAGGCACGGCGCGCGGATAAGAGCTTCCCTTTCACCTCGCCCCAGATCAACCGCTTGGCGGGGGAGGCCATCCAGAGGGCGTTAGGGGGCAAGGTGGACCTTTCCGAGCGGGCCGCGGTGACCATCGGCGTGGAGGTGCGGCACGAGGCGGCCTTGGTCTACGGGCGGGTGATCTCCGCGCCCGGGGGCTTGCCGATGGGCACGGGGGGGCGGGTGGTGGCGCTCATCTCCGGGGGGATCGATTCCCCGGTGGCCGCCTGGATGATGATGAAGCGGGGCTGCGGGGTCATCCCGGTGCATTTCGCCCAAAACGAGGAAGAGACGCAAAAGGCCCTGGACAACATCGCCCTCCTGGGGCGTTACAGCTACGGCTGGACGCTGCATCCTCGGGTGCTCGATCAGCATGAGCTCATCGGGCCGACGATAGAGAGGCTGCGCGCCCTCGGCGAGGAGCGCTGGAGCTGTATCTTTTGCAAGCGCCTGCTTTTGCTCAAGGCCTGCGAGATCGCCGAGGAGGTGGGCGCCCGGGCCGTCGTCATGGGCGATTCCCTGGGCCAGGTGGCCAGCCAGACCTTGGCCAACCTGGAGCTGATCTCTTACGGCGTTCCCAAGCCGATCCTGCGGCCGCTCATCGCCCTGGATAAGGCCGAGATCGTGGCCATCGCCCGGCGCATCGGCACGTTTGAGGTTTCCACGCGCTCCGAGAGGGGCTGCGCCTTTTTGCCGGCCCATCCCTTGACGCGAGGGAGCCTGCAGGCATTCCGAGAGCTCCTGAGCCGATTGGAGGGAGAGACCAAATGAGGATCTCCAGTATGTGTCCTCGTCTGGGCGCGCAAGGCGCCAAAAGGGGGCTGTTTGGCGCCCTGGTGTTCGTCGTGCTTGCGGGCTTGGCCGGGTGCGGAGGTGAAGCCCATCAGACGCCCCTGCCGACTCCCACATCGTGGCTGACGTTGATAGCTTCCTCGGCGCCACCTGCCTCGGCAACGCCCACAACGAGAGTGACGCAAGTTGTGCCGACAGCCCCGCCGACGCTTACGCCCACTCCCACTCGGCCGAGCCGGCCGGCCTTGATCGGCACTTTG
>DAOTVR010000447.1:0-4083 GCA_034436315.1 Anaerolineae bacterium
CTACCCCCAGCTCCCGAATGTCCTTGCGAATCAGCTCCTGCCCCGGATCCGAACACATGTAGGCATAGTGCCGCGCCACCAACACCCCCGGCAGCGAGGCGGCAAAGCGGGTCACCTCCTCTACATCTACCGGCCCAGCTATGTTCGTCCCACAGTGACAGACGTATACCCCTACTCTCTCCCTAGGACGCATCTCTCCCCTCCGTCCGGATATCTTGCGCTGAACTAAGCGCGGAGATGAATCGGCAGGCTCACTAGATGGATAGCTTGGGGCTTCTGGAGCGCGCTCAACCGCCTGCACCTCCGACTTGGGAAAGATGAAACTGAACTTGCTCCCCTTGCCTAACTCTGATTCCACTTTAAGCTCGCCCCCGTACATCTCCGCAACTCGTTTGGCGATGGGCAATCCCAGGCCAGTGCCGTAAGCGTCTATCTTTTTCGCGGCTTCCGCGCGATAGAACCCGCTAAAGATCTTGGGAATATCCTCGGGCGCAATGCCGATGCCCGTATCCTCTACAGAACCGATGACTTTCCCTCCCTCTTCTCTGAGGGAAACGGTGACCTTTCCTCCCGCACGCGTGTATTTGATGGCGTTATTCATCAGATTGGCTACTAGATGTTCAATGTCCGCATAATTGGCATTGATTAGAGGCAAAGAGGGCGGCAGATTCAATTCCAGATTCACAGCCCTCCAGCGCGCCTTGACGCGCATCTCGGGAGCTAGCCGGCGCACAACATCCAACAACTGCACCGGTTGCACCTTTCTTCGGACCTCTCCTTGAAGGACGGACCCCATACGCAAGAAATCATTGACTTGAGCTAGCGTGGCCGCCGCGCGGTCACGAGCCAGAGTCAACATCTCGGTATGCAGATCTGTGCCGCTAGTGATGTACCCTTGGAGAAGGACGTCTAATGCGCTCTGAATAGAAGATAGGGGAGAACGCAGCTCGTGGACTAACTGTAAAACTTGCATCATCTCTACCCTGGGGACGCTTTTCAAACGGGCAAGCTCACCTTCTAGCTCTTGCAAAGCGGCAGAGTGCCTTTGGGCCTCCTCCTTCGCAGCCACAAGCTCTGCCTCTTGCAGGCGGAGCTTGGCCTTAAGGGTATAGATATAGTAAAGTAACCCCAGCGAGGACAGGCCCAGAGCGATCAAAACAGCGGCCAAGAGCAACGTCGTCATGGCAGCCATGGCTAAGACGCTTTCCTCTTAAACCTCTCGTAGCGGGCAAGCGTCCGCTCCACTTCAGAGAGCAGTTGAGAGGGAGAACAGGGCTTGTCTAGCCAACTGTCAATATGTAGGTATTCATCTTGTGGGAACGCGGTTCGATGCTCAGAACTACGTATAGAGGTCACCATGATGATGGGGATATGTTGCAGATCCCTTTGAGCCATCATCTCACGGCTGACGCTCACCCCTTCCAGCGGCCAGGCCATCATGACATCCAAGAGCACCAGGTCTGGCTTTTGCTGGCTCATCTTGGCCAGCCCTTCCTCACCGTTTTGGGCTTCGTCTACGAGGTAACCATGGGCCTCAAGTATGGCTCTAGTGGCTTTAGTGAAGGCAGGGTCGTCGTCAATGATGAGGATCCTACGGCCGGCGTTCATCTCACACCCCCTTGTGCCATAAGCACTCCGACTAGTAGTGCCAGGACTATGCGAATCGCCAGGTCGTACCGAAACGAAGCTAACGTTCTAGAGGTAATCAAATGGGTAAAGAACGCTTCTAGTGCGGTTTTCTAATTTAATCATTACACACAAGGGGGAATAGTGTCTAGAGGGGAAAACCCTAGAGGGCGAGGCCTTTTGTCGGGCAAAACCTGACAAATGCGCTGCATTCGGGCCTAGGCGGCATGGTTCATTGGCTGAAGCCCCTGATCATCAAGTAATCCTTTTCGCAGAGCATAACGAACCAAAGCGGAACGACTCTTGAGATGGAGCTTTTGCATCAGTCGGGCTCGGTAAGCCTCTATCGTCTTCACGCTCAGGAAAAGTTGATCGGCTATCTGTCGGTTGGTATGTCCCAGGGCGACCAAACGCAGAACCTGCTTCTCGCGCTGGCTTAAGAGATCATAATCGTCTTGCTCGGCATGGCGCACCGCTTCCATGTTCTGAGCCAGCTCTCCGAGTAGAACCCTGGTGAAAGAAGGGTAAATATAAACCTCGCCACGATGTACGGCGCGAATGGCCACTGCCAGTTCCATGTCTGCGGCTTGTTTCAGAACATAACCCGTCGCTCCGGCCTCCAGCATTTGGCGCAAATACTCTTCACTATCGTGGATCGTGAGCACCAGCACCTTGGTCTCAGGAAGACGCCTCCTGATTTCGCGGGTAGCGGTTAGGCCGCTCATGTTCTCCATGGTGATATCCATGATAACGACATCAGGCCTCAGCTCCAACGCACGAGCTAGGGCCGTGGCCCCATCCGCCGCCTCACCAACTATCTCCATATCCAACTGAGTGCTCAAGAGCGTACGCAACCCCGCTCGCACCACAGGGTGATCATCGGCCACCAACAGCCGAATCTTTCGCATGTTCGGCCTCCCTTCGCTGCAAAGGGATCTCCACAAAGACGGTTGTGCCTGCTCCAGGGGAGGATTCAATGGTCAACGTTCCACCAAGGAGAGAAGCACGCTCCCGCATGCCGTAAAGGCCCAGATTCCCCTCATGCGGCCCAGAGCCCATCACCTGAAGCACATCAAACCCTCGGCCATCATCCTCTACGATCAGCTTCATCGAGGCCCCTCGCTTTTCCAAAAGCACGCTCACACTGTGGGCCTGGGCATGTCTAGCCACGTTGGTGAGCGCCTCTTGCACGATGCGATAAAGAGCCGTCTCCACCTCAGGGGGCAATCTCTCACGATCCAGCCCTAGGATCTGCAAATCAACGGGCACCCGGAACCTGTCCTCGTACCCCCTAAGATAATGACGCAGGGCCGCCGGCAGCCCCAGATCATCCAAGACGCTTGGCCTCAGTTGCAAGGCTAGTTCGCGCACCCCCTTCAGGATCTGCACCACTACGTCGCGCAACTCCCCGATATGCGCCCAGGCTTGCTGGAGAGAGCCGGCCTCCTCCAGGACTTTGAGCGTCATGATGAGCGAGGTCAGAGCCTGGCCGATCTGGTCATGTAACTCACGAGCGATGCGCTTGCGCTCCTCTTCTTGAACGGTGATCACTCGTTCTAGGAGCTGTCTCCGGAGAGCTTCTTTTTGACGCAATTCCTCACAAAGGGTGGCATTCTCCACGGCGATGCCTATCTGGCGGCCGATGGCCGCGAGGGTTTCCAAGGTATCCTCGGTGAGTTCCTGTACCTTGCTGGAGGAATCACCGATCAAACTCATGACGCCAAGGATACGCTCCCGGGATTTCAAAGGCACACAGGCGCGAAAGATGAGGCCCTTCCCCTGAAAGTACATGGCAACTGCACAAGATGGCTCCGGCGCAAGCTGCGAGGCCTCGGGTCGGCCTATCGCCAAAACGTGCAGACAAGAGGAACGATCCCACGCACATTGCTGATGGGCCAGAGCGACCGTCTCGGGTAGACCACGACTGGCCATAAGCCGAAGCTCTCCCTCCTGGCCGTCACGCAGAACGACCCATCCAGCCCTCAACTGCATCAACTCAAGCACTTCATCCAGGGCACTGTGCAGGACCTCCTTTAGGTTCAGAGACTGGCTCACGGTCGTCGCGATGGCGTTGAGGGTTGCCAGCTTCTCAGCCTGTCGCTGAAGCTCTTCAGCATGCTCCTTGACCTTCTGTTCCAGGCGCTCCTTTTCCCTCAAGCCATCGGCCATCTGGTTAAAGGCCTCGGCCAACTCCCCGATCTCGTCATGAGCGCCCACTTCTACCCTGGCCCCGAGATCCCCTGGCTTAATGCGCTGGATGACATCCAGAAACTGCCGCAATCTGTTAGTCACTAAACGGCTCATCATAATCTGGGTCATGACCACGATCACGACGACCGAACCAATGGATATGAGCAACCTGCTGTGGATGTATGCGGTGAGCTGAGCGTCCAGGTAGTCTTGCGCGGCTTCACTTGTGGCGGTTCCCATGAACTTCAGCCCTTGCACCAAAGCGCT
>DAOTVR010000448.1:0-5500 GCA_034436315.1 Anaerolineae bacterium
CTGCAAGCTCTGGCGGCCCATCCCCCAAGACGCCCGCCCGCGCAAGGCCCGCTGAGCCCCATCCTCCGCGCCGATCCCCCTCCAGCTCCAAGAGGGCCAGGAACCCCAGCGGGGTGACGATGGGGAGACCTAAATTATACCCGCCACACCCCCACAAAGGCCACCCCCGCCCGGCGCAGCGCCTCCTGGGCCGCCTCGCGCGCGGCCCATTCGATGCGTAGCCCCAGGCAGCAATCGGTGGAGAGCGAGCGCGGCACGGCGATCACTTCCGCCCGCAGCCCCGCCCGGAGGAGGGCCTTCTCGGCGGCATAGGCCGCCGTCGTCGTCTTGAAGGTGATCACCCCGTATTCGCCCGCTCCCCCGCCGACGCTCATGGCCCCTTGCGTTCCCAGGCGCTCCCCCGCAAGCCCACCGTGGAGAGATCGATCGGCTTAAAGCCCAGCTTCAGCGCCGGCGACTCGGGCTTGAGGGCATAGTTGTCGTGCGCCGCATCCACAAAGAGCGGATCGGCCACCAGGGAGTGCGCGTCATAGCCTCGCGCGCGCCACGCGGCATAGTCGCCTACGCCGGCGAGGCTCCCGATGACCATCGGCCCGCCCCCCGCCGGGTAAAAGAGGTTGTAATCCGACTCGGCGGGCAGCGAGCGCTCCCCGCCCACCTCAAAGAGCCAGGCCCCCGGCTCATCCCAGCAGACGATGTTGCGCAGGAAGCGCACGTTGACGTGCCGCGTATCCCAATCGTTGGTGTAGTTGATCTGGGTCTTTTTGGCGTTCACGAAGATGTTGTTGATCCAGGTGCAGTTCTCGTTGCCGTACCAGATGTGCACCGACTCGCGCGTGCGATAGACGACGTTGTTCTCCACGCGGCTGTTGCGGCTGCGGCAGCCGAGGTAGATGCCCCAGCCCGGCGTGCCCTCGCCGTAGGAGTAGACGTCGTGGATCAGGTTGTTGCGGATGAGCATATCCGAATCGCGCACAAAGATGCCCGCGCCGTCGTTGATCGGGGCCATCAGGTTATAGATCTCGTTGTACTCGATGACCAGCCCCTCCTCCTGGTTGACCCGCTCCAGCGGCTGGTGGTCGGTGGCCCAATGGCGGGCGTAAATCCCCGAATGGGTGATGTCGTGGATCAAGTTGTGGGCGATGATCCCCCCGCCGTCGTCGATGTTGATCCCCACCGCGCTGGGATATACCACACCGCAATGGTGGATGTGGTTATAGGCGATCACGTTGTGCTCGCCCGTGTAGTTGCGGAGGACGATCCCCCCGCTGCCGGTGTCGTAAATGACGTTGCCCACGATGCGGTTGCCCGGCCCGGCGATCTCCAGGGCGTAGCCGCCGGTGTTGCGGATGCAGCAGCCCTCCAGGCTACAGCGCCGCGCCCCCTCCAGGTCCAACGCCGAAGGCTCCACGATATCGCCCACGTCGCCGCAGCCGGGGTAACCCGTCGGGGGGAGCTCCCAGTCGGTATCGGAGAAGGTCAGCCCGCGGAAGTGCAAGTACTGCACATAGCGCCCCTTTTGGGCCTCGCCCTCAAAGCGCACGAGCTGCTTCAGCGCCGGGGCCACGACCTCCGCCTGGGCCAGGTCCTCCTCCGGCCAGTAGTAGAGCTCGCCCGTATGATAGTCCAGGTACCAATCCCCCGGCTGAGTGAGCCCCTCGCGGACGTTCTCCACATAGTAGCGGTTGCGCCTCCCCTCCACGCCCTCCCAGCCGAAGGGGTGGCTGGGCTCGGGCCCGCCGGTGAAGGTGACCACCCGCTTGGCCTCGTCCACCTCGGCGATGAGTAGCCGCGACTCGTTCCAAGAATGAAAGACCACCACCTCCACGTCCTGGAGGTTGTGGAAGCGGCGGATATCGCCCTCCTCATAGCGGAAGGCCACCGGGCTCACCGGCTCCACCAGGCGGAAATAGCCCTCCTGGGGCAGCCGCGCGCGGCGTTTGGCCTTGCCGTTGACCGCCAGCCGGCGGAACCGCCACCCTCCCCCCTGGGCGCCGGGGACGGTGCAGACCATGATCGGCCCCTGGTAGGGCCTCCAGGCAGCCCGGATCGGCCGGCCGCCGCTGAGGATGGGCGTCTCGCCGGGATAGGCGGCATAGGTGATCGGGCTGGCGAAGGTGCCGCTATCCTCCGGCCCAAAGACCAGCGGCTCCTCCAGGTAATAGCTGCCCCCGCGTATCCAGACGGTGATCGGATGGGCCACCCGCTCCTCCGCGCTCATGGCGCGAATGGCCTCGCGGGCGCGCGCGATGGTGGCAAAGGGGCCATCGGTGCGCTCGGCGTTGGGCGCGGCCAGCTTGCCCGACCAGCCGTCATCGCCGTTCAGGGCGACGTAAAACACCGTCTCGTAGGACTCAACCATCGTTTCTCCTTTCCGTTGTAGCTTTCCCGCAGGCGCGGCAGGCGGCGAGCATCGCCCTCAAGAGGCCGGCCCGCTCGGCGCCGGGAAACGCCGGCGACCGAACCTCCCAAGCACTGTACCCCCTCTGCCAAGAGCGCTCGTCGCCGCGGCTTAGCCGCAAACACGGCGAGCCGGTCAGCCTCTGGCCTTCAGCCGCGCCGCCGCCCCCGTATAATACAACGCCGTAGAGGCGGGGGACAACTGGACCTCAAACTGGGTCGCGTCGCGCGCCAGGACGCGCTCGGCGAACAGGTCATAGACGACCTCTACCCGTCGGGGGAGCTTGAAGAGGCGTGGGCCGCCGGCGACGGTGTGCACGCCGAGAAGATCCGGCGTGGCGTAGAGCACGTCGCCCTCTTCGCTGTAGAGGTGTACCCCAGCGTAGCGCGCGATGCCCCGCAATACCGGCGCCGGGACGTTGGGGGTGGCGATGTAGACCGATGTCCAGCACCTCTTGGGGTCGCCCGCGTTAAAGGTCTTGACCCCAAAGCCGGCCCGACAGCGCCCCAGGCTATAGACGACCTCGCCGAGGATCGTGGCCTCGGGGTCCTCCAGGTGAAAGTTGGGCGCGATGGAGCGCGTGGAGCCCCAGAAGAGCTCCTGAGACAGCCCTTGGGTGATGGGGTGATTGAAGTTGGTGAGGTGCATAAACGGTCCCCAATAGCTTCCCCCCTTGCCGAAGCGAAAACCGGTGAGCTCGGTCATGTGTTCTAGGTGAACGGCATCCGGCCGATCGGCGTTGATATAGCCGGCAGCATAAAGCCACAGGGCCACCTTGTTATCCCGGCAAACGATCTCCTTCAGCGCCTTGCGCCGGCGGTCGTTGAGGTGGAAGGGATTGAGGAAGATGTACAGCTTGTAATCCGGTAGGTTCCCCTCCAAGAGATCGTTCAGCAGGTAGAGGTCATGGGGGGCGCCAAAGCGATTGAGGTTGATGACCCGCTGGTGCCAGATGAGGGGGATATCTATGTTGTTGCGGATGGTCTCGTACAGGAAGGACTCATCGTCCAGGAACACGCCGACCTCGGATTGGGGCCGGCGGTCAAGCTCCAGCGCCCAGGTGCCGAGCTCCTGGAAACGCTTGTGCCAGCGGCGGGCCTCCTCCCGAATGAGCGGGCTTTCGGGGAAATAGCTGCTCTCTAACCAGGTCACTCCTAGGCCATGCGTAACGACCTGGGCAAAGTGGCGCTGATAGATGGGGATGGATTTCTCCACCGGGTGCATGCGCCCGCCCGGATCAAAGTTGTTGTGCATCAGCGTGTCCTCTTCCAGGAGGTAGAGCTTTCCGTGCAGGCGCAACGAATCGGTAGGCTGCATGGGGAGCCCATCTCCTCCTATCCCCCGGAACGGATAGGTGTACGGGCTGACTAAAAAATCCACATAGGGCGAGCGGAGCACTTTCCACAGCCCCAGATGGCCGCTGCGCTGCACGGTGGAGACCTCGCTGGAAGCCAAATCCCCATAGTTATCGTTAAAGAAGCTATCGTTCCAGGAAAGCTCCATCAGGTAGCCGAAGAACGCCCCCGCCAACTTATCGCCGGCGGTCTCCTCTTTGATCAGTCGGCAGAAGCCGATGAGCGCATCGGCGGCGACCTCGGCGTAACAAGCGTAAAAGTCTATGACCTTTTGCTCTCGTTTCGGATCGCGGAACAAGTGGCGAGTCGTGTTGAACTGCTCGGCAGCCGAGGGGACTTCGGCAGTCTCAAAGGTCACCTCTGCATCCCCCCAGGCGGCCCGCAAAGCCTCAACGCTATCGCCGTAACGCGCACGCAGCCATCGGCGGAACGCGCGGCGCATCGGCGCGCTCAAGTCGCCACAGGCCAGGCCCATAGAGGACCAGGATTTGATCCACTCGCCGCACGTCCCCGTGGCCGGCTGGTAGGCGATCACCCGATCGTACAGGCCCGTTGCGCGCAGGTGGCCGATATAGGCCCGCAGAAAATCCTTGACCTGCGCTTGCCACACCTCTGAGGCAAACGAGGCCGAGGAATAAGGCCCGTCGGATAAGACCTCTCGCTCATCGGGATAGGCCTTGTTCCACCAATCATCGGGGAGATAATGCGTCTCCAGGCCCATGCGCAAGAGGAAGAGGGCCTGCGGATCGGCCTCCAACACCATCTCCAGGCGTGGCGCAGTCTCGCTAAAGTCATAGGGGCTGGGGTTCCCCGGGCGCGGCCCGCACCACTCCCGCATGACGGCATCAATGGAGTAGATATGGATGCCGTTCCGGGCGAAGGCGCGAATGCTCTCCTGGGTAGCAGGTATCCCCTTGGGGTCAACCGAGCCGATGAGCTGACAATTGGCGAAGACGGGCCGGTCGTCCAAGAAGAGGGTAGGGGTACCGTTGTGCATCCTAACGTGTGCTTTCATCGCGAAACTCCTTCAGAGCAAAATCCCTCGGCAGAACGCCCCACCCAAGAGCAGGGCAAAGGCGCTTGCATCACGAGAATAGGAGGGGGATAGCGCCAAGGCGACGGCCCTCTCCGGGCCAAAGTGGTGCACGGCCGTCCAGGACCTGCCGGTAAGCTTGTAGATGGCCTCCCCGGTGCAGGCAAACAAGGCCGGCCCCTCCCGGCCCTGGCCACCGGCCAAACCCAAGACCTTGCTTTCCCCCTGGTCCCCGAGCGGCAGCGGATGGCCCGAACTCCTTCCCCCTGCCTCCCGGAACTCCCACACCTGGCCATCCAGGCTGGCATACCATCTCGCGCCCCAGCCGGGCCGGTCCAAGACCCAAAGGGCTGCCAGGGGGGCAACGCTGGCCGGATGGCTCACGAGCTGTCTAAAGCCTCCGGGCCGCCCCTCCCAGACGCTCAGTGACTCCCTTCCAGGATCCAGTAGGGCGACCTTGTAGTGGGCATCGTCGCTCAGGGCCAAGGCCAGCACCTCCCGGCCTCCCTCCCAAGGGCCGGGCAGCCTCTCCCAGGGGCCGCCCAATGCCCCCGCTACGCGCACCGCTCCCGCCGCACAAACGGCGGCATAGAGCCGGCCGCTCGGCGAGGCGCAGACCAAGGAAGCCGGCTCATCCGCCCAGAGGGACCAGCTATCGCCGGCGTCCCGGCTCAAGAGGATGCCGGCGGGGGAAGCGGCTACCAAAGCCCG
>DAOTVR010000449.1:0-1647 GCA_034436315.1 Anaerolineae bacterium
AGCGCTGGATATGCGTCGGGATTACGAGACGCTCCTGGCCATGTATCGCCTGAGCTGGGAGATCAACTTCCCCGGCTTGGAGTTCCACGAGCCGTCCTTTCGCAGTTGGCTCTCCTCCGGCGCTCTGCGCGACCAGGTTTACGTCTATGAGCTAGACGGCAAAGTGGTGGGCTGGCTCTGGTTGGACTTGAGCAACCGGCATACCGGCCATATCGTGCACATTCAGGTAGATAAGCCGTACTGGGGCCAGGGCCTGGGGCGGGCCATCGTAGAGGACGCCATCGCCATGTGCCGCCAAGCCGGGCGCACGGCGCTCACCTTGGCCGTGACCAAGAGCAACGCGCGGGCTATGGCCCTCTACAAGGGTTTGGGGTTCGTCCCCGTAGAGGACAAGGCCGGGCGACAGAAGATGAGATTGGAGCTGGGAAAGGAGGTTTGAAACCCGCTGCCCTCCCTTGCGTAGGGATAACTGAGAGTAAAATGATCCGAGGAGCGTGGAAAATGAGCCTCATCGGCAACCTGTTGTGGATCTTTTTGGGCGGCGGCATCCTGATCTTTCTCTTCTACCTGCTCGGCGGCCTGGTGCTCTGTCTGACCATCGTGGGCATTCCCTTCGGGGTGCAGCTCTTCAAGCTCTCCCTCTTGGGGCTGGCCCCCTTCGGCAAGGAGGTAGATACGCGAGGATCGGCGAGCGGCCTATTGCCCATCCTGATGAATGTCCTTTGGTGGGTGTTCGGTGGCGTAGAGGTAGCCCTCGTGCACCTGGTCTTTGCCCTTCTCTGTGCCATCACCATCGTGGGCATCCCCTTCGCCAAGCAACACATGAAGATGGTCATGTTGGCTTTGGTGCCCTTTGGGGCAACGATCAAGTGACAGGACAGAAGAGACCATGAAAAAGGCCGTCATCCTGGGTGAACGCCAGGCTGCGCTGGTGGAGGTCAGTGATCCGCAACCCAAAGAGGATTGGGTCTTGGTCAAGGTGCACGCGGCGCCCATGTGCACCGAGTACAAGAGCTTTGTCGCCGGCCACAAGACCGAGTTCCTGGGCCATGAGGCCGCCGGAGAAGTCGTCGCCGTTGCCCAGCCCGGCCGGGTAAAGGTGGGCGACCGCGTCGTGGTCATGCCCCAATACCCCTGCGGCAAATGCGCCCTCTGCGTGGCCGGCGACTACATTCACTGCGAGCACACCTACGACTTGGCTCAATTTACCGGCTCCCGCGAGGGCAGCGCCACCTACGCGCAATACCTCCTCAAGCCCTCCTGGCTCCTCCCCCAGATACCCGACGATGTATCCTATGAGCGCGCCTCGCTGGCCTGTTGTGGGCTGGGGCCGTCGTTCGGAGCCTTTCAGAGCATGGGCCTGAGCGCGTTCGACACCGTGCTGATCGCCGGCGCTGGCCCGGTGGGGCTAGGGGCGATCGTCAACGCTCGCTATCGCGGCGCGTAGGTCATCGTGGCCGAGTCAATCCCTTGGCGGGTAGCGCGCGCTAAGGAGATGGGTGCCGATCATGTGCTCGACCCACGCGATGAGGGGATCATCCACCAGATCAAAGACTTGACCGACGGCAAGGGGGTGGATTGCGCCCTTGACTGCGCCGGCAACGTGCAGGCCGAGCGGCTCTGCATTGACGCTACCCGACGTAAGGG
>DAOTVR010000450.1:0-1571 GCA_034436315.1 Anaerolineae bacterium
AGATCAGCGCGACCCAGATATTCCTCCACGGCGTCTAAGGTAACCAATTCCGCTTCGGTTGTACCTGTCGAATCCAGAACGATGCCGGGATAACAAGCCCCCACGGCCAAACTACCACAAATATGATCGTGCCCCCCGACGAAGACCGGTAAACCTTTGGGAAGACCCGTCTCACAAGCGGCTTCAGCCGTGACATGGCCGACAAGGCTGCCTTCAGGCCTAAGCTCGGGGAAAACGCTCGCTTCCAGCGCCGCGTGGTCCAACATCTCTGTCGACCAACGCCGACACCGGAGGTCTAGCGCCATCGTACGGGAGGCCAGGGAGTATCCCATGCATTGTTCTCCCGTAAGGCGATAAGCGATGTAATCGGCCACACAAAGCCATCGGCTTATCCTGTTAAAGACTTCCAGCTCTTTTTCCCTCAGCCATAGCAGCTTGTTGAGAGTGAAGGTGTGCCCCAAGGGTAATCCAGTACGCTGATAGATCTCGGTCACCCCGACCGTTTTGGCCCACCACTCGGCCTGAGGCACACTGCGCTCATCATACCAGGCAATGATTGGATACAATGCCCGTCCATGAGCATCAAGCGGTACGCCCGCCTCGCCTACGCTAGCGATGGCCATGCCTGCTACGTGAGCATGGCCTGGCAGAGCGTCAACAACCTCCCTCAGTACGCTCGCCACCTCTTGCCAAAGGGTTTCGGGATCATGCTGTGCTTGTCGCAAGCCTACGTACTGGGTAGGAGTAGGCCTACTGGCAACGGACAAGGACCGACCCTCACTCGTATAGGCAACCCCTTTGATATTGGTACTTCCTACATCCACGCCCAACAAAACGTCCAAGTTTCCTCCCTAGATGATCGCAGAGCAAGCGAGTGTCTTCCGTAGCGGTATCCTATGTGACTTTTGTCCTAGTAACTCGGCTGGGCTCATGATAGAATTATTTTGTAATTAAGCAAGAACCGCTATCAAGGACGGCCTTTAACCAAGAGGAAAGCCTACGATGACGCATAACACGAAGAGTAATGACGCGGAATTTGATCACATACCCCAAACAAGAGAGAGGCCTTGGCAACAGGCTCATGATCCCTCCGAAATGCCGAGGTGTTTCCGTTGCGAAGTGAGTGAGGAATATGCTGTTTTGATCTCTTGTCGAACGAAAGGGAAAAGCCTTTGGGTTTGTACCCATTGCTTGCCGAGCCTCATACATGGCTAAAGCCGAGGGAAGAAGGAGTATGCGCAATACATGTCCTGGATCACGACTGATTAAAGAAGCTCGGCCAGAATACGTGCTCTGTCCCCATTGCCAGAATGAAGTAGAAATCTGGTCCGACGAGTTTCGTGGGCGCTGCAGCCGTTGCAAGTCCTGGGTCTATCGTGAGCAAGGGGCGACATGCCTTGATTGGTGCAAAGAGGCCGAGCGGTGTGTCGGCCCAACTGTCCTTAAGGCCTACCGACGGGCTAGAAAAGGCGCCCCATGAGTGTTGTGCCTCTGTACGACGCCTTTAGCGAGGATTACGATCGCTTTGTCAACTGGGAGGCGCGACTGGCTTTAGAGCTGCCCTTCTTTCG
>DAOTVR010000451.1:0-6903 GCA_034436315.1 Anaerolineae bacterium
TTTCGCCTGCAATCTCCCCTCCGCAGAAGCGTGGTAGCTCAAGAGGGTTTATCTATACAATGAGCAAGAAAAGTATACTTGGAGCAGTCCCCTTTTGTCCAATGAGAAATCGGACCATAAGCTAGGACAAATGGCGAGTAGGGCTGTTCGGTTGCTTCAGAAGCGGCTATGGGATTATACTCTCCTCACCTTGAGGCTTACCAGCCTAATATGAGACGGACAAGTTCGTTTCTCCTTATACTGTTTGCTATCGCCCTCGCCGTCGGCTGTGCGCAGACGAATTTTGATGTCACGGGGAAACCCGCTGCAGCCTGGCCGACGATCACCCCCACCCGTATCGCTGTTATCGCCACTAGGCCTTCAGACGGACCAAGAGCCACGTCGTCGCCCCCTATCCCTTCTCCTGGCGGCCATCCCAATACCCTTCCCCGACTTGTGCCCACAATCACCCTTGCCCCTTTGGTCATCCATGAGGCTCCTTTACAGTTTTGGACGAACCCCAACGATATAAATGGCCTTCTTTATGATGGTCAGTACCTTTGGGCCGCAACACGCGGAGGCGTCGTGCGCTGGCAGACCGGTTCAGGGGAAAGCCGTGTCTTCACCCTGAACGATGGTCTGATGTCTCTAGCCACCCAAGGGCTTGCCCAAGACGGCGAGGGACACATCTGGGTCGGCTATGTAGATCACCCCGCCTGGAGCGAGTACGACGGCGAAAAATGGATCAGTTACGAACCGCGAGAGAAAGCCGTAGCCTCCAAATACAGGGCGATGCTCACCGCCATGAACCTTGATCCCAGGCTCTGGAGCAAACGAGAAGGCGGAGAGCAAATTTGGCTGCCCACCTTTGATGGTCGAGTCGCAGCTTACGATGGCAACAAATGGTCCATCTACGGCCAGCAGGAGGGCGTCACCCAGAATGTCTGGATGGTCTGCGTGACAGTCGGAGGACGGGTATGGGCCGTCGGCGAGAGGATCAGCACGGCTAAAGAAGGCGACAAACGGTGGAAGAGTTACAGCCTCCCGGGAGAGGCGCCTGAAGATAGCGAAACGACCGACCTCGCCGTGGACGGGCAAGGGCGAGCCTGGCTCACTTTCACCAGTCACCACCCTCAAAGCGTTGGTGTGGGTTGTCTGGATCCCGAGACGAATCGGTGGACCGCTTATACACACGCCTTGAATCCGGCCATTCCCAGGCAGATTTATGACGTGGAGATCGCTCAAGACGGCACGATATGGCTATGTGGCGACGAGGGTGTCGCCTTCTGCCGGCCTGGAACGTCCTGGGAGCATCTTTCCTGGGGCATTTCGGTGCAAGCTCTCGCTCGCGACGAGCAAGAGCACCTCTGGGTAGGCTCGGCGCACGGCATTTGGTTCGCAGCCGCTAACGGCAAGGACCTCCGTGGACCTTGGCTCGTGCCCGCCTCAATTCCCAGCAACGAGGTCTCTTCTTTGGCAAGGGATAGCCAAGGAACATTGTGGATCGGCTCTCCCCGAGGTCTATCCTATGCGACAACCTCCGGTGCTACGGGCATCGCGCTGGACAAGCACGTGCTCTGCTTGGCCAGTAGGACAGGGGGTGAAGTCTGGGTAGGCGCCTCCGACGGCCTCTATAAGGCGCAAGATCATGGATCCCTCCAAAGGGTGCTCGCCCAGCCGGTGACAAGGATGGCCTTTGACGCCTACGGAACGCTGTGGATTTGCACGCCAGATGGCCAAATCGGCCCTTTAAGCGATTCAGGGTGGCGTCCCAAAGCACGCTTAGCAGAATCCGCCCTGCCGGTGCACGATATGCTCATCCTTGCCGACGGCTCAGTATGGCTGGGGACGGCGAACGGACTCGGCATGTTATCCCCTGAAGGGAGCTTCGCCTGGGCCGATCCCGAAGAGCGCTTCCTCAAAGAGGATACCCGAGCCCTAGCGCTTGGGCCAGATGGAACCCTGTGGATCGGCACTACGAACGGACTTGCGCGCCGCTCACCCACCGGCGGACTAGTGCGCCTGACCTCCACCGGCACCAAAGGGGGTCTACGTTCCCCGGAGATCCGTGACTTGTATATGGCCTCCGACGGAACCCTCTGGATCGCCACCTCAAGGGGGATTTCCCTGCGTACCCCAGAAACAGACTGGTTCTACTTTGACTTACCCGGCGTGAAGGCGATCTATCCGGAATCACCCGAAGTGCTCTGGGCAGGGACTCAAGGAGGGCTTTACAGGCTGCGACGGGAGCTTTTTATCGCCGCATCTTAAAAAGCCCTTATGTCTCGCTAATATCCTGCAAGGTCAGCCATCCCCGTCGTAGCCCGATGATCACCGCCTCAGTGCGAGAGCCAACTTGTAGCTTGCTGAAAATGTTGGCCATATGAGACTGAATCGTGCGAGGACTGAGGACCAACTTCTCGGCAATCTCACGATTGCTCAAACCTCGGGCCGCGAGGCGCAACACCTCAAGCTCTCGTTCGCTGAGCACCTCGGTCGCAGCCCCTCCTGCTGGACCCGTACACGTCACCCGCCGTAGTACTTTTTTGGCGATCGAGGGGTGAAGCACCGATTCACCCTCATACACCTTACGAACCGCCTCAATAAGCTCGCTGCCGCGGACGTTCTTGAGCAGATACCCCGCCGCTCCAGCCTCTAGGATGGCAAAGACATACTGATCATCGTCATAAGCGGTGAGCACAAGCACTGCTGCCTGAGGCAAAAGACGCTTGACCATCCTGGTGGCCTCAATGCCGTTCATGACCGGCATGCTCACATCAACGATGAGCACATCAGGGCGCTCTTGCTCGGCCAAGGCAACCATTTCCCGACCATCCCCTGCCTCGGCGACAACTCTAAGATCGGGCTCTCGCTCTAGAATCCTGCGAGTCCCCTCACGAACCATGACATGATCATCGGCAAGCAGGATACGAATGGGCTTCATGAACCCCTCAATCATGCATGCAAAATTAGAACGAGCCTCATCTATCGCCGCCCACCGCGACGATGAGGCTCGTTCACCAAGGAGGAGAAGAAGCGCTGTCCCTCACACCGGCTAAGGAACAGCCAAGGCCGCCCAAGACTGGAACCAACTCGTCGAGACCGTCGTCGTTCCACCAGCCCCCTACAAATCTTACAGCCCAATCATAACAGATGAAAGCCTTTTTTGCACCAGCCATTTTCAGTAACTTGCCTAAGCATTTATGCCTATTCGCTTCTCCCCTCCGCACTGCGTTTCTCCTGAATCCCCGCCTGCGGAGAGAGCACAATAGCTGTAAGGGGCACCTCCACAACTACTTGAGTGCCTTGGCCTGGCTTGGACGTGATCGTAGCTTGGCCACCGAAGAGTCGTGCTCGCTCATAGATGCCCATCAACCCTAAACGCCCCGATTTGATGAGCTCCGCGGGGTTCTTGGGAGCCTCAAACCCCACCCCATCGTCGGTGATCTCCAAGCGGACGCGGTTTTCCTCGTAAGTTAACCCGATCTCCACACGAGTAGCATGAGCGTGTCGGCGGACGTTGCTGAGGCTCTCTTGTGCCAGACGATACAAACCCAGCTCCACTTCGGGCAAGAGAGGGCGAGGCTCGCCCTTAATGGTCACGTTGACCGTAAGCGGTTGCTCTTGCGCTATGCGATCTCCTAATAACTCCAAAGTGCGTGGCAAGCCCAGCTCCTCCAGCAAAGGAGGGCGCAGATCCCGGGTAAAGAGGCGTACACCCTGCAACGTATCATCTACGAGGTCGCGCAAGCTCTCTAGCTGGGCGGTCAGCTCGGCATTGTCAGACAGCTCTTCGGCCATCTCAATGCGCCGACCCAGAACGATGAGGGCTTGCGCCGTCTCATCATGTAACTCACGGGCGATACGCTTGCGCTCATCCTCCTGGCTGTTAAGGATGGAGATGATATAGCTTTGAATGTCACTACGATACTTACGCAGCTGGTCAACCATTGTATTAAAAGCCAACTCTAGCTCGCGTACCTCTGAAGGCCCCGTATTCACAGAGACTTGCGTCTCAAATTCGCCTGAGGCTACTCGCTCAGCCTGGGCCACTAGGCTTTGCAAAGGAGCGATGATGCGCCGACTGTTGAGGGCTAAAAAGGTCAAGGGGATGGTAACAACCAGAACCAACAGCACAGCCATCAGGCGCACATAAGGCCGCAAAGGAGCGACGATATCATCCCAAAACTCAACGGTGACCAGCCCCCATCCATCCCAACTCTCATCGGCGAGTGAGCTGGCAAGCTCTCTAAGGCGAAGGGGAGCATATCCCACGACCATCGTCTGGCCGCCCACATTGACTGTCTGAGCACCCGTCTCACCTCGTAAGAGAGCTGCCACAGCGGGGTGTTGATGATAGTCCGCGCCGATCATGTCCTTTGAGGGGTGATAGAGAACGATGCCCCGACTATCCAGTAATTGCGCGAAACCATTTTGGCCTACACGCACGTTCCGCACCGGCAATCCCAGATGATCTTTCTGAAGCTCCCAAACTCCCAAAGCACAGCCGGAGAATCGCCCGGCCCAATCATAGATGGGCACGGCGACGACGATGACTTGCTGCCCTTGAGCATCCTTATAGACTTCGGAACGCACCGGGCGACGCAATCGGCGCGCGCGTTCAAAATAAGCGTACTGCCCTACGCTCTCGCCCAGCACGCCTCCCTCAGTGGCTACAACCACACCTTGAACATCCGTAATGCTGATCTGATCAAACCGCTGGTAGAGGGCCACACTCTCACTCAAAAGGGCCTTGATGGCGCCAAGATCGCCGGAGCGAACAGGATCCGTTGAAGAAACCGCGATCAACAAGCGCACCGAATCGGCCCAGTAGCCTGCCACTTGGCGCGCAGCCAATTGGACCAACTCCGAGTCGCGCTGCTCAACGAGAGTTTGGGTCAAGCGCGTAAAGCCGAAAACACCCACCGTCACCAAGGCGATCAGAAGCACTGCGACAGGGACCACTGTCGTCACCATGAGTTGTGTGCGAAGGTTCGCCTGCGTCGGACGACGAAGGAGATGCCATATGCTTTTCACAGGAACGCCCCGACCTGACAAAACGCCTAAAAGGGACTAACTCTCCACCTTCTATTGTACTATAGCAAGGGAGACGCTCAAAAGAACTATCTCACATAATACCCAATGCTAAAGGTTACACGGAGACGGCCTCGGCAGTTAGCTTTTCCCCACCGAGGAGGGTCCTAAGGTTTGGGTAACAGAAGGGGTAAGTTCGGGCATGCCAGTGGCGGTGGCGCTGATGGCTGCTGAAGGTGATACGTCCAAGGTCGGCGTGAGGGCCGGCGTCTCGGTGGAGGTAGGTTCCAGCGTAGGGGTCGGCGTCAGAGGTGTATAGCTAGGCGTAACTGTAGGCGAGACAGGCGTCTTGCTGGGCAATCGCGTAGCTGTCGGGGGGATAGGCGTCCATGTCGGAGGAAGCGGAGTCCACGTCAAGCTCGGAGTAGGCGTCAAAGAAGGCGTGAGGGGCGTCGGGCTGGGAGTAAACGTCAAAGTAGACGTTGGCGTGGGTGTGGCCGTGCCCAATGCCTCCCACCCAAACCGTATAAGCGCCTTGCCACCATGCTCATAATACTCCACGATGAGAGCATGAGCGCCCTTGGCAAGGTAGAGTTGACGCTGATAATGGGTCCCCGGGGCATCATGCCATTCGTCAATGAGGAGTTGCCCATCCAAATAGACCTTTACTCCATCATCGGCGACCGCCCAGAAGATATAACCTCCCTCGTCAAAATCCACTGTTCGGCTCCAACGCGCAGAGAAATTGTCTATGGGCAACCCTGAACCCGGTGAGCCAGTTTGCCAATCAAAGTTAATTGAGTCATCATCGCGGACAAAAACGGGGCGACCTACCAAAACCGGATTCGCAAAATACTCCCCCTTCCACCCCACGAATTTGTGCAACCTCTCCCATTCAAAATATACCAGGGCGCCGCCACCAGCCTCAAAATACTCCACGCGCAAGGCATGAGGACCCGCCGGAAGCCAAAGGTAACCTTGATAGGTCATCGCCGCACTCGGATGCCACTCATCAACGAGCAAAAGCCCGTCAACCCAGAGCCTGACCCCATCATCAACTCGGATGTTGAAGCGATAAGCCCCTTCCTCAAAGGTGGCCGTTCGAGTCCAACGCACGCTGAAACGATCGGTCGGCACTTCCGGCGCCGGCGACCCACTGCCCCAGTTGAAAGCGATCTCGGTATCATTACGCACCAACACGGGCTTCCCCGCCAAATCGGGGTTAGCGAAGTACTCACCCCTCCAATCAGGATAAAGGCCTTGTTGCTCCCACCATACGCGAATCTCCGCGCTATCCAAGGCCTCATAATACTCTACGCGCACTTCATGCTCGCCGGCGGATAGATTCAGGTCCCCATACGTCAAAGTAGCCGGTTGATCCCGCCATTGATCTATGACCAAGATACCATCCACCCAAAGCCGCACCCCATCATCCGAATAAGCAAAGAAACGATAGCTTCCGCCTTCAAAGAGCCAGCGACGGCGCCAACGAACCGAGAAGCGATCAGCCGGGACCGTCGGGTCAGGGGAGCCTTGTCTCCACTGAAAGTCTATCACCCCGTCTGTTCGCGTCATCACTGGAGAACCGGCCAGCGAAGAGTTTGCAAAGTACTCGCCTAGCCAGCCCTGAGCCGCCAACGATGGCGTGATCGTCGGCGTAAGAGGCAACCAGGTCGCCGAAGGCTCAGGAGAAGGGGAAGGTGTAGGCTGCTTCGCCTCACGCACAATGGTGATCTGGCTGGCGATCATGCGCCCGATGGCATCAATGGGACCCTCCGCAAAAAGGGTTTGCCCCGGAGCAATGTCCTTTGGTGAGGCCCGCTTCCCATCGGCCCAGATCACGGTGAGGTTCTCGGGCACGATGATCTGCGTAACGTTACCCTCAATGGG